>CALWAZ010000080.1 GCA_944375725.1 uncultured Merdimonas sp. | reverse complement strand
AGACAAATTCTTGCGGAGGTGGATGCGATATGCAGGTAGAAAATACAGAATTCCGACCGAAAATCGTGGCGTTCTGCTGCAACTGGTGCAGCTACGCCGGAGCGGACCTGGCCGGCAGCAGCCGCCTCGCCTATCCGGCGGATGTGAAGATTATCCGGGTGCCCTGCTCCTGCCGGGTGAATCCCATGTTTATCTTGAGAGCCTTCCAGAGAGGGGCCGATGGTGTGATTCTCTGCGGCTGCCATCCGGGGGACTGCCACTATACTACGGGCAACTATTACACCAGAAGAAGAATGACGCTTCTGTTTTCCATGCTGGATTACCTGGGAGTGGAGAATGGGCGCACCCGTGTGGAATGGGTGTCCGCGGCCGAGGGCGTAAAATTCTCGACGACCATGAATGAGTTCGTGGCGAAGATCCACGAGCTGGGAGAAAACGTGAGACTGGAGGATCTGCGATGCAAGAACTGATCACAAGAGCAAAAGAGCTTCTGGCAGACGGAACCGTGTCGCGGGTCTTGGGCTGGAAAAAGGGCGATATGGGCTGGGACCCGGAGCCTGCTTATTTTGACAAAGAAGAAGATTTGAAGGATTTCGTGTATAATCCTTTCTGCGGCGCGAACTTAAGCAAATATCTGATCGCGGCCGGAAAACTGGAGGGCACGACGCTTGTATTTTTAAAACCCTGCGATACCTACAGCTTGAACGAGCTTGTAAAAGAGCACCGGGTGAAGCGGGAAAAGACTTATATCATCGGCGTGGGCTGCCACGGCACTGTAAAAGCGGAGAAGGTTTTAAACGCCGGAATCAAGGGTATTGAAGACGCCGCCATCGAGGGAGACACCTTGAAGGTAAAGACCCTTTACGGAGAAAAGGAGATGCCCCTGATGGACGCTCTTCTGGAGCGCTGCCAGGTCTGCAAAGGGAAGACCCATGTGGTCTTTGATGAGCTGATCGGCGCGGAGGAAGGCGAAGAGGCGGGGCCGGGAGAACTGGCAGGGAACCGCTTCGCGAAGGTGGAAGAGCTGGAGGCTCTGTCCCCGAAGGAACGCTTTGCGTTCTGGCAGAGAGAACTCTCCAAGTGTATCCGCTGCAACGCCTGCCGGAATGTCTGTCCTGCCTGCAGCTGTCTGAAATGCGTGTTTGACGGAAATCAGTTTGACAGCAGCCAGAAGGCCAATGCGGATACCTTTGAGGAGCAGATGTTCCACATTATCCGGGCTTATCATGTGGCCGGGCGCTGTACGGACTGCGGCGAGTGCAGCAGGGTATGTCCGGAAGGAATCCCGCTTCAGCTTCTGAACCGGAAATTCATCAAGGATATCAATACCTTCTACGGCGAGTATCAGGCCGGAGCCGATACGGAAAGCCGGGCCCCGCTGACGGATTTCACCTTTGAGGACGTGGAGCCGGGAATTGTAAATGAGAGAGGAGGCGGAAGATAGCATGTACAGAATCGAAACAGCAGGGCTTGCAGAGCTCTTTGCGGCCATCAGCGAAACGCAGGATCTCTTCCTCCCCTTACGGAAAGCCGATCAGACCAATTACGGGCTGTGGAGCGAAGGAGAGCCCTTTGATCTGGACACGCTGAAAACCGTAAAGTCCGCCAAGGACTGCTTCTTCCCCCAGAGCGAGGTGCTCTACCGCTGCAAGTCGGAGGACGGAAAGCTCTCCATCGATCCCCAGAAGCTCTGTGACAGGGCGTTTGTGGTATTTGGGATGAGAGCCTGCGACGTAAAGGCAGTGGAAGTGCTGGACAATGTGTTTTTAAGCGAGCCGGTGGACACCTTCTATGCAGCCCGCCGGGAGCATGGAACGATTGTCTCTCTGGCCTGTCATGAGCCGGAGGAAACCTGCTTCTGCGCAAACTTCGGCATCGACGCGGCGGCTCCCGGAGCCGATGTGGAGACCTGGATCATAGAGGACAGCCTGTACTGGAAACCTTTGACGGAAAAGGGAGAGGCGCTGACAGAAAGCCTGAAAGCAGTTCTGGAAAGTACGGAAAAAGAAACTCCGGCAGAAGAGGCGGAAAAAACTGTGGCAGAGGAACAGGAAGCCATCCGGAAGATCATCGAGAAGCTGCCTTTGTCCCACCTGGACCTTTCCCGGTTTAAGCCGGAACATACCATGGAGCTTTTTGATTCCCCTCTCTGGGAGGAACTGTACAAGCCCTGCCTGGCCTGCGGCACCTGTACCTTTGTATGTCCCACCTGCCAGTGCTACGACATCCGGGATTTCGATGGCGGAAAGAACGGCGTACAGCGTTACCGCTGCTGGGATTCCTGCATGTATTCTGACTTTACCATGATGGCCCATGGAAATATGCGCACCAGCCAGATACAGAGGTTCCGCCAGAGATTCATGCACAAGCTGGTCTACTATCCGGCGAATTATGACGGCTTATATTCCTGCGTGGGCTGCGGACGCTGCGTCAGCAAATGTCCCGCGTCTTTAAATATCGTAAAAGTGATTAAGAAACTGGGAGGTGAGGTATAATGTGTGAGTGCAGCTGCGGCGGAAAGACAAAGACAGATGTGCTGATTCCCATGATTGGCGTGATTACCGATATCCGGACAGAGACGCCGGATGTAAAGACCTTCCGCGTGGTGGGCCGGGATGGCAGAAAGCTCTTTGAGCATATGCCCGGACAGTGCGCAATGGTGTCGGTGCCCGGCGTGGGCGAGGCCATGTTCTCTATTACCTCATCCCCGACCAATACCGAATTCCAGGAGTTCAGCATCAAGCGCTGCGGAACTCTGACGGATTATCTTCACGAAATGAATGTGGGGGAAGAAATCACTGTGCGGGGCCCCTATGGCAATGCTTTTCCGGTGGAGACAGCCCTTAAGGGCCAGAACCTTCTGTTTATTGCCGGAGGCATCGGCCTTGCGCCCCTGCGTTCCGTCATCAACTATGTGCTGGACAAGCGGGATAATTATGGAACCATCGATATCCTCTACGGTTCCCGTTCCAAGGACGATCTGGTCCAGCTGAAGGAAATTCAGGAAGTCTGGGCAAAGACGCCCGGCGTCAACGTCTATCTGACCATCGACCGGGAGCAGGAAGGCTGGGACGGCCATGTGGGCTTTGTACCCTCCTATCTGAAGGAACTGGAATTTGCCACAGACAAGACCGTGCTGGTCTGCGGACCGCCCGTCATGATCAAATTCTCACTGCAGTCGCTGATAGAGATGGGCTTCGAAAAGACCCAGGTCTATACCACGCTGGAGCTTCGCATGAAATGCGGCGTCGGAAAATGCGGCCGCTGTAACATCGGTTCCAAGTATGTCTGCAAAGACGGCCCCGTGTTCCGCTGTGACGAGATAGACGAACTGCCCCCAGAGTATTGATCCCCTACGAGCGCTGCACAGACAGACGGAAGAGAGACGGACGGCACGCTTGCGTGGCGGACGGATCGAAGACGGCTGGATGTATAGGGCGACAGCCCTCAAGCGAGATGAAGCCCTTGTAGAGTAGGAAAAGAGAGAACGTAAACAGGGCGGAATCGAGCTTGAACAGCGCGGGGTATATCAAATGCGCTGCGAAGGCAGAGAAGAGCAGCGCGGGGTATATCAGACAGCGCGACGGACGGAGAGAAGACGAAGATCGGGTGCTCACAAACCATGAGCAGAAACAAGGAAAGGAACGGTACATAGAACATGCAGGAAATGGTAAACGTATATTTTTATGGAAAAAAATATTCCGTGCCCGCAGAGCTGACCATTATGACGGCCATGGAATACGCAGGCTATAAGCTGGTACGGGGCTGCGGCTGCCGCCACGGTTTCTGCGGAGCCTGCGCGACCATTTACAGAATCAAGGGAAACAACGAACTGAAGACCTGCCTGGCCTGCCAGACCCAGGTGCAGGAAGGCATGTATATCGCCACGCTGCCCTTCTTCCCGGCAGATAAGCGGAATTACGATATGGAGGAAATCAGTCCGAAGCAGCGGGTGATGATGGATCTTTATCCGGAAATCTACAGCTGCATCGGCTGCAATGCCTGTACCAAGGGCTGTCCCCAGTCTTTGAATGTCATGCAGTATATCGCTTACGCTCAGCGGGGCGACTTTGAAAAATGCGCGGAGGAGTCCTTCGACTGTATCGGCTGCGGCATCTGCACCTCCCGCTGTCCGGCAGGCATTTCTCATCCGATGGTGGGTACGCTGGCAAGAAGGCTGACCGGAAAATACATTGCGCCGAAGGCGGAGCATCTGGAAAAACGTGTGGAGGAAATCCACAGCGGCGCCTTTGACGATCTGATCGAACAGATTATGGAAAAGCCCATCACGGAAATGCAGGAACTGTACAACAACCGGGATATTGAGAAATAAGGAGGGAAGCGGATATGTATACAGCGGAAATGCTGGAATCAATTAAGAAGGTGGAAGCCACCAGAGCGCAGCGTCTGGGCGTGGAGCCCAGAAGAATGACAGCAGAGGAAAAGGACGAGCTGCTGCGCAGATTCCATCCGGATTACCGGACTGACGGCTTCCAGGAGATTAAGGTAGGCCCGAATAAGGGAGAAAAGGCTCCCTTTGAGCTGGGAACGCTGCTTCACTCCAACAGCCGTATCTTAAATGTGCCGATTGACCTGGACAAGATCGATTACGATGTGGAAGTACTGGTCATCGGCGGAGGCGGAGCCGGCGCATCTGCGGCGCTGGAGGCCCACATGGCGGGAGCTGACGTGATGATGGTGACAAAGCTCCGTCTCGGAGACGCAAATACCATGATGGCAGAGGGCGGCATTCAGGCGGCTGATAAGGAGAACGACTCTCCCCAGCGTCATTATCTGGACGCCTTCGGCGGCGGACATTTCGCGGCAAGGCCGGAGCTGCTGCGCCGTCTGGTCATGGAAGCGCCGGATGCCATTCAGTGGCTGAATGATTTGGGCGTGATGTTTGACAAGGATAAGGATGGACGGATGATTACCACCCATGGCGGCGGAACCTCCAGAAAGAGAATGCATGCCTGCAAGGATTATTCCGGAGCGGAGATTATGCGTGTGCTTCGCGATGAGGTCTGGAACCGGCAGATTCCGGTGGTGGATTTTACGGCAGCAGTAGAGCTGATTAAGGATGATAAAGGCCAGGTGGCGGGCGCCGTGCTTCAGAATATGGAGACGGGAGAATATAAGGTGGCCAGAGCAAAAACAGTGATTATCGCCACTGGAGGAGCCGGACGGCTTCATTATCAGAATTTCCCCACCTCCAACCATTACGGCGCCACAGCGGACGGACTGGTGATGGGATACCGGGCGGGAGCTCCCCTTCTCTACCAGGATACGATTCAGTACCATCCCACCGGAGCGGCGTACCCGGCGCAGATTTTCGGAGCGCTGGTGACAGAGAAGGTGCGTTCCGTGGGAGCCATGCTGGTCAATGTGGACGGAGAGGCTTTCATGCATCCGCTGGAGACGAGAGACGTGTCGGCGGCGTCCATTATCCGGGAATGTACGGAGAGAGGCAAGGGAGTCAAGACTCCCACAGGCTGGGGCATCTGGCTGGATACGCCCATGATCGAAATGCTTCATGGGGAAGGAACGATAGAAAAGAGAATCCCCGCCATGCTGCGGATGTTCCTGAATTACGGCATTGATATGAGAAAGCAGCCTATCCTGATTTATCCGACCCTTCATTATCAGAATGGCGGCCTGGAGATCGGCGGAGACGGCTTTACCAAGGTGATTCCGAACCTGCTCGTTGCGGGAGAGGCTGTGGGAGGCATCCACGGAAGAAACCGTCTGATGGGAAATTCCCTGCTTGACATCATCGTGTTTGGACGAAACGCGGGAAAAGCTGCCGCGGCCAGAGCCAAAGAGGTGGAGCTTGGAAAGATGAATCTGGACCATCTGCGGAAATACGCCGAGGAGCTGGAGGCGGCCGGCCTGCATACGGGAAGCGTATCGCCGATGCTGCTGCCGAATTATACATTCAGCATGCCCAGATAGATACAAGGTTATCTGGGTGACAGACACAGAAGAAAAACAGGGGTATAAAAAGGAAATATCATTATAATATCAGCTATGGAGGTGGAGTAATATGCGGGAAATAGATGTGAGCCAGATTACAGACGCGGTGGAGCGGCTCTGCATCGCGGCAAACGAGCATCTTCCGAAGGACGTAAAGGAAGCGATCCGGTGCTGCCGCGCCTGCGAGGATGGAGAAATCGCGAAAGGAATTCTTGATGACATTATTGAGAATTTTGAAATCGCGGACGCGGAAGAGGTCCCGATCTGCCAGGACACCGGAATGGCCTGTGTGTTCCTTGAGATCGGACAGGATGTACATATGACAGGCGGAGATCTGAGAGAGGCAGTGGACGAGGGAGTGCGCAGGGGCTATCAGAAAGGCTACCTGAGAAAATCTGTGGTGAAGGATCCGGTGCGCCGGGGAAATACGGGAGATAATACGCCGGCCATGCTTTACACGGAAATCGTTCCGGGAGAACAGATTAAGATTACGGTGGGCCCCAAGGGATTTGGAAGCGAAAACATGAGCGCTATCCGGATGTTCAAGCCTTCCGCGGGTCTTCAGGGCATCAAGGATTTCATTATCGAGACAGTGGAAAATGCAGGACCGAATCCCTGCCCGCCTATTGTGGTGGGAGTGGGAATCGGAGGAACCTTCGACAAGTGTGCGCTGCTTGCGAAAAAGGCACTGATGCGGCCTCTGGATTCCTCCAATCCGGATCCGTTCTACGCGGATTTGGAGAAGGAAATGCTGGAGAAAATCAATGAGCTGGGAATCGGACCCCAGGGCTTTGGCGGAAAGACGACGGCCATCGGCCTGAATATTGAGACGATGCCCACCCATATAGCAGGCATGCCCTGTGCGGTCAATATCAACTGCCATGTGACGCGCCATAAGACGGAGGTGATTTAATATGGAAAAACATATTCAGCTGCCCCTGACTGAGGAGCTTGCGAAGACCCTTCATGCCGGAGACAGAGTATATCTGACCGGAACCATCTATACGTCCAGAGACGCCGGACACAAGCGCATGTGTGAAGCTCTGGCCAGAGGAGAAAAACTGCCCTTCGATCCTACAGACGCGACGATCTATTATGTGGGACCGACTCCGGCGAAACCGGGGCAGGTCATCGGAAGCGCCGGCCCCACCACAAGCGGGCGTATGGACGCGTATGCTCCCACAATGATGTCTGTCGGTGCCCGGGGCATGATCGGAAAAGGCGCGAGACTCCCGGAAGTGGTAGAGGCTATGAAAAAATATCATGGCGTTTACTTCGGCGCCATTGGCGGCGCGGGGGCTCTCCTGGCAAAATGTATCAAGAAATGCGAGCTGATCGCATATGAGGATTTGGGCGCGGAGGCTCTGAGAAAACTGTATGTGGAAGATATGCCTCTGATTGTCATCATCGACAGTGAGGGAAGAAATCTGTACGAAGAGGGAAGAGCGGCCTATCTGGCGGGAAAAAAGCAGGCATAGGGAATAGGTCACAAGACAAAGAAAGGAAGAATATCAGATGACGAATTTACTGGAAGCTATGATGATTCTCTGTTTTGGCCTTTCCTGGCCCCTTTCCATACGGAAGTCCTGGATTTCCAGAACTGCCAAGGGAAAGAGCCTGTTTTTTGAGTTTTTTATCTGGATCGGCTATGTATTTGGAATTGCCCGGAAGATTATTCTCTGGACTGAGGCAAACGCGGCAGGTACTTCTCTTGACTGGCTGTTTTATCTGGGATGGTTTTTCTATGTGCTGAATATAGTGGAAATCAGTATCGACATGCTTCTGTTTCTCCGCAATAAAAAGCTGGATGAAGCAAGAGAAAACGGCAGGAATGTCTGAGTTTTTCAACACCTGAAAAAAGAACGGAAAAGCAGGGTTCCAGGCGGAAAATCCGCTGGAATCCTGCTTTTTGCTTTACACGCTGTTAAAAAAATGTTAAAATAGACGGAAAATTATTGAAAGCAAGGGAGTAATGTTATGTCAGGTGATACACTGAAGATATTATTGGCGATGATCGGCTATATGCTGATAGTCATCGGAATCGGCCTGTATTTCGCAAAGCGGGCGCAGGCAAACTCGGAGAACTATTTCCTGGGCGGAAGATCGTTAGGTCCCTGGGTGGCTGCCATGAGCGCGGAGGCTTCGGATATGAGCGGATGGCTTCTGATGGGACTTCCCGGAGTGGCCTACTGGTGCGGCCTTGCGGACGCGGCCTGGACGGCTATCGGTCTGGCTCTCGGAACCTATGTGAACTGGCTGATTGTGGCAAAGAGACTGCGCCGGTATTCGGCTGTGGCGGGAGATTCCATCACCATTCCGGATTTCCTGAGCAACCGGTTCCATGAGAAGAAAAAGGTGATTCTGGGAATTTCCGCGCTGTTTATTCTGGTGTTCTTTACCGTATACGCAGCCAGCTGTTTTGTGACCTGCGGAAAGCTGTTCTCGACCCTGTTCGGCACCTCTTATCATTCTATGATGATCGCGGGAGCCATCTTTGTGCTGATTTATACCTTTATCGGAGGATTCCTGGCTGAGAGTGCTTCTGATTTTATGCAGGCGGTGGTCATGGTCATTGCTCTGCTTACGATTCTGATTCTGGGAACTACCGCGGCGGGCGGACTGGGCAATGTGATTGAAAACGCGGCAAAGATCCCCGGATACCTTTCTCTGATCTCCCAGGCCACACCGGTGACAGACGCGGCCGGCGTGCAGCAGGCGGCAGCAGGCGCGCCCCTGTTCGGAGAGGCCGGAAGCTATGGTTTTCTGACCATTATATCCACACTGTCCTGGGGACTTGGATACTTTGGCGTTCCCCAGGTGCTGCTTCGGTTTATGGCGATCCGGAAAGAGGGAGAGCTGAAAAATTCCAGAAGAATCGCGACTGTGTGGTGTGTGATTTCCCTTACGGCAGCTGTAGTGATCGGCGTGATCGGCCGCGTGCTCTTCCCCACAGAGGCGGGTCTTGCTACAGCCAGCGGAGCGGAAAACGTATTTGTTGTGCTGTCACAGAGCCTGCTTCCGGCAGTGCTGGCCGGCGTCATCATGGCAGGAATTCTGGCAGCGACAATCAGCTCCTCGGACTCCTATCTGCTGATTGCGGCCTCTGCGGTTTCCAAAAATCTGTATGAGGGAATCCTGAAGAAAAATAACGCGGATGACAAAAAGGTTATGAATCTGTCCAGAACCATGCTGCTTTTGATTACTCTGGTAGGTATCGTGATCGCATGGGATGAGGACAGCGTAATCTTTAATATTGTATCCTTTGCCTGGGCCGGATTCGGAGCTACCTTCGGACCGGTGATGCTGTTCTCTCTTTTCTGGAAGCGCATCAACCGGCAGGGAGCTGTTGCCGGCATGCTGTCCGGAGGAATCATGGTCTTTGTATGGAATCTGCTCTTAAGCCCGCTGGGCGGCATTTTCAGCATCTATGAGCTGTTCCCGGCCTTTGTGATTTCCTGTATCGTGATTGTAGTGGTATCTCTTGCCACAGAAGCACCCTCCAGTGAGATTGAAAAGGAGTTTGATCTGGCGGCTGGAAGGCAGGCGATTGACTAGTGGCGAAGCATAAGGAAAAGGATGTAAAAACCAATGCCATGCGGCTGCTGGAGCAGAAAAAGATTCCCTATACGGTTCATACCTACGACTGTGAGGAGTTTCTGGATGGCGTCAGTATGGCAGATATGCTGGGCCAGCCCCATGAGATGGTGTACAAGACCCTGGTGACTGTGGCGAAGAGCCGGGAACATTATGTCTTTGTGATTCCCATTGAGGCAGAGCTGGATCTGAAAAAGGCGGCAAAGGCAGTTCATGAGAAGGCCATAGAAATGCTGCCGCTGAAGGAACTGACGGATCTGACCGGATACGTACGCGGCGGCTGTACCTGTATCGGCATGAAAAAGCAGTTTCCGGTGGTTATGGATGAAAGCGCGCTGAAGCTTCCGAAGGTGATGGTCAGCGGCGGACGGAGGGGATCTCAGATGGAGCTTTCTCCGCAGGATCTGATGAAAGCCGTGGGCGGAAGCTTTGCGGATGTAATTACAGAATAGAATAAGAAGTATGGACAGGACAATGGAGTTTCGCAGCTCTCATTGTCCTGTTTGTTTTTGGGGAGAACAGTATGGAGCGGAGTATGTTCAGTGTGGGAATTGATGTGGGGACCTCCACCACGCAGCTGATATTTGGCAGGCTGCTGCTGGAGGAGGAAGAAAGCTGGGGCAGGGCTTCGAAATTACGGATGAAAAAAAGGGATATTATTTACCGCAGCCGGATCTATGAGACTCCTCTGAAGGAAAGCGGGGATATTGATGAAGGCGCAGTCCGCGGTCTTGTGGCCAGTGAGTATCGGAATGCCGGTTTTGATCCGAAGCAGATCCGGATGGGAGCCGTTATTATTACAGGAGAAAGCTCCAGAAAAAGAAACGCGCGTGCGGTGGCGCAGGCGCTGGCGGATTTTGCCGGAGATTTTGTGACAGCAGAAGCAGGACCAGATTTGGAAGCGGTTCTGGCCGGAAAAGGAGCAGGCGCAGATCGTATTTCCCGGGAAAGCGGGAAAATTACGGCCAATGTGGATATCGGCGGAGGAACCGCCAACATTTGCGTGTTCCGGGATGGAGAAGTGTTTTGGGAGGACAGATAAAAAAGAGCGTGCTGAAACAGATTCCCGTAAAAAATAATACGGCATTCTTTTCACAAAATATTCAGATCCCATGCAGGCCCATGATTGGCGTCATTGGTGTGGCGCCGAAAGAGGGCGCGGTTCCATGCGGAGAACCGGGAAGCCACGGTGGCAATATGGATAATACGAAAATAGCGGAGGGGGCTGTTTTATATCTGCCTGTTTTCCACGAGGGAGCTCTTCTTGCCATGGGCGATGTCCATGCCTGCATGGGGGATGGGGAGATTATGGTGACAGGGCTTGAAATACCTGCGGAAATACAGGTGAAGGTAGAGGTACTGAAGGGAGTTTACATTGAAAACCCCATGCTGGAGGACAGCGAAAGCTGCTATACGATCGCATCAGATCAGGACATAGAAAAAGCGGTATTTACAGCTGTTGATGCGATGGCATGGGTTGTGGAAAAAAAGCTGGGGCTGTCGTACGAAGAGGCTGGAATTCTTTTAAGCGCCATGGGAAACCTGCAGTTCTGTCAGGTGGTAGATCCGAAACGCACAGTCCGTATGGAGATGAAAAAGGCAGTGCTGGGAAGTCTTTTTTGATATTTGAGGCTTTGCCGGGGCACGGTGAAAGAACAAAACCGATCGGAGAAGTCCGGTCGGTTTTTTCGCCGTCCTTTCGTTGTATTATAAGAAGAATGGCATTATAATGGGAAACAGCTATTTAGAGAACCGGGGATGGTGAAGGAAAATGAGGCGTATATTCTTTGCAGAGGATGATTTGAGCCTGATAAACGGCCTGTATTTTTTTGTTTTCTGGCCCGAACTTAAACATTTCGTTAACAAATCTGTGCTATAAAAGGAGAAGATCACAGAGAAAGGGGTATCAGACATGTTCAAAATCTTGGTGGTGGAGGATGATAAGGAACTTAATCATACCGTATGCTCCTATCTGAGCCAGAATGGATATGAGGCTGTGGGCTGTCTGAATGCCGGGGAAGCCTATGATGCCATGTACGGAGGTTCTTTGTTTGATTTGATTATATCGGATATCATGATGCCGGATGTGGATGGTTTTGAGTTTGCCAGGACGGTCCGCGGACAGGATCAGGAGATACCGATTCTGTTTATGACGGCCCGGGATGATTTCGCCTCCAAACAGAAGGGATTTCAGACGGGGATCGATGACTATATGGTGAAGCCTGTGGATCTGGATGAGCTGCTGCTGCGTATCGGGGCGCTGCTGCGCCGGGCAAAGATTGTCAGCAGCCATAAGCTGGAGATCGGGAAGCTGGTACTGGACGCGGATGAAAGATCGGCCTATCTGGATGGAGAAGAGATTCCGCTTACGGTACGGGAATTCAATCTGATTTATAAGCTGCTTTCCTATCCGAAAAAGACCTTTACCCGTTCTCAGCTGATGGATGAATTCTGGGACGGAGATACGTCCTCCGGGCTTCGGACGGTAGACGTCTATATGACAAAACTGAGGAGTAAATTTGCAGGCTGTGAAGAGTTTCAGATTGTCACGGTCCACGGGCTGGGGTATAAGGCGGTATTAAAATGAAGGAATACAGAAAAAGAAACCAAGTGTTTGCCATCCGGCGTTATCTGGCTTTCTTTCTGCTGATGGCTTTTGTGATTACCTGCTGCATGCTTCTGTTTCTGAACAGGGTATCGCGGGAAACAGGGATTGAGCTGGATCGTGTCCATGTGGAACAGGCTGCCAAGCTGACCTTTGCAAATATTCTGTTTTTGAGTCTGCTGTGCACGCTGATTGATGGAATCCGGCGCAGAATTATGGTAGACCGTCCGGTGCGTCAGATCATAAAAGCGTCCGAGCAGATTATGAAAGGCAACTTTTCCGTGCGTATTCCGTCGCTTCACAGTCCGGATTTCATGGATGGCTTTGATGTGATCGGGGACTATTTTAACAAAATGGCCCAGGAACTGGCAGGGACAGAGAGCCTGCGGACGGATTTTATCGCCAATGTGTCCCATGAGCTGAAGACACCGCTGGCAGTTATACAGAATTACGGAACCTTGCTTCAGCAGCCGGGGCTTTCAGAAGAAAAACGGCTGGAGTACGCGAAGGCTGTCACGGAATCCTCCAGGCGGCTCGCGGATCTGATCACCAATATTCTGAAGCTGAACAAGCTGGAAAACCAGCAGATTTATCCGGATGTGGAAACCTATGACCTGGGTGAGCAGCTCTGCGGATGCCTGCTTTCCTTTGAAAACGCCTGGGAGGAGAAAGAGCTGGAGATTGAGACGGAGCTGGAGGAGGAGGTTCAGGTGAAGACAGACCGGGAGCTGCTGGCTCTGGTATGGAACAATCTGTTTTCCAATGCGGTCAAATTTACGGAGCCTCATGGAAAAATATCGCTTTCTCTGAAAACAGAGGGAGAATACGCGGTGGTGGAGGTGGCCGATACGGGCTGCGGCATACCGCCCCAGGTGGGAAAGCATATATTTGAAAAATTTTACCAGGGAGACACCTCCCACGCGACCCAGGGGAACGGCCTGGGACTTGCCCTGGTAAAGAGGGTTATCGATATTGTAAACGGTGAAATCGCTGTCAGCAGTGAGACGGGAAAGGGAAGCGTTTTTACTGTGAAGCTCAGGAGGGAGAGACATGAAACGCCTTAATGCGGTTTTCAGGAAGATATTTTTTCTGCGGCCTCTGCCGACTGTTCTGATTGCGGTGCCCTCCTTCCTTTTTGTGGCTGTGATGCTGGGGACAGAGGAGGTATCAGCCCTGGATTATGTTTCCTATTTTCTTTCAGCCTATGCCCTGATTATTACAGTTACGGGAGCGGCGGGAGTGGCAGAAGCGGCAAGGAACGGAGCCGAAAATCTGCCGCTGCTGAAAAAGATCCGGGAAAACCCGATGGGAAAGCGCCTGCTGGGTGATGCGGTGTTTCGTTCGGAAGTTACCCTTCACGGCGGTCTGCTGGCAAATCTTCTTTATGTGGCGGTGAATCTGGCATCCGGATTCCGGTACCGTTCTGCCTGGTTTGTCTCCCTGGCAGTCTACTATTTCCTGCTTTCTGCCATGCGCGCTGTGCTGGTACGCCATGTGCATCAGAAAAGGCCGGGACAGGATCTGATTTCGGAATTCCGCTGTTACCGTGCCTGCGGAGTCATGCTTTTATTGATGAATCAGGCGCTTATGGGTATTGTGATCTATATTGTTACTAAGAACCGGGGGTTTTCCTATTCGGGAACGATGATTTACGCCATGGCGGCTTACGCTTTTTACATTACGATATCGGCTGTCGTAAATCTGGTGAAATACAGAAAGTACGGAAGTCCTGTCCTGTCGGCGGCGAAAGTCATCAGCCTGACAGCTGCTTTGGTTTCCATGCTTTCGCTGGAGACGGCCATGATTTCCCGGTTCGGGGAAAAACAGCCGGGATTCCGCCGTGTCATGACCGCGGCCTCAGGCGGGGCAGTATGTGTCATCGTTCTGCTGATGGCTGTCTTTATGATTGTGCGGTCTGTAAGAAAAATGAAAAAACTCAAATTTTATAATTCAGAAATATAAAGGAGGATACCGCTGTGGGTGAAGAAAAAAATACGTTTCATTTCAGCTACTCTGCGGAACAGCAGAAAGAGATTGAGAAGATTCGTCAGAAATATATTCCCAGGGAAGAGAGCGGGATGGAACAGCTCAGAAGACTGGACGCGAGCGCGTCAAAACCAGGCACCATCGTATCTGTGACGGCAGGAATTATCGGGGCCCTGCTTTTGGGAGTGGGAATGTGCTGTACCATGGTATGGGCCGATATGCTGTTTGTTCCCGGAATCATTATCGGAGTGCTGGGAATCGGATTGCTGGCCTCTGCGCCTGTGCTGTATACGCGGATTACGAAGAAAAGGCGGGAAAAGCTTGCTCCCGAGATTATCCGTCTTACAGACGAGCTTTCCAGACGGCAGTGAGCTGGCAGAGATATCTGGACTATTTTCATATGATATAGAAAAAAGCTCCTGGATTTCAGGAGCTTTAAAGCAGTCGATAGGGGAATCGAACCCCTGTTTCCGCCGTGAGAGGGCGGCGTCTTAACCGCTTGACCAATCGACCACATTCAGGCTGTTTTATACTGTCCCGCCTGCCGACTTGCTTAGTATATACTAGAACCTGACATTTTGCAAGCATTTTTTTTATTTTTTTCAAAAAGATATTTTTCAGGACATTTTTCAAAAGCTGAGGCTGGCTTTTCCAGAACTTGCTTTGCTGATATCCGGGAACCTTCGTATACTAAAGGGCAGAGCAGAACATTTTGAGCAGGGGCTTTGAGCGGAGGCAAAGCAGAGGAGGAGACGGCATGCGGAAAAGCTATGATTTTTTTTCTTTTTTTCTGATTCCGGCGCTGACATTCTGCCTGGCAGCGGGAAACAGCCTGACAGGGACAAATTTCTCTGTCATCGGAAACAGGGAAGGGCACAGAGCGCTGTTCCTGCTCTGGGGCGCGGTCAGCGGTATTTATTTCTATCTGTACGGAAGAGAGCTGATGGAGTATGGAGAATGTGAGGACAGGACAGGAAGAGCCTGCCTTTTTCTTTCTCTTGTCCTTTTCCTGTGTGGAATCGGGCTGCCATATCTGCCCGGGAAGGTGCCGGTTCTTTCCCGGCTTCATGTGTGGGCTTCCTTTGGAGGCCCGTTCTGCCTGTTCTTTTTTCTGTACCGGTTTCTGCTTCTGCTGGAAAGAAAGCAGGGAATCCGGATGGCAGGGCAGAAGCTGTTTCAGCTGTCCACGGCGGTCGTCTCTGCGTTTCTGTATCTGCGGATTGGGATTGTGTCCAGCCTTCTGGAGATGTTTGTGACCTTGAGCACCTGTGTTTACCTTGCTGTTTTACAAGGGCGCCTGGAAAAAATACGTTTGTCAAACCACTAGATGTTGTGGTATACTATCATCGTTGACGAATAAACAGAACATTTGTACGGGTATGAGGAAGAATAGAGATGACAAAGAAAACGACCTATGACGCAGGCAGCATTTCTGTCCTGGAAGGCCTGGAGGCCGTGCGGAAGCGGCCCGGCATGTATATCGGAAGCGTTTCCAGAAAGGGACTGAACCATCTGATTTATGAGATTGTGGACAATTCCGTGGATGAGCATCTGGCAGGCTTCTGCTCCGAGATCCGGGTCTTCCTGGAAAAGGACGGATCCTGTACGGTGGCGGACAATGGCCGGGGAATTCCCGTGGATCTGCATGCCAAGGGGGTATCCGCGGAGCGGCTGGTGTTTACGACTCTGCACGCGGGCGGAAAATTTGACGATTCGGTATACAAAACCAGCGGCGGACTGCACGGGGTAGGCTCTTCCGTAGTGAATGCCCTGTCTACTTATCTGGACATCGAGGTAAGCAGAGACGGATATATCCATCATGACCATTATGAGCGCGGCGTGCCCACCATAGAGCTGAAGGACGGTCTGCTTCCGGTGATCGGAAAGACAAAGGAGACCGGCACGAAGATCAATTTTCTGCCGGATCCGGAGATTTTTGAAAAGACCCGCTTTCAGGCTGAGGAGGTCAAAAGCCGTCTCCACGAGACCGCCTATCTGAATCCGGAGCTTACAATCATCTTTGAAGACCGCAGAGGAGAGCAGACGGAGCATGTGGAGTTCCATGAGGAGAACGGCATCATAGGCTTTGTGGAGGATTTGAATAAAAATAAAGAGAAGATCCACGATGTGATCTATTTTAAGGGCGAGTCCGAAGGAATCGTAGTGGAGGGCGCTTTCCAGTATGTGAATGAGTTTCACGAGAATGTGCTGGGCTTCTGCAACAATATTTACAACGCGGAGGGCGGCACCCATCTGACCGGCTTCAAGACGGTTTTTACGACCGTGATCAATAACTATGCCAGAGAGCTGGGGATTCTGAAGGAAAAAGACGCGAATTTCACAGGAGCCGATGTGCGGAACGGCATGACGGCGGTCATTTCCATCAAGCATCCGGCTCCCCGGTTCGAGGGACAGACCAAGACGAAGCTGGACAATCAGGACGCTTCCCGGGCTGTGTCCAAGGTGGCCGGAGAGGAAATTGTCCGGTATTTTGACCGGAATCTGGAGACACTCAAGAGTGTTATCGGCTGTGCCGAGAAGGCCGCGAAGATCCGGAAGACAGAGGAGAGGGCCAAGACCAACCTTTTGTCAAAGCAGAAGTATTCCTTTGATTCCAATGGAAAGCTGGCCAACTGTGAGAGCCGGGATCCCTCCAAATGCGAGATCTTCATTGTGGAGGGAGATTCCGCGGGAGGCTCTGCCAAGACAGCCCGGGACCGGAATTTTCAGGCGATCCTGCCGATCCGCGGAAAAATTCTGAATGTGGAAAAGGCCAGCATCGACAAGATTCTGGCGAACGCGGAGATCAAGGCTATGATCAATGCCTTCGGCTGCGGATTTTCCGAGGGCTACGGCAATGATTTTGATATTACAAAGCTGCGTTATGATAAAATTATCATCATGGCAGATGCGGACGTGGACGGAGCTCATATTTCCACGCTGCTTCTGACTCTGTTTTACCGGTTTATGGCGGATCTGATTTATGAAGGTCATGTGTATATTGCCATGCCGCCGCTGTACAAGGCCATGCCGGCCCGGGGACAGGAGGAGTATCTGTATGATGACAAGGCGCTGGAGCAGTACCGGAAGCGTCATAAGGGAAGCTTTACGCTGCAGCGGTATAAGGGACTTGGAGAGATGGATCCGGAGCAGCTCTGGGAGACCACGCTGAATCCCGAGACCCGGATTTTAAAGCGGGTGGAGATCGAGGATGCCCGTATGGCGTCCAGCGTAACCGAGATGCTGATGGGAACGGAGGTCCCGCCCAGAAGAGCCTTTATTTATGAGCATGCCTGCGACGCGGAGCTGGATGTCTGATATGGTCCTGCAGGCTTTTGCGAAGGAGCGGGGAATCACAGGACTGATACTGGAGCCAGGGAGGAATTATGGAAGAACAGATTATACGTACGGAATATTCGGATTTGATGCAGAAATCCTATATTGACTATGCCATGAGCGTCATTATCGCCCGGGCGCTTCCCGATGTGAGGGATGGGCTGAAGCCGGTACAGAGAAGAACGCTTTATGATATGTATGAGCTCGGCATCCGCTATGACCGGCCATACCGGAAATGTGCCCGTATCGTCGGCGATACCATGGGTAAATACCATCCCCACGGGGACAGCTCCATCTACGAGGCGCTGGTGGTGATGGCTCAGAATTTCAAGAAGGGGCTGCCGCTGGTGGACGGCCATGGAAATTTCGGCTCCATCGAGGGAGATGGAGCTGCTGCCATGCGTTACACGGAGGCCAGGCTTCAGCGGGTGACACAGGAAGCGTTCCTGTCGGATCTGGACAAGGACGTGGTGGATTTTGTCCCCAATTTTGATGAAAACGAGAAGGAGCCTGTAGTGCTCCCGGCCCGGGTGCCCAACCTTCTGGTAAACGGCTCAGACGGAATCGCCGTCGGTATGGCGACCAGCATTCCGCCCCACAATCTGGGAGAGGTCATTGACGCGGCAAAGGCCTATCTGAAGGATCCGGATATTTCCACGGAAAAGCTTCTGAAGCTGATGCCGGGGCCGGATTTCCCCACAGGCGGTATTGTAGTTAACAAGGATGAGCTCCCGGCCATTTACGAGAGCGGCACAGGAAAAATCAAGATCCGCGGCCGGGTGGAGGTGGAGAAGCTCAAAGGCGGCAGAGAACAGCTGGTGATCACAGAGATTCCTTATCCCATGATAGGAGCCAATATCGGAAAGTTCCTCAATGATATAGCCGCTCTGGTGGAGACCCGGAAGGCTCCGGAGATTACGGACATCTCCAATCAGTCTTCAAAAGAGGGAATTCGCATTGTCCTGGAGCTGAAAAAGGGCACGGATACAGAGCGGCTGAAGAACCTGCTGTACAAAAAGACCAGGCTGGAGGACACCTTCGGCGTCAATATGCTGGCAGTGGCGGACGGAAGACCTGAGACCTTAAGCCTGAAGCAGATTCTGGAATATTATATTGAGTTTCAGTATGAGCTGGCCACCCGGAAATACCGGACCATGCTGGCCAAGGAGCAGGAAAAGCGGGAGATTCAGGAAGGACTGATCAAGGCCTGCGATGTCATCGATTTGATTATTGAGATCCTGCGGGGCAGCAAAAGCGTCAAGGAAGCGAAAGCCTGTCTGACGGAGGGTATCACGGAAGGAATCCGTTTCAAATCAGAGGCATCCAGAAAGAGAGCCGCAAAGCTTAAGTTTACGCCCCGCCAGGCGGACGCGATCCTGGAGATGCGCCTGTACCGCCTGATCGGGCTGGAAATCCAGGCTCTGATGGAGGAAAACAGGAAGACCCTGCAAAACATAGCGGAGTATGAAGATATTCTGGAAAACCACAGCAGCATGACAAAGGTGATTCTCCGGGATATGGACGCCATCAAGCGGGCATTCGCAAGGCCAAGAAGGACTTCCGTGGAGAATGCGGAAGAGATCGTGCTGGAGGAAAAGAAGATCGAGGAGATGCCGGTCATGTTCCTGATGGACCGTTTCGGCTACGCAAAGACCATAGATATGGCGGTTTACGAGAGAAACAAAGAAGCGGCCGACAGCGAGTACAAGTATGTCTTCCCCTGCATGAATACGGGAAGAATCTGCGTGTTTACGGACACTGGCCGGCTTCATACCATCAAGGTGCTGGATCTGCCCTTCGGAAAATTCCGGGACAAGGGCGTACCTATCGACAATTTCAGCAATTACAGCAGCAGTGAAGAGCAGCTGGCGGGAATCGGAAGCATGGAGGATCTGAAGAACAGAAAGCTGTTTTTCGGAACCAGAAACGGAATGCTGAAGGTGGTGGACGGCAGTGAGTTTGAGACAAACAAGCGGACTGTGGCGGCCACGAAGCTTGGGGAAGGCGACGCGGTTCTGACCGTGGAGCCGGTGGATGGCAGCGAGCAGGCAGTGCTTCAGAGCCGGGACGGCTATTTTCTTCGCTTTGCCGTCTCCGAGATTCCGGAAAAGAAAAAGGGCGCCGCGGGCGTGCGGGGCATGCGGCTTGGAGAGAAAGACAGCCTGGAAGCTATCTACCTGTATCATCCGGGAACCGAAAAAACCATAGAATACAGGGGAAGAAATCTGGCGCTGAACAGGCTGAAGGCCGGAAGCCGTGATACAAAGGGAACAAAGGTGAGGAGCTGAGTATGAAAATATTGGTGGCGCTGCCTCTGAATGAAAGGCAGAAGGAAAAACTGGAGCAGAACTTCCGGCATCAGGAATTTATTTACTGCCTGCCGGAGGAGCTTACGGAGGAAAAGCTTTCCGATGTGGAGGTGATTCTGGGAAATGTGCCTCCTGAGATTCTGAAATACGCAAAGGCTTTAAAATGGCTTCAGCTTAATAACGCAGGCACAGAAGGATACTGTGACGGAGCGCTTCCGGAGGAGGTCCTGCTGACTAATGCTACGGGAGCCTATGGGCTTGCCATTTCCGAGCATATGGTGGGCATGCTCTTTGAGCTTCAGAAAAAACTGAATCTTTACAGCCGGAATCAGCGGGAGCATGTCTGGAGAAGTGAAGGCCATGTCCGGATCATAGAGGGGAGCCGTGTGCTGATCATAGGCCTGGGAGATGTCGGAACGGCCTTTGCCCGGAAAATGAAAGGGCTTGGATGCCGTACCATTGGAATCAAGCGCCGGGAGGCCAGAAAACCGGAAGGAGTGGACGATCTCTTTCTCATGGACCGTCTGGAGAAGCAGCTTCCCCTGGCAGATATTGTGGCTTTGTGCCTGCCGGGAAATGAGGATACCCGTCATCTGCTGAATGAGGAGCGGATCGCCATGCTGAAGCAGAGCGCGGTGGTGCTGAATGTGGGCCGCGGCATTACCGTAGATACGGATGCCCTGGTCCGGGCTCTTCAGGAAGGCCGCATCGCGGGAGCGGCCCTGGATGTTACCGATCCGGAACCTCTGCCGGCGGATCATCCTCTCTGGGATATGGACAATGTGATTTTGACTCCCCATGTTTCCGGAAGATTTCTGCTGCCGGAGACACTGGAAAAGATACTGCATATCTGTATTGAAAATCTGGAGTGTTATCTGGTAAAACGGCCTCTGCGCAATGTGGTGGACAGGAAGACCGGATACATCATGTAATTGCCGCCGGTACTTGCCAACCTGGTCTGCCTGTGGTATGATTTGGGAAATACAGCTGATCAGGCCGGAAGGCACGGACTAAGGAATACAATACGGATAGAAGCGAGGAGACGTTATGGAAAACGAAACGACTGGTAAAAATTTTATTGAGCAGATGATCGACAAGGATCTGGCGGAAGGAGTTTATGACACAGTGCATACCCGTTTCCCGCCGGAGCCCAATGGATATCTGCATATCGGACATGCCAAGGCAATTCTTTTAAATTACGGCATTGCGAAAAAATACGGCGGAAAATTCAATCTCCGGTTTGACGATACGAATCCTACAAAAGAAAAGATGGAATTTGTGGAATCCATCAAGGCGGATGTGCAGTGGCTGGGCGCGGACTGGGAGGACCGTCTCTTTTTTGCGTCCGACTATTTTGAACAGATGTATGAGGCTGCTGTCAAACTGATCAAAAAGGGAAAAGCCTACGTGTGCGATCTGACAGCGGAAGAGATCCGGGAGTACCGGGGCACCCTGACGGAGCCGGGCAAGGACAGTCCTTACCGGAACCGGAGCGTAGAGGAAAACCTGAAGCTGTTTGAGGAGATGCGCGCCGGAAAATACGCGGACGGCGAGAAGGTGCTCCGGGCAAAGATCGATATGGCTTCCCCGAATATCAATATGCGTGACCCGATTATCTATCGAGTGGCTCATATGACCCACCACAATACCGGGGACAAATGGTGCATTTATCCCATGTATGATTTTGCCCATCCCATAGAGGATGCCATCGAGGGCATCACCCATTCTCTGTGTACCCTGGAGTTCGAGGATCACCGTCCGCTGTACGACTGGGTAGTCCGGGAACTGGAATATCCCCATCCGCCCCGTCAGATTGAGTTCGCCAAGCTGTATCTGACCAACGTGGTGACCGGAAAGCGGTATATCAAAAAGCTGGTGGAGGAAGGCATTGTGGACGGCTGGGATGATCCCCGCCTGGTTTCCATCGCCGCTCTGAAGCGCCGGGGCTTTACGCCGGAATCCATCCGGATGTTTGTGGAGCTCTGCGGCATCTCAAAGAGCCAGTCTTCCGTGGATTACGCCATGCTGGAGTACTGTATCCGCGAGGATCTGAAGATGAAGCGTCCCCGGATGATGGCTGTGCTCGACCCGATTAAGCTGGTGATTGACAACTATCCGGAAGGACAGGTGGAATATCTGGACGCGGCCAACAACCTGGAAAACGAGGAGCTTGGCAGCCGGAAGATCCCCTTCTGCCGGGAACTGTATATTGAGCGGGAGGACTTTATGGAGGAGCCGCCGAAGAAATATTTCCGGCTGTTCCCGGGCAATGAGGTCCGCCTGATGCACGCGTATTTTGTAAAATGCGAAAGCTTTGTAAAGGATGAGACAGGAAAAGTCATCGAGGTACACTGTACCTACGATCCGGAGACAAAAGCCGGAAGCGGCTTTACGGGACGGAAGGTGAAAGGCACCATACACTGGGTTCCGGCGCACTATGCTATTACAGCGCAGGTACGCCTGTATGAGAACATCATTGATGAGGAAAAGGGTGTCTACAATGAGGATGGAAGCCTGAATCTGAATCCCAATTCCCTGACTGTGGTGGAAAATGCTTATCTGGAGCCGGGGCTGGCAGACGCGAAGCCCTACGACAGCTTCCAGTTTGTGCGGAACGGTTTCTACTGCGTAGACGCAAAGGATACGACTCCGGAAAAACTGGTTTTCAACCGAATCGTATCTCTGAAGAGCTCCTTTAAGCTGCCGAAGGCATAAGGAGTGATACAGGGGCATGGACGGACAGTAAGGAGAAAAGATGCGGGAACTTGCGATCAGTCTTGACGCGGAGGGGTCCAGACCTCTGTATGAACAGATCTACAGCTATATCAAACATGAAATACAGGAAGGGCAGCTGCTCCCGGGAGAGCGGCTGCCCTCCAGTCGATCTCTCAGCAGCTCTCTGGAAGTCAGCCGGAGCACGGTGGATTTGGCCTATGAGCAGCTGGTGTCGGAGGGCTATCTGGACGCGGTCCCGTACAAAGGTTATTATGTGTGCCGGATAGAAGGGCTTTACAGCCTGGATTCCGGAAAGGTGCAGGAAAAGGAGAAACGGGAGGAAACAGACTCCCCGTGGGACTACGATCTGACGCCAAACGGGATCGATCTGGACAGCTTTCCCTATGATGTCTGGAGAAAGCTTACGAGGAATGTTCTTCTGGACGATAAAAGAGAGTTGTTCCAGCTGGGAGATCCGAGAGGAGAATGGGAGCTGCGGGAGACCATCAGCCGTTATCTTCATCAGGCCCGGGGGGTCAGCTGCCGGCCGGAGCAGGTGGTCCTGGGAGCCGGGAATGATTATCTTCTGATGCTGCTCTCGGCGGTTCTGGGGACAGGACACCGGGTGGCCATGGAGAGCCCCACATACAAGCATGCCTACCGGATTTTTGAACAGCTGGGCTTTTCGCTGACCACGGTACCGGTGGACGCGCAGGGAATGAGCGTGGAACAGCTGGAAGCTTCCGGGGCAGACACGGCTTATGTGATGCCGTCCCACCAGTATCCGCTGGGAGTGGTCATGCCCATCAAGCGCCGTCTGGAGCTTTTGAAATGGGCTTCGGAACGGGAGGACAGATATCTGATAGAGGATGATTATGACAGCGAATTCCGCTATAAAGGAAAGCCGATCCCGGCCCTGCAGGGTTCTGACCGGAACGGCCGGGTCATCTATCTGGGCACTTTTTCCAAATCTATCGCGCCCGGCATCCGTATCAGCTATCTGGTGCTCCCGGAGGCCCTGGTAAAGGAATGCGGGAAACGGCTGCTGCGTTTTTCCTCTACGGTGTCCCGGATTGACCAGATTGTTCTGAACCGGTTTATACAGGAGGGGTACTTTGAGCGCCATCTGAACCGGATGAGGAGGATTTACGGCAGAAAGCATGATATCCTTCTGGGTGAGCTCCGAAGGCTGTCCGGAGTATGCCGGATCCGGGGAGAAAACGCGGGCGTCCATCTGCTGGCTGAATTTCCGGGCGGTATGCCTGAGGAGAAAATTATCCGGAGAGCAGAGGAACAGCGGGTCCGGGTGTATCCGCTGTCTGAATATACCATCGGAGAGAGCAGGGAAAGAAAAAGCGGGGCGGCAGTGCTTCTGGGATACGCGACCCTTTCCGAGCAGGAGCTGATTGAGGCGGCAGACAGGCTTGTAAGAGCCTGGGGCCCGGGCTGAGGCGGAAGGCTCCGCGTGGTTTCTGGTAAAAGAGAAGAAAATGGGCATACTGTTTTCAGATAAAAGGAGGAAACGAACATGAGTGAAAAAATCGTAACAGTTACAGCGGAAAACTTTGAGGAAAAGGTTCTGAAGGCCGCGCTTCCGGTGATGCTGGATTTCTGGGCGCCCTGGTGTGTCTACTGCCGCAGAATTGAGCCGGCGGTGGAAGAACTGGCGGAGGACGCGGACGGAAAGCTGATCATTGGAAAGGTGAATGTGGATGAGCAGCCGCAGCTGGCAGACCGGTTCGGAGTGGAGACTATCCCGAATCTGCTGCTTTTTAAAAACGGAGCAAAGGCAGAGGAGGAGCTGACAGCGCCCGGCTCCAGAGATGCCATAGAAGAGTGGCTGGAAACGTACGGCGTGATTCTGTAGGAGCGGGACATGGAAGAAAAACTTTATGATATGATTGTAATCGGAGGAGGGCCGGCCGGATATACAGCGGCCCTCTATGGGGTCCGGAGCGGGCTTTCTGTCCTTGTGCTGGAAAAGCTTTCTGCGGGCGGCCAGATGACAAACACGGAACAGATTGATAATTATCCAGGTTTTCCTGAGGGGATCAGCGGTTTTGAGCTGGGGGAGAGGATGCAGCAGGGAGCCCTTCGTTTCGGAGCGGAAAATCAGTTTTCTGAGGTGAAGTCTGTGGATCTGTCCGGGAAAATAAAGATTGTGCGGACCAGAAAAAAGGAATTTCACGCCCGCACGGTGGTGATTGCCACCGGGGCTTATCCGCGGAAAACCGGCGTGGAAGGGGAAGACCGCCTGGCAGGCCGGGGGATCGCCTACTGCGCGGCCTGTGACGGCATGTTTTACAAGGATAAGACAGTGGCGGTCTACGGCGGAGGCAACAGCGCTGTGGAGGATGCCCTTCTGCTGTCCCGAATCTGCCGGAAGGTCTATCTGATTCACAGAAGAGATGCCCTCCGGGCAGTCAAGGTCTACCAGGACGCCCTTTTTCAGAGCAGTGTGGAGCTGGTGTGGAACAGCCGCGTGACAGGCTTTCTCTCGGAAGACCGTCTGACCGGTGTGGAGCTGACGGATACGAAAACAGGGGAAAAACGGCAGCTTGCTCTGGACGGGCTTTTTGTGTCCATCGGACGGATTCCGGATACAAAGCTTTTTGAAGGCCAGGCGGCGATGGATGAGGCAGGGTATCTGGCAGCGGATGAGACCACATGTACCAATCTTCCGGGCGTCTTTGCGGCGGGAGACGTGCGTACAAAGCAGCTCCGCCAGGTGGTTACGGCTGCCGCGGACGGGGCCATGGCAGCCTGGAGCGCGGAGCAGTATCTGGCGGGAGAGGTCTGAATGGCGCCCGTCCCCTTTTCCGTACCTGAAAAGGGGACGGGAGGAAAATAAAGGTTGTGCATTTTTATGCAATAGGGTACAATGTAAAATACATATTATATCAAGCGGCAGTCCGCCCGGGCGGATTCCGGTTAGGCAGGAAAGGCTTCTCCCCACTTGAGAATGCCTGTTTTCATGCCTGTTTCAGGGAAGACTGCCGCGGCACAAGGGAGAGCAGTTATGAGTTTCAAAAGAAAAAACGGACAGGCGCCGGCGAAAAAGGATTATACAAAGCTGAAGACGCCTCATACCTATGCGATTATTTTCTTCGTGGTCGTCGCCTGCTGGATTCTGACATTTCTGATTCCTGCGGGAAAATTCAGCACCCATACCATCGAGTATACGGACGCGAACGGCGAGACAGCTGAGAGAACCGTCCTGATGGCTGACACATTCCGTTACAGCTACAATCTGGACACGGATTTTGTAGCAGGAGCCCTTCAGGAAATCAGCCAGGATCCGGCTCTTATGGATGAGTGGGAAGTGGATCAGGAAGCCCTTCAGGCGCTGATGGAGACGGATTCCTCCTCGTGGACCCAGGCAGATCTGGACGCGGTGGGAATCAGTGATGACGAAATGTATTCCCGGTACGGGGAAGAGTTTTACGATACCAGCAAAAAGCTGCATAAGACAGCCGGCGTCTGGGGAACAGAGGATTTCGGCGGCTTCGGCTTTATGAATTATGTGTTTGAGGGTCTTGTGACCGGAGACCGTTCCGGTTCGGCGGTAGGCCTGTGCGCGCTGATTCTGGTTATCGGCGGTTCCTTTGGAATTATCATGAAGACGGGAGCCATCGACGCAGGCATCTACGCTTTTATCCGCAAAACCAAGGGACTGGAGCGTCTGGCGCTGCCTCTGCTCTTTATCCTTTTCTCTGTGGGCGGAGCGACCTTCGGAATGGCTGAAGAGTGTATCCCCTTTGCCATGATCATGGTGCCCTTTGTAATCGCCCTCGGCTATGACTCCATTGTGGCGGTGACTGTGACCTATGTGGCTTCCCAGGTAGGAAACGCAGTGTCCTGGATGAGCCCCTTCTCTGTAGCGGTGGCACAGGGTATCGCGGGAATCCCGGTGCTGTCCGGAGCCACCTTCCGTCTGATTATGTGGGTGGTAGTGACGCTGGCGTCCGCGGGCTTCATGATGGTTTACGCGGAGCGTGTCCGGAAGAATCCCCAGCATTCCGTAGTCTATGCGGGAGACGCTTATTTCCGTGACCGTATGGGCTCTGTGACGGAAGAAGAAAAGGAATTCAATCTGGGACACAAGCTGATCCTTCTGGAGATGCTGGCCGTTCTGATCTGGATTGTATGGGGCGTAACCCAGAAGGGCTTCTACATTCCGGAGATTGCCTCCCAGTTCTTTGTGATGGGCTTTGCGGCAGGCGTAATCGCCATTATCTTCAAGCTGAATGACATGACAATCAATGGCATGGCTTCCGCTTTCCAGGGCGGTGTGGCGGACCTGGCGGGCACGGCTGTGGTCGTAGGTATGGCCAAGGGAATCCTTCTGGTACTGGGTGGTTCCGACGCGGACGTGTACTCCACGCTGAATACCATTCTGTATGCTATCGGAAACGCGCTGGAGGGAATTCCGTCCTTTATCGGAGCATGGTTCATGTACATTTTCCAGAGTCTGTTCAATCTGGTGGTGACCTCCAATTCCGGACAGGCGGCTCTTACCATGCCGATTATGGCTCCGCTGGCCGATCTGGTCGGCGTATCCCGCCAGATCGCGGTACTGGCTTATCAGATGGGCGCCGGCTTTGTGGACGCGTTCACGCCGGTATCCGCAAGTCTGATCGGAGTCCTGGGTGTGGCAAGAATCGACTGGGGCACCTGGGCGAAGTTCCAGATCAAGATGCAGGCATTCTTCTTCTTAATGGGAACGATTATCATAGCCATCGCGGTGGCAATCAACTTCCAGTAAACAGCAAGGTATCCGTGCGCAGGGACAGGCTCTGCGCACGGATACTTTTCACATAAGGCTCTCCGTGTCCGACACGGGGAAGATCAAAGAAAGCGGGAATAAGAAATGGCAATGGTGACACTGATTAAAAATGCGAAGGTATATCAGCCGGAATATGCGGGTGTGAAGGATATTCTTGTACTGGGGGACAGGATTGCCGCGGTAGGGGAAAATCTGAGGGCGGATTTCGGCGGCAGTGTGGAAGTGGAGAAGCTTGACGCCTCCGGAATGGCCGCTGTGCCGGGCTTTATCGACAGCCACGAGCACATCCTTGGGGGAGGCGGCGAAGGCGGCTTCCATACACGGACCCCGGAGGCGGCGCTTAAGGATCTGATTATGAACGGAATCACTACTGTGGCAGGCTGCATCGGAACAGATGGTGTGGCCAGGGATATGACTGCTCTTTTGGCAAAGGCCCACGGACTGGAGAATGAGGGAATCACCACCTATGCCTATACCGGCTCCTATCAGGTGCCTGTGCAGACGCTGACGGGCAGTCTGATGAAGGATATTATGATGCTGGATAAGGTCATAGGCGTCGGGGAAGTGGCAATTTCCGACCACCGTTCCTCCCAGCCTTCTTTTGAGGAGTTTGCGCGGATCGCGGCGGACGCCCGGGTGGCCGGCATGCTGTCCGGAAAGGCGGGTATCGTAAATGTGCATCTGGGAGACAGCCCCCGCCATATTGATCTGATTGAGCGGGTGGTACATGACACAGAGATCCCGGTATCCCAGTTCCTGCCCACCCATGTAAACCGGAATGCGGGGCTTTTTGACGCCTGTCTGCAGTTTGCGAAAGAGGGAGGAACCATCGATTTCACCGGAAATGAAGACATTGATTACTGGGAGACCATCTGCGATGAAGTCCGGGTCTGCAAAGGAATCCGCCGTCTGCTGGATATGGGAATCTCCAGCGACCGGTTTACGATTTCCTCGGACGGCCAGGGAAGCCTGCCGATCTTTAACGCAGAGGGAGAATATCAGGGAATCGGAATCGGAAAAGCATCCTGCCTTCTGAAGGAAGTGCGGGAATGCGTACAGAAGGAAAATATCCCGCTGGAGACCGCGGTAAAGGGCATCACCTCCAATGTGGCCTCTATCCTGAAGCTTGGCGCGAAAGGACATATAAAGGCAGGGTTTGACGCCGATATCTGTCTGCTGGCAGAAGATACCCTGGAACTGAGAACTGTGATGGCAAAGGGAAAAATTGTCGTGAGAGACGGAGAACAGCTGGTGTTTGGAACCTTTGAGAGAGCATAGGAGTACTGCCGGGGACATAGGGGCTGCTTGAAAAAGCTCTGATAATTTAGGAAGGCCGCAATAAAACCAGGGGCTGAAAGCTTTTTTAAGCTTTCAGCCCCGCTGCTGTCATAGAAGATTTGCAATTATGAGTTTTATAAAATCAACCAGATTGTCCGGCGTCCACAAAGCCGGCGGGATGTTTGGTTACTCCGCTGCGGTCTCCTTGATATCCTCAGCAGCCTCCGCTGCGGTCTCTTTGACATCTCCGGCGGCCTCGGCCACTGTTTCTTTTATGTCCTCAGCGGCTTCCTTTACAGTGTCTGCCGCAGATTCCGCTTTTTCTTTTACAGTCTTGGCGGTGTTATTCAAAGAAACATATTCTCTTCCCGCGGTGGAATCGTCATCCAGATCCTCATCCTCAAACTCATCGTCAAAATCGTCATCCAGATCACTGAAATCCTCATCGGGAGCGAAGAACTTTTTGTAAAGAGCTACGCCTCCTGCCACAGCCGCGCTGATGACGGCCACGCTTCCGACAAATTTCAACAGCTTTTTCATATTACAGTTTCCTCCTTTATGAGATTCTCGATTTTTTATTCCGGGTCTGCATCGGGCAGATCCGGGGATTTCATTTGGTAATTTTTCTCTATTGTAATACGGAACAGGGAAAAAGAAAAGCAAAAAAATATTAAAAATTTATTGTCAATCTAAAAAATATATATTACTCTATTAGATGGGCCGGCGCCGGGAAGCCGGCCAGGCTGTGTGCCGCTTTTAGTATTTCCCGTCTGACCGGTTTTATGCCGCGTCTTAAGAGGAGTAACTGAAATTATGAAAAGAAAACTGATTCTGGCGTCGGCTTCACCCCGGCGCAGGGAGATTTTAGAGCAGCTGGGCCTTGCGTTTGAGGTATGCCCGGCCTGTGGAGAAGAAAAGATAACGACAGAGGATCCGGAAGAGGCTGTCCGGGAGCTGGCCCTTCAGAAGGCCAGAGAGACTGCCGGCAGGCATGGAGAACCGGCGCTGGTCATCGGCGCGGATACGGTGGTGGCTTATCAGGGAAAGATTCTGGGAAAGCCGGCGGACGAGGAGGACGCGTTCCGGATGCTGCGTCTGCTTTCCGGCAGTGTTCATATGGTATACACAGGTGTGGCGGTGATTGACACAGAGAGCGGGAAGATTCTGGCTCATTTTGTGGAGGGCACCCAGGTCAGCATGTATCCTATGACAGAAAAATGGATCCGCTCCTATATTCATACCGGTGAGCCCATGGATAAGGCAGGAGCTTATGCGATCCAGGGCGGCTGTATGCCGTTTATCCGGGAAATCCGCGGAGAGTATATGAATGTGGTAGGGTTTCCGGCGGCCCGTTTCTGTCAGGAACTGTTATACAAAGGAATCGATCTGCTGGGGCAGGAAGAGGAGGAAGAAAGATGAGTTACCGGGCCTGTATTTTTGATTTGGACGGTACGCTGTGCGACAGCGTGGAATCCATTACCTGGAGCGCCAATCATATGCTTGCGGATTTTGGAATGCGGCAGGCCTCCACGAAGGATTTGGAGATTTTCGCCGGTGACGGCGTGGATGTGCTGGTGCGCCGCCTTCTGCGTTTCGGAGGAGACGGGGAGGCAGTTCATTTTGACGAGGCGAAGAAGCGTTATATGGAATATTTTCGGGAAGGCTGCATGTATCATGTAAAGGCTTATCCGGGAATACCGGAGGTCCTTGAAAAACTGAAGGCACAGGGGGCAAAGCTGGCTGTCCTGTCAAATAAACCCCATGAGAACACCAAAAGTGTCATTGAGCAGGTCTTCGGGAGCGGGATGTTTGATCTTGTGCAGGGACAGTCAGGCCTGTTTCCCAGAAAGCCGGCTCCGGACGGAGCTCTTTATCTGGCGGACAAGTTTGGGGTGCCTGCTGGAGAATGCCTTTATGCGGGCGACACGGGAACGGACATGAAGACCGGAAAGGCGGCAGGAATGTATACAGTGGGAGTGCTCTGGGGCTTCCGCGGACGGGAAGAGCTTTTAAGGGACGGAGCGGACTGCATTATCTCCGAAGCCGGGGAGCTTGCGGACATATATGGAAGGGGAACAAAAGGATGATCAAGCTTGTGGCCAGTGATATCGACGGAACGCTGCTGCCGGAGGGCACGGCGCAGATCAACCCGGAGATATTTGAAGTAATCCGGAAACTGAAGGAGCGGGATATTCTGTTTGCCGCGGCCAGCGGACGCCATTATACCAGTATGTCAAAGCTGTTTGAGCCGGTGAAAAATGACATTATTTTTATTACGGAAAACGGGGCCTATGTCTGCTGCAGGGGCTATACCATGCTGGAACAGGTGCTGGACTGGGAGCAGGTCTGCCAGTGGGTCCGGGAGGTCCGCCGTATTCCGGGGACCAGTTTTACGCTGGACACAAAGGAAGGCTTCTATACGGAAAGCTCAGATCCGGAATTTCTGGCTCTGATCCGAAAGGGATACCGCAGCAGAATCGATCAGGTGGAAGACGCTCTTTCCCGGGAGCTGAAGGTCAATAAGATGGCCGTATACCGGAAAGAAAATATCGGCGAAGTAGCCAGGCTTCTGATCCCGCGCTGGGAAGACCGGCTTCACTGCGTGATCTCCGGCGATGTGTGGGTGGATTTCATGAATATGGACACCAACAAGGGAAATGCTATCCGCAGTATCCAGAAAACTCTGAAGATCAGCCCGGATGAAACCATGGTATTCGGCGATAATCATAATGATTTGGAAATGATACGGAGCGCCACGGAAAGCTACGCGGTGGGAAATGCGGCGGAGGCTGTAAAGAAAGCTGCGAAATATGTGGCGGATACCAATGTAAATGACGGGGTGCTGAAGGTCCTTAAGACCCTGCTTGACTGAGAAAAGGAGAAATGATACAATGCAGAAATATTCAAAGACCTGCCTGGAGGGCTTTCTGAAAAACCAGGGGAAGCTGTTTGACGAGCCGGTGGCGGAGACCCCGGAGGAGGCAGAGGAGTTTCTGGAGGAGTGCATGGCGGTAGTCGTGAAGTCTCTGAAGGAAGTGCGCAGGTTTCTGGATGAGAGCGGTATGGATGTGAGCGGTCTTTCTCTGGAGGAACTGAAAGAAGTGGAAGAGGTCTTCCCTCTGGAGGACGGGACCTATCTGATAGTGGAAGCCTGAAAGGGCGCAGAAGAGACTGGATGGAGGAATGAAAATGGCGGGAGCGATCAGAAAAAAGCTGGCTGTGCTGCTTGCGGCGGCCATGCTTGCGGGCAGTTTTTCGGGCTGCGGTCTTTTGAAAAACACAGAGATCGTATTTACGACGGGACTGTCCGGAGATCAGCTTTTCAAGATAGGAAAGAGCGTCTGCACGCTGCCTGAGGCCATGATCTATGTGATGGATTATCAGCGGCAGTATGAAGGCGTGTATGGAGTGGAGATGTGGGAGCATGACTTCGGAGGCATCACCTTTGAACAGTATGTGAAGGACACGATTGTGGATCAGCTGGCGTCCATGAAAGCGATTACGCTTCTGGCAGATGATTATGGGGTGTCCTTGACCAGTGAGGAAGAGGAAAAGGTGGCTCAGGCGGCAGAGGACTATTACGGAGCGCTGGATGCCGGGCAGATCGATTACATGAATCTGAAGCTGGAGGATGTGAAGGATCTGTACCGGGACCATGTCCTTTCCGGGAAAGTCTATGAGGAGATTACGAAGGATGTAAATACAGAGGTCAGCGACGATGAGGCGCGGATTATCACTATTCAGCAGATCCGCCTGGATTCTCCCGAGACCGCCCAGAGCGTAAAGGAGCAGCTGGACGCGGGCAGAGATTTTTCCGCGGTGGCTTCCTCCTACAGCCTGGACAGCCAGATTACCTATACCTTTGGCAGAGGAGAGCATGACAGCGCCTATGAGGAAGCTGCCTTTGCCCTGGAAAATGACCAGGTCAGCGATGTTATTGAGACAGAGAACGGTTATTATATTCTGAAGTGCATCAATAATTTTGACCAGGAGGCCACGGAAGCCAATAAGGTGACCATGGTGGAGAAGCGGAGAGACGAGCTGTTTGGAAATGTGTATGATCAGCTTGTGGCGGATACGCCCTCCCAGTTCAACAGCAGGCTCTGGAACAAGGTGCATTTCGCGGACTGGACCGGGGAACTGCCTCCGGATTTTCTGGAAATCTATGAGCAGTACCTGGGCGCGTAGGAAAAAGAGAATAAAAATGAAAGACGGACAGGTTTCTCTGGAAAAGAGAAGCCTGTCCGTTTCTGATCGAAAGCTCAGAGCATTTCCTTCAGACATTTCAGAAGAGCGGTATTCTGTTCGGGAAGCATAAAGCAGAAACGGAAATACCGGTTATCCAGGAAGGGGAAGGTGGAACAGTTGCGGATCATATAGCCCTGCCGGATGGCATGGTCGAACAGATCATCCGCGGTGACGCCTTCCTTTTCAATGCGGGCCAGAATGAAGTTGGCCGTGGGCCGGTAGACCTTCAGACTGTCCCAGGAGGAGAGCTCCCGATAGATGCGTCCGCGCTCTGCGGCGATCAGCTCCCTGGTTTTCTGAATGTATTCCGTGTCAGTAAACATCAGCTCGCCCGCCACTGCGGCAAGGCTGTTTATGGTCCAGGGGTCCTTGTGGGTATTGATATCCTGCATCAGGTCCATGTTTCCGGTGATGGCGTAGCCCAGACGGAGTCCTGGGGACGCGAAGAATTTGGAGACACCCCGCAGAATCACCAGATTGTTGTAATAGCGCGTCAGGGGCACCGAATCCACTGCGGCCATATCCGGAGCAAATTCCACATAGGTCTCGTCTACAATGACGAAGATATCATGACGCTTGCATTCATCCAGGATCCGGCGCATATCCTTCTGGGCGATGGACGTAGAGGTGGGGTTGTTGGGGTTGCAGATAACCAGAAGATCTAGTGCTTCATTCAGATATTTTTTAAAATCCTCCACATCCAGAATGAAATCTTGTTCTTCTTTCAGAGGGTAGTAAAGGCAGGTTCCGCCCCCTAAGGAGATTTCCCGCTCATACTCTGAGTAGGTGGGACCGAGAATCAGGGCCTTTTTGGGATGCTCCATCTGAATGAACAGAGAAATCAGCTCTGTGGAGCCGTTTCCCACAAGAATGTTCTGGATGGGAGCCTTTGCGTACTCGCCGATGCGGGTGCGCAGCGCGGTGTATTCCCGATCGGGATAAGAGGTAATTACATCGATATGGTCGATCAGCGCCGCCCGCATCAGAGGCGAGATGCCCAGCGGGTTTACATTGGCGCTGAAGCTGGTAATATCCTCCTTTTTGATTCCGTATATTTTTTCTATTTTTTCCAGGTCACTGCCGTGAAAATGATCCTTGTGCTCTAACATTTAAAACCTCTTTTCTTGTACTTTAATTTAAATAATGCTATACTGAATTATAAACAGATTTCAGAAAAAAGCAATGACAAAAGAGGAATCAGAGGACGGGAGGAGATGCCATGAGGGCAAAGCTGGAACGGATTGCGGCCGGAAAAATTGAATTTGATAAACCTGTGGTGACGCTCTCAGATTCCATTATTACCCTTGGCTGCGCTCCCGGGGAAAAGGCGGAGGGCAGTTTTACGCTGACGGCAGACCGGCCTGTCAAGGGAGTGGTTTACGCGTCCACCAGCCGTATGACGCTGGAACATGCCAGTTTTCACGGCCGGACAGCCCGTGTCTTCTGCTCCTTTGACGCCAGAGGGTTCTGGGGAGGAGAAGAGGTGGAAGGGGAATTCTGCATCGTCACAGAGGCAGGAGAATTTCATCTTCCCTATACGGTCCGGGTGGAGGCCCGCCAGGAGCCCCGGGAAGAAAGCTATGCCTATTTTGTCTCGGCAGACCCCATAGCGCCGCTCCCGGAGGAAAAGAATACGGAAGAACAGCCGGAAGAGGCAGTCGTGGAGGTGACAGGCGGGGCGGAGGAAAAGCTGACGCCGGAAGAGGCGGGAAGATTTGCGGAGCAGATCCTGAAGGGAATCCGTCCCGCGGGACAGGGATTTGCCCGCCTCAGGAATGCTTATCATGCTTACGGCGGCAAGGAGATGCTTTCTTCTGTCTGCTCTGCGTTTATCAAAAACGGAGCTGTGGATGAGGAAAGCTTTTTCTGGTATCAGCGGGGGGTCCAGGCAGAACTGAAGATTACCAATCTTTATGAATATTTCATGATGGCTCTTCCGGAGAATTACGCGGAGCCCTTCCCGAAGAATCTGCTCCTGTACTTCCAGATGGAAAATACCCTAAACACCAGCCAGAAGGCTTCTCTGTACGCGAATATCATCCGGTTTCAGGCGCAGGATTCGGATATTTACAAAGCCTACCGGGATCAGATCGAGGAGTTTATGCTGGATGAGCTGGTGAGACGCAGCTTAAGTGAGGATCTGGCGGTGATCTATGACCGGTTTCTGGTGGAGGAGCTTTTGACCATCGATTTCGCGGAGGCGCTGGCGGATATTATGTTTTTGAGGAGAATCCGCTGCAAAGACAGGCGTATCCGGCAGGTGCAGGTGCTGTATGAGCAGCTGCAGAAGCGGATTACGGTGCCGCTGATTGACGGAAAAGCGCTGATCCCCATTTATACGCCGGGAGCCATGATTGTGCTGGTGGACGATCAGGGAAACTGCTATACCTCCAGTGTGCCGTATACCCTGAACCGGCTGCTGAATGAGAAAAAATACGTAAACCGCTGCCGGGAGCTGCTTCGTTATCATCAGGGTCTTTATCTGTATCTGTGTGACGGCACCTCCCGTTATCATGTCCTTACGGCGGATAACGTGGAGAATTATAAGCGGATCCTGAAGATCAGCGGGTTTACGGCCGCGTATAAGGAAAATGTGCGCCAGGAGATTCTCCAGTTTTATTATGCCAGCCATGAACTGGATGAGCTGGATCAGGAATTTTTTGTGACGGAGACGGCCTCCATGAATCCCAAGGACCGTGCCAAGTATACGGAAATTTTGATTCTGCGGGGCATGTATGAGGAAGCATGGAACATGATCTGGCGCCACGGCTATGACATGGTAAGATGCAGGTTTCTGATCAAGCTGGCAGCCTGGAAAATTCGTGAGAAAGGATATGAAGAGGATGAATTCCTGGTGAAGCTCTGCCTCTTTATTTTCCAGAATCATAAATACAATGAGAGTATCCTGGAATATCTGTGCGGATATTATTACGGATCCGCGGAGGTCATGGAAAGTATATGGAGGGAAGCGCGGGAATTTGAACTGAATGTGTTTGACCTGGAGGAGCGTCTCCTGGGACAGATGCTTTTTACCGGGCAGCTGCGGGACTGCGCCTTTGAGGTTTTCCGGGACTATCACAGTCTGGGCGGGGATGGTCTGGTCAGCCGGGCTTATCTTACCTGGCTGGCGTTCGAGGATTTTGTAAAGGATATTCCGGCTCCGGAAGGGACCTTTGATTATCTGGAGCAGGCCATTGCCTGGGAGGAAAACCTGGCGGACGTGTGCGGGCTTGCTTATCTGCGGAATCTGGCCGGGCGCAGACATTTGAGCGAGCATCAGAGGATCCGGGCGGAACATATGCTGGAAGGATACATACGCAGAAAGATGCGCTTCTGTTTTATGAAGCCCCTGCTTGAGAGGCTGGAAAGGCCCTATCTGCTGGAGGATAAATATTTTGTAGAATACAGGACAAATCCCGCTCATAAGGTGGTTCTGCATTATGTCATTGAGACGCCCCGGGAGAAAAACTGCAGCTATGTGGCGGAGCGGCTGTACGCGGCAGAGCCGGGAGTCTTTGTACGGGAGTTCACCCTGTTTTTCGGAGAACGGCTTACCTGGTTTATTACGGAGACCCGGGAGGATGGCACGGAGCTGTCCACCCAGGATCACAGCTACCTGGAGGAAGCGGAGGAACGGCTTGTGACAGGAACCAAGTACGCGGATATTTACGAGATGGCACGCTCCCTCTCGGAGCGGGACCTTCCGGATTTTGAGAAACGGATGGAAGAATACGGGAAGAAAAACTTTATGGTGGAGACCATATTCACCCTGAAGTAGGAGAGCCCGGACAGAATACGATGAGCAAAAAGGAGGAATGGCAGTGGAAGCTTTCGCGGTCGGTTTCGATTTGGGAAAGGAATATTCACAGATCTGCTGCTGGAATAACAGCATGAAGGAGCCGGTCTCCGTCTCCGTGGTGGCCGGCGCGGAAAAATACCGGATTCCCACAGAGAGCCTGGAGCTGTTCCTGAAAAAGGCCATGCGGCTTTTAAAACCCTACGGGAAAATCCATGAAGCAGAAGCGGTGGTTTTTTCTGTGGCGGACGCGTCAGAGGCCTGGGTGGAAAAAATCCGGCAGTCAGCCATGCGCCTCATGGGGGTGCCGGAGAGCCGTATCTATGTGCAGACCCGCCAGGAAAGCTTCTGCGCCTATGTGCTGAGCCAGCCAAGAGAGCTGTGGAGGCATCAGGCGGTGCTGTTCTCCTGTGAGGGAGAGCTTCTGGAAGCGTCTGCCCTGAATGTAAACGCCCGGACACTGCCTTTCCTGGCGCGGACGGAAAGCCAGGAGGACTGGAAGCGTCCCATATCCGGGCTGGAGCCCCAGGAAAAGGATGAGATACTTACTTCTATGGCGAGGGAGATTTTTTCCGAGCGTCCGGTGTCCTCGGTCTTTCTGATAGGAGATGGCTTCGAGGGAGACTGGTATGAGCAGTCTCTGAAAGTGCTTTGCGGCGGAGGAAGGCGGGTATTTGCCGGCAATAACCTGTTCGCCAAGGGAGCTTGCTGCCGGGCTGTTCTGGAGGCCGGGCTGGGCGGAGAGAAGACCTATGTCTTTCTTGGACAGGACAAAATTTCCTACAATGTGGGCCTGCGTACGCTAAATGCCGGAAAGAGTACGATTTATACACTTCTGGACGCGGGGCAGAGCTGGTATGAGGCAAAGGCCGAATGCGAGGCGCTGCTTTACAGCGGGCCGGTGGTGGAGTTTATTCTGAAGCCCATGCAGAACGGCGATACCCTGAAGGAAAGCCTGATGCTCACGGGCCTGCCGGACAGACCCTCCAGAGCCACAAGGCTTCGGATATCGGCAGAATTTCTGAGCGTGGACCGGCTCCGGGTTCAGGTGAGCGACCTGGGCTTTGGGGAACTGTTTCCATCCTCGGACCTGAGCTGGTCTGAGGAAGTGGAGCTGGGCAGCTGAAGATACAAAGGGACAGGAAGGCAGGAGAGGAGGAAGTGCCGTGGGAGCAGTGATTATATGCAGAAATGAACCGGCAGAGACCCCGTATTACATTGAAAGCATGGGAATCCGGATCTATTCTATGGAGGAGCTGGCCTATTTCCTGTATGAAAATGTTTATCTGGTGGATAAAAAAATGCTGGGCCCCCGCCTCTGGGAATGGATCGGGACGGAAATGCACAACCCGGAGCTGGCCGACCGGCTTAAGAAGGGAGCGGAGGCAGGCGGAAGCCTTCAGAATATGGTCATGGCAATTCTGCGGAGTGTGGATTTCTATACCCAGGAGGAACTGACCCAGCTTACCGCCAAAATGAAAATCCTGAATACCTATCAGGAGCAGGAGCGTCTGAAGCTGCGGGCGGACGAGTATTTTGTGGGCGGAAATTACCAGGCCGCCATTTATGAATATCAGAAAATCCTGGATATCAGGCAGAATGACCGTCTGGGCGTCAAGTTTTACGCCCATGTATGGAATAATCTGGGAGTCTGCTGCTGCCGGCTGTTTCTGTTTGGAAAAGCTGCCCAGGCCTTCCGCACTTCCTGGCAGTATCAGAAGGATCCGGAGGTCTTAAAGGAATATGTCTATGCCATGCGGCTGGGCCTTTCGGATGAGGATTTTGAAGAGGCGATGGAACTTCAGAATATCCGGGGAGAGCAGCTGGAAGAGCTGACAGAGGAATACGAACGGCTGCAGAAGGAGGCCGGAGAGCATCTGGACGCAGGCGCTGATCTGACGAAGCGGCTTTATGAGCTGGAACGGGAATATGAAAGAAACACCAGGTACGCGTAAGCGGGCACAGCTGACACCGGGATGGAAGCTCGGAAGAGCGTTCTTCCGCTTGACAGATGGGGACCGGTATGTTAAAATTCCATCATGCTTGCTTTACTGTGGTACAGTGGCCCATTGGTAGAGAAAGAAAGCAGGAACGACCCGGGCGGACTGCCGCGGGAATAATCAGCCGCCTGGCGGCAGTGGGAGGAAAATATGAAAAAAAGAGTTGTGAGCTTATTACTGTGCGGCTGCCTTGCAGTGTCTATGACTGCAGGCTGCGGAGCTTCTTCCAATGAGGAGGTTGTCACAAACACGGATGCGGAAGATGCGGCCGAGGATGCAGCGGAGGAGGCAGAGGATCCCGCAGAGACAGAGGAAGCGGCGGATACTTCCGAGGCTGCCAGTGATATGGAATATGTGCTGGAGAAGGGCACTCTGATTGTGGGAATCACAAATTTTGAGCCCATGGATTATATGGATGAGACAGGCGAGTGGATTGGCTTCGACGCGGATCTGGCAAACGCCTTTGCAGAGAGCCTTGGCATCAAGGCAGAATTTGTGGAAATTAACTGGGACAACAAGGTTCTGGAGCTGGACAGCAACGGCATCGACTGCGTATGGAACGGCATGACGCTGACAGACGAGGTGACAAGCTCCATGGAGTGCACGGAGCCTTATCTGATGAATGCCCAGGTAGTTGTAGTTCCGGCGGATGTGGCGGATGATTATCAGGATGTGGACAGCCTTTCCGGCTTAAACTTTGCGGTAGAGGCAGGCAGTGCCGGTGAGGCAGAGGTGAGCGCGCTCGGTCTTTCCTATACTCCGGTAGAGGCTCAGTCTGACGCTCTTCTTGAGGTGGCTTCCGGAACCTCCGACGCGGCGGTTATCGATCTTCTGATGGCAGCGGCCATGGTAGGTGAGGGAACAGGCTATGAGAACCTGACCTATACAGTCAGCCTGAACAGCGAGGAGTACGGCGTAGGCTTCCGCAAAGGCTCCGATCTGGCAGAGGTTCTGAATGATTTCTTTACAAAATGCTATGAGAATGGAACCATGCAGACCACAGCAGAAAAATACGGCGTGCAGGCAGCGCTGATCGGCGCGCAGAATGCAGCTGGGGAAACGGCAGAGTAATCACATGGAACTGATAATGGAACAGATGCCGATTGTCATTCGTTCTCTGAACAGTGGCTTTCTGCAGACACTGAAACTGTTTTTCGTGACGCTTGTGGGCGCGGTACCGCTGGGGCTTGTGATAGCCTTTGGCTCCATGTCACGGTTTAAGCCTTTGAGCTGGCTTACAAATATCATCGTCTGGATCATACGCGGTACGCCGCTTATGATCCAGCTTATGATCATCTTTTATTTTCCGGGCCTGGTGCTTCACAATCAGATCTGGAAAGGAAACGCGGGGCGTTTTGTGGCGGCGTCTGTTGCCTTTATCATCAATTACGCCTGCTATTTTTCTGTAATCTACCGGGGAGGAATCCAGGGAGTCCCTGTGGGGCAGGAGGAGGCCGGTCTGGTGCTGGGCATGACCAGAAGACAGATATTCTTTAAGGTCAAGCTGCTCCAGATGATCAAGCGCATCGTGCCGCCCATGTCCAACGAGGTCATTACGCTGGTGAAGGATACTTCCCTGGCGACTACCATTGCCCTTCAGGAAATTATCTGGGCCGGCGAGTCCTTCATGAAAGGCTCCCAGGGAATTTCAGGCGCGATCTGGCCGCTGTTCTTCACAGCCTTTTACTATCTGGTTTTCAGCGGCGTCATGACGGTCCTTCTGGGACGTCTTGAGCGGAAGCTGGAATATTTCAGGTAAGGAGGCGGCAGCATTGGCGATTCTGGAAGTAGAACATATCAGTAAAAACTTTGAAAATACAGAGGTCCTGAAGGATATCGGCTTTTCTCTGGAAAAGGGAGAGGTGCTGTCTATCATCGGCTCTTCGGGAAGCGGAAAGACCACCTTCTTACGCTGTCTGAATTTTCTGGAGCAGCCCGATACAGGAGTGATCCGTGTAAACGGAGAAGTCCTGTTCGACGCGGACGCGCCTCAGACCAGACAGGAGACAGAGATTCGGAAGAAACGTCTTCATTTTGGCCTGGTTTTTCAGTCCTTCAACCTGTTTCCCCAGTATACGGCCCTTGGCAATGTGATGCTGGCCAGGGAGCTTCTGGCGAAGGAACAGCCGGATTATAAGGCACGGAAAAAGGAGATTCATCAGGAGATCGAGGAGGAGGCAAAGGCGCTCCTGGTCCAGATGGGACTGGCAGATCGGATGGGTAATTATCCCCATCAGCTTTCCGGCGGCCAGTGCCAGCGTGTGGCCATTGCCCGGGCTCTCGCGCTGAAGCCGGACATTCTCTGCTTTGACGAGCCTACCTCCGCGCTGGATCCGGAGCTGACCGGCGAGGTGCTGAAGGTCATCAAGGAGCTGGCAGATAAGAAGACTACCATGATTATCGTCACCCATGAGATGGCCTTTGCCCACGACGTGGCCAGCAAGGTGATTTTCATGGATGAGGGCAGAATCCTGGAGCAGGGTACGCCGGAGGAAATCTTCGAGCATACCCGGGAAGAGCGGACGAGACAGTTCCTGTCCAGATATACAAACGGATAATATAAAAGGAAAACGGAAATGGAACACAGACAAAATGGTCTGGGTTCCATTTTTTTGTTGAAATCCAGAGCGTTTAATACTAAAATAGAAAAGATTCAGCAGCAGAAAGGAGCGATTCCTGTGAAAGAAGGAAAAAAGGAGCCTCTGGTGATTCTCACCGGACCTACGGCAGTGGGAAAGACAAAGCTGTCCATCGCGCTGGCAAAGGCCATAGGAGGAGAAATCATTTCAGCAGATTCCATGCAGGTATACCGGCGTATGGACATCGGTTCCGCAAAGGTACGTCCGGAAGAGATGGAGGGAGTTCCCCACTATCTGATCGATGTGCTGGAGCCCGCAGAGGAGTTTCATGTGGTAAGGTTTCAGCAGATGGCAAAGGAAGCGCTCCGGCAGATTCGGGCCAATGGCCATATTCCCATTGTGGTGGGAGGAACGGGATTTTATATTCAGGCGCTTCTTTACGATATTGACTTTACGGAAAACGAAGCGCAGACCGGCATCCGCGCAGAGCTGGAGGAGCTGGCGGCCAGGGAGGGAGCAGAAAAGCTTCATGAGCTTCTGGCCAGGGAAGATCCGAAGGCGGCAGAGGAGATTCATCCCCACAATGTAAAGCGGGTGATTCGGGCGCTGGAATTTTACCGGCTGACAGGAACACGGATTTCCGGGCATAATGAGGAACAGAAAGCCAAGGAATCCCCTTATCATTTCGCCTATTTTGTCCTGAATGACGATCGGGCCCGTCTCTATGAGCGGATCGATGCCCGGGTGGATCAGATGATGGAAGCCGGGCTTCTTCAGGAAGTGGAAAGGCTGAAGGCGGAAGGACTGCGCAGAGGCATGGTGTCCATGCAGGGGCTGGGCTATAAGGAACTGCTTTCCTATCTGGATGGAGAGTGCTCTCTGGAGGAAGCGGTGCGTGTGCTGAAGCGGGATACCAGACATTTTGCCAAGAGGCAGCTGACCTGGTTCCGGCGGGAACGGGACGTGATCTGGCTGGACAGGCAGAGATTTGGCTGTGATGACGGGGCCATTCTGAAGGAAATGCTGCGGATACTGAAAGAAAAAGAAATCTTATCATAGAGAAAACAGAAGGGAAGGAACAGAATAGAGATGGAACAGGAAATGATGCGGACAGAGGATATGTACCGGGAGCTTGGCATCCGAAGAGAGGTCTGGGCATTCGGACAGGAAATAGAGAAGACGCTGAAAGAAAGGTTTGAAGCTATTGACGCCACAGCGGAGTATAATCAGCTGAAGGTGGTGGGCGCCATGCAGAAGGCGAGAGTGGAGGCCGCCTGCTTTGCGGCTACCAGCGGCTACGGCTACAACGATCTGGGAAGAGAAAAGCTGGAGGAGGTCTACGCGGCGGCATTTCACGCCGAGTCCGCTCTGGTCCGTCCTCAGATCGCCTGCGGAACCCATGCGCTGGCGGTGGCGCTTTCCGGAAATCTGCGCCCGGGCGACGAGCTTTTGTCTCCGGCAGGAAAGCCCTATGATACCCTGGAGGAGGTCATCGGAATCCGTCCCTCCAACGGCTCTCTGGCAGAGTATGGGGTAACCTACCGCCAGGTGGATCTGAAAGAGGACGGGACCTTTGATTATCCGGCCATCGAGGCGGCTCTGAATGAAAAGACGAAGCTGGTGACCATTCAGCGGTCAAAAGGGTATCAGACACGGCCTACATTTTCTGTGAGACAGATTGGTGAGCTGATCGCTTTTATTAAAGAAAGAAGACCGGATGTGATCTGCATGGTGGACAACTGCTACGGAGAATTCGTGGAGCGGATCGAGCCTACTGATGTGGGAGCGGATCTCTGCGTGGGCTCCCTGATCAAGAATCCGGGCGGCGGACTGGCTCCTATCGGCGGCTATATCGTAGGAAAGGAGCAGTACGTGGAGAATGCCGCGTACCGGCTGACCTCTCCCGGGCTTGGAAAAGAGGTGGGAGCGTCTCTGGGCGTGATGCAGAGCTTTTACCAGGGCTTTTTCCTGGCGCCGACTGTGACTGCCGCGGCGCTGAAGGGTGCTGTCTTCGCGGCGAATGTCTATGAGAAGCTGGGCTTCCCGGTGATTCCGGACGGTACGGAAAGCCGTCATGACATCATCCAGGCGGTGACCTTTGGCTGCCTGGAGGGCGTCATCGCTTTCTGCCAGGGAATCCAGGCTGCTGCTCCGGTGGACAGCTACGTGACGCCGGAGCCCTGGGCGATGCCGGGCTATGACAGTGATGTGATCATGGCAGCCGGAGCCTTTGTGCAGGGTTCTTCCATTGAGCTTTCCGCGGACGGCCCCATTAAGCCTCCTTACGCGGTATATTTCCAGGGAGGACTGACCTGGCCCCATGCCAAGCTGGGAATTCTCATGTCCCTCCAGAAGCTGATGGACGCGGGTCTGGTGAAGCTGTCATGAGACGGGTGCTGGTCGTCGGAGGAGGAGCTTCCGGACTGATGGCAGCCATTCAGGCGGCCAGAAGCGGAGCAAAGGTGACGCTGCTGGAAAAAAACAGACAGGTGGGAAAGAAGATTCTTGTCACGGGAAACGGCCGGTGCAACCTGACCAATACGGATCAGGATTTGTCCCATTACCGGGGCGGAGAGCCGGGATTTGCCGGAACTGTATTTCAGGGGTTTGGGCTGAAGGAGACGCTGGAGTTTTTTGACGGTCTCGGAATTTTCGTAAAAGACAGAAACGGTTACCTGTATCCTTACAGCGATCAGGCCTCTTCTGTGGCAGAGGTGCTTCGGATGGAGGCAGAGCGGCTGGGAGTCAGGCTGGCCCTGGGAAACCGGATTGAGGAGCTGTCCGTGACGGACAGGGGCTTTGCGGCCAGGACGGAGGGCTGGACCTACGAGGGAGACGCCTGTGTCCTGGCGGCAGGCTCCGCCGCCGCCCCGGACACAGGCTCCGACGGCAGCGGTTACGCTCTGGCAGCGGCCTTCGGCCACCGGGTGATCAAGCCGCTGCCGGCCCTGGTGCAGCTTCGCTGCCGGGAGCGTTTTTTTGAGCGTCTGGCGGGTCTGCGCATGGAGGCCTCCGTAAAAATTCTGGCGGAGACTCAGGCGCCGGCGGAAGGAAAAAAGAATGCGGAAAGAAAAGAGCTGGCAGAGGACCGGGGCGAGGTACAGTTTACGAAAAGCGGAATCTCCGGGATTCCTGTCTTTCAGGTGAGCCGGTACGCGGTACGGGCGCTGGATGAGGGCAGACAGGTGGAAGCCAGGCTGAATCTTTTTCCACGGCTCGGAGAAAGAGAGCTGAAGGAGTATTTCGCTTCCAGACTCGAAGCCGGCGGTTATAAAAAGGGAGAGCAGTTTCTGACCGGACTTTTCCCCGGGAAGATGAGCCTCTGTCTTCTGGAGCGGGCGGGAATCGCTAAGAACAAAAGGGCAGAGGACTGGACTGGAGAGGAGCTGGACCGGCTGCTTGGGCAGATTCGGGATTTCCGGACAGAGATTGTCTCTGGCGGCAGCTTTGAACAGGCCCAGGTCTGTTCCGGAGGCGTGGATACCCGGGAGATCTGTCCGGAGACCATGGAATCCAGGCTGGTGCCGGGGCTGTTTTTCGCCGGCGAGGTTGTGGATATTGACGGGGCCTGCGGCGGCTATAATCTGCAGTGGGCCTGGAGCAGCGGGTACACCGCAGGCCGCAGCGCGGCCAAAGGAGGAACAGAATGATTCGAATCAGCCAGATCAAGCTTCCGTTCAGCCATACGGCGGCCGATTTGAAAAGACAGGCGGCCAGGGAACTGAAGGTGCCGGAGGAACGGATAGAGAATCTTATCATCAGCCGGAAGTCCATTGACGCCAGAAAAAAGCCGGTTTCTTATGTCTATACAGTGGATGTGAAGCTTTCAGGGGAGCAGAGGCTTATGAAAAAGCTTCATAACCGGAATGCGGTTCTGGTTCATCCGGTGTCCTACCGGTTTCCGGAGCCGGGAACAGAGAGGCTGGAGCACCGGCCGGTCATCGTGGGAACAGGGCCGGCCGGACTGTTCTGCGGCCTGATGCTTGCCAGAGCCGGATACCGGCCCCTGCTTCTGGAGCGGGGAGAGACAGCCCGGGAGCGGAAAAGCACGGTGGACAGTTTCTGGGCCGGCGGTGCTTTAAAGGCTGACTCCAATGTGCAGTTCGGGGAAGGTGGAGCAGGAACCTTTTCCGATGGAAAGCTGAATACCCTGGTGAAGGATCCGAAGGGCAGAAACCGTCTGGTGCTGGAGACCTTCGTGCAGGCAGGAGCTCCCGAGGAGATCCTCTACTGGAATAAGCCCCATCTGGGCACGGATGTGCTGATCGGCGTGGTGGAGCGGATACGGGAGGAAATCCTGTCCCTGGGAGGCGAGGTCCGGTTCCGGACCAGGCTGACGGATATCGATGTGGAAGAAGGAGCCGTCCGGGGCGTGCGTGTCAGAGCGGAGGACGGGCAGGAAGCATATCTTGCCTGTGAGGCTCTGGTGCTTGCCATCGGGCACAGCGCCCGGGACACCTTTGCCATGCTGGCGGAAAAAGGAATTCCCATGGAGCAGAAGGCCTTTGCGGTGGGAGTGCGCATCGAGCATCCCCAGGAGCTCATCAATGAGAGCCAGTACGGGGCCGGTTATCCCGCAGAGCTTCCGGCCGCTTCCTACAAGCTGACCAGAAAGACGGAAGGAGGACGGGGCGTCTATTCCTTCTGCATGTGCCCGGGCGGATATGTGGTCAATGCTTCCTCAGAAGAGGGGCTTCTGGCGGTGAACGGCATGAGCTACCAGGCCAGGGACGGGCGCAATGCCAACAGCGCCATGATAGTGACTGTGCGGCCGGAGGACTTCGGCGGCACAGACGTGCTGGCCGGCGTGGAATTTCAGAGAAGGCTGGAGCGGGCCGCGTATCAGGCCGGAGAGGGAAAGGTTCCGGTGCAGCTTCTGGGTGATTTCCAGAAAAATCAGGAAAGCAGAAGCCTGGGAGACGTGGAGCCCTGCATCAAGGGTGGCTGGAAATTCGGAAATGTGCGCGGCATTTTTCCGGAAGAGCTGTCCCGGGCGCTGGAAGAGGGAATCCTGGGCTGCGAGCGGATTCTTCCGGGCTTCTCCCGGAGAGACGCGGTGCTCTCCGGCGTGGAAAGCCGTACCTCTTCCCCGGTGCGTATTCTGCGCGGGGAGACGATGGAAAGCGCGGTAAAGGGTCTGTATCCCTGCGGGGAAGGCGCCGGGTACGCGGGAGGAATCACCTCAGCGGCCATGGACGGCGTGAAGACAGCAGAGGCGGTAGTGTCCAGATACAGAGCCTGGAGTCCTGTATAAGGCAGGGCGGAAAATAAAATCGAAAAATGGAAAACAATGGCGAATCTTAAGAGAAGTTAAGGATTTCGTCTCTATACAAGTTCTGTGCTTTGTGCTATGATATAATTCGATATGATTTCCAGCATTTCCATTTATGTAAACTGGATATCAGGAAGCCGCAGGGCTTGCATATACTACGAAAGACGGAGGCTGCTATGAAATCAAAGAATGGCTGGGTGCTTCTGATCATGCTTTTGTCCGGCATTGTGCTGGGAGGCTTTCTCGGAATGCTGACAGAGAATGTATCGGCCTTGAGCTGGCTGAATTACGGACGGGGCTTCGGACTGGAGAACCCCATCGTTCTGGACCTGGGGCTTCTGGTACTGACCTTTGGTCTGACGATCCACATATCGATAGCCAGTATTATCGGGGTGGTGCTTGCAATCATTATTTACAGGAAACTGTAGGAAAAGAGTTGCCGGAAGGATATCCGCTGCCTGGAGAGCGCAGGAAAAGGAGAAGCCATGACGACAACGATGAAGAAATTATACAGAGAAGAGCGTCCTTATGAGAAGTGTCTTGCCTGCGGGCCGGGAGCGCTTTCGGACCCCGAGCTTCTGGCTGTGATTCTGCGGACGGGCACGGCAGGAGAGAATGTGTGCCAGCTGGCAGCCCGTATCTTGAGCCTTCCGGACTATGAGGGACTGGAAGGGCTCTGCCGGATTCCCCTGGAGCGGCTGATGAAGCTGAAAGGGATCGGAAAGGTCAAGGCTGTGCAGCTGAAGTGCCTGGCAGAGCTGGCGGCGCGCATGGCAAAGGCGGCCGCGGGAGAAAGGCTCTGCTTCGACACGCCCGCGACCATAGCGGATTACTTTATGGAAGAGCTCCGGCATAAGGAACAGGAGCATCTGATCGCGCTGTTTCTGAATACAAGAAACAAGCTGCTGCGTGAGAAGCTGATGTTTAAAGGTACGGTGAACGCCTCCATCATATCGCCCAGGGAGATTTTCCTGGAAGCGCTGGAAGTTCATGCCGTGCAGCTGATTCTGGTTCATAACCATCCCAGCGGCGATCCGTCGCCGAGTCTGGAGGATATCCGGATTACCAAGCGGATCAGCAAAGGCGGAGAACTTCTTGGCATCCAGCTTTTGGATCATGTGATCATTGGCGATCGGTGTTATAGCTCTTTACGAGAACGGGGAATACTATCATAGGAACAGAAGAAAGAGAGGGAGACCACAATGTCTGCACAGAGTTTTGGCTGCGACTTCGGAACCAGCAGCATTAAGATTTACAGCAAGGAAAGCGATACCATATACTGCGAGAAGAATATGGTGGCGATTGAGGAGAAAAAGGGCATGATCGCCTATGGAAATGAGGCCTTTGACATGCATGAAAAGGCGCCGTCCAATATTGAGGTTCTGTACCCCATGTCGTTCGGCACCGTGGCCAGCATTACCTATATGCAGCAGTTCTTGAGAGCCTTCCTGGAGGAGCGCACAAAGGGAAGCCTGAAGGGAGCGGAGTTTATCGTAGCCCTGCCTACGGACGTGCAGGATCGTGTGTTTACTACCCTGATTCACGGAACGGGGATCAAGACGAAAAACGTGGAGCTGATTGACAAGCCGGTGGCAGCAGGCCTCGGCCTTGGTCTGGATGTGACCCAGGCTCAGGGCGTGATGCTGGTGGACGTGGGCGCTGACACCACAGAGATTTCCATTCTTTCTCTGGGCGGAACTGTGACCAGCAAGCTGATCAAAAACGGCGGAAACAAGATCGATGAGGCGATCTCCAGCGCGATCCGCCGGGAATACGGATATTTTATTGGAAACAAGACGGCAGAGTTCCTGAAAAATGAGCTGGGCTATCAGCCGGGCGACACCACTACCAGACGGGAGATCTGCGGCCGCAATATGGCGCTGGGTCTTCCGGCTCTGCTGGAGATTACCGCGGATTTCGTGGCGAACGCCATTGCGGAGCAGCTGAAATCCATCGTGGACGCCATAAAGGTGATTCTGGAGCGCACGCCCCCCGAGCTGGGCGTGGATATTATCCGGAACGGTATTTTCCTGACCGGCGGCGTGGCCAATCTGAAAGGACTGGACGGGCTTATCGCGGATGCCACAAATATCAAGGTAAATCTGGTGGAGAAGCCGGAGGAGTGTGTGGCCAGAGGACTGGAGCGTGTCATCAAGGAAAAGGAATTCCGCAGTCTGACCTTTATCACAAAAGAGCAGGATTATAAATAATTCAGGTGGAGTATGAAGAAGAAAAATCGTTTTTCCGTGCCGTCAAAATACATATTTGCGGCGCTGGCGCTTCTCTGCATCGCCATGATGTTTGCCTCTTATGCCACCGGGTTCGCGGGAGAGACTCTCGGCAGAATTTCGGGGTACGTATTTGTCCCCTTTGAACGGGGGATCAACGCGGTGGGGGGCTGGGCCAGAGACCGGGCGGACAGCCTGGAGGATCTGGCGGACGCCCAGGCGCGAAGCGAAGAGCTTCAGGAGCAGGTGGACGAGCTGACTATGGAAAACAGCCGGCTGATGCAGAACCAGTACCGTCTGGAGGAGCTGGAGGAGCTCTATGCCCTGGATCAGACCTACAGCGAGTACAATAAGGTGGCAGCCAATATCATTGCCAGTGACGCGGGAAACTGGTTCAATACCTTTGTGATTGACAAGGGAAGTTCTGACGGCATCGCGGTAGATATGAATGTCATAGCGGGAAGCGGACTGGTGGGCATCGTGACCGCTGTGGGAGACAACTGGGCCAGGGTGCGGTCCATTATCGATGACATGAGCAATGTGAGCGCCCAGGTGCTGTCCACTTCCGATCTGTGCTTTGTAAAAGGCGATCTGCAGCTGATGGAGACAGGACTGATTCAGATCAACCAGCTCCGGGATCCGGAAGGAGAGGCGTCTATCGGTGACACGGTGGTGACCTCCCATGTCAGTGACAAATATCATTCGGGAATTCTCATCGGCTATATCAATGAGCTGACGCTGGATTCCAATAACCTGACCAGATCGGGGACGCTGACCCCGGCAGTGGATTTCGAGCATCTCCATTCCGTGCTGGTCATTACAGATTTGAAACAGAGTGTGGAAGAAGAATAGACAGGAGTGAAAGGGATGAGACGGAAAGCGGTCATTGCGCTTTTGATTATCGTATGCTTTATTTTACAGTGCACTGTGTTTCAGGCGCTGGCTCTGGCGGGTATTTCCCCGAACCTTCTCCTGATCGTCACCACTTCCTTTGGCTTTATGCGGGGAGAAAAGGAAGGAATGACGGTCGGCTTTTTCTGCGGACTTCTGGTGGATATCTTTTTTGGAAGCCTTTTCGGCTTTTACGCTCTTCTGTATATGTTTCTGGGCTATGGAAGCGGTCTGTTCCACATGATGTTTTATGATGAGGATATTAAGCTTCCCATGATCTGGATTACGCTTTCCGAGCTGGTATATGGACTGAGCGTTTACTTTTTCATGTTTCTGATGAGGAGCAGATTTGAATTTGGTTTTTATCTTACGCGTATCATACTCCCGGAAATGGTATACACGGTGGTCGTGACCATGGTCATGTACCGCCTGCTCCGGCGTCTGAACCGGATGCTGGAACGCTGGGAGGAACCGCCCTCGGAATATTCCGTAATTTCCGGAAAACCGGGCGGAACAGATAGGCATACGGAGGATTTTGAGTGAGACTGTTCAGAGAAATCAGAGATGCCCTGTGGAATGTGGTTAAATCACGTACGTTTCTGTTAAGCGCCGCTTTTGTGGTGTTTTTCGGAATTCTGCTGTACAGGGTATTTTATCTGCAGATTGTAAGAGGGGCGGAATATCAGGAATCCTTTTCTCTGCGTACAGTGAGGGAGGTATCCCTGGCCAGTACGAGAGGAAGCATATATGACCGGAACGGAGAAGTTCTGGCCTACAGCGAGCTGTCCTATTCGGTGACCATTCAGGACAATGGAAGCTATCCGGACACAAAGACCAAGAACGCGCAGCTGAACGAGACCATTTACAAGCTGATCAAGCTGATAGAGAAAAACGGTGACAGTGTGGTCAGTGATCTGGGAATCGTGTATCAGAACGGAGCATATGAATATTCTCTGACAGGCACCTCGCTGATGCGTTTAAAAGCCGACGTTTATGGAAAGACTCGTGTCAGCGAGCTGGAGCCCAGTGAGGAGCTGGCGTCCGCGGACACACTGATGGAATACATGTGCGGCAGCAAAAAGTATGACATCCGCTCTTCCTATACAGAAGAGGAGAAGGAAGCGCTTGGGATCTCGGTAGACGGCTATACTCCGGAGGAGCAGCTTCAGATCGCTACCATCCGCTTCGGCATTTCGGCCAACAGTTATAAGCGGTATGTGGCTACTACGGTGGCGACAGATGTTTCTGAGGAGACTGTGGCGGCGGTGATGGAGAATCAGGACGAGCTTCAGGGAGCGGATATCGAGCAGAGCAGCCGCCGGGTTTATCCGGACAGTGTTTATTTCGCTCCGATCATCGGCTATATCGGAAAGGCGTCCCAGGAGGAGCTGGAAAGTCTGCAGGCAGAGAATCCGGACTATGAGCTCAACGATATTGTGGGCAAGGCCGGTATTGAGCAGTATATGGAGACGGATCTCCAGGGAACCAAAGGCTATGAGCGGATGTACGTGGACAGCGTGGGCCGTGTGCTTGAGGTGGCCGAGCAGCAGGATCCGGTGCCTGGCAATGATGTGTATCTGACTATTGACAAGGATCTGCAGATGGCTGCCTATCAGATTCTGGAACAGAAGCTGGCAGGCATTCTGGTGTCCAAGATTCAGAATACCAAGGAATATGTTCAGGGAAATGCCAGCGCCGCCCATATCATGATTCCGATCTATGATGTATACTATGCGCTGATTGACAATTATATTATTGATATTACCCATTTTTCCGAGGATGACGCCACGGATCTGGAGAAGAGCGTGTATCAGCGTTTTCTGGTTAAAAGAGAGCAGGCAGTGAATGAAATCATGGCTGAGCTGAACAATGAAAACGCCGCGGCTTATCAGAACCTGTCACAGGAAATGAAGAATTATATGAGCTACATTGTGGCAGATGTCCTGATGGGAGACAACCAGGTCCTGATGAGCGACGCGGTAGACACCTCCGATCCCACCTATACGGCCTGGACCACAGATGAGGTCATCAGCCTCCGGGAGTATCTGCAGTATGCCATTTCCATGAACTGGATCGACGTGACCAAGATCTCCGGCGACGATCTGTATCTGGATTCCGAGGAGATCTATCAGTCTGTGCTGGAGTATATCCGGCAGGAGCTGATGGAGGATATGGAGTTTGGCAAGATGCTGTACAAATACATGCTGCTGAACGACCAGATGTCCGGAAGAGAGGTCTGCCTCCTGCTGTATGATCAGGGAGTTCTGGAATACGATGAGGCGGCGGTATCGGGTCTGAGGGCAGGCACCGTCAGTGCCTATAATTTCATGCTTGACAAGATCTCAAACCTGGAGATTACGCCGGCCCAGCTGGCTCTGGAGCCCTGCAGCGGCGGCATTATCATAGTAGATGTGAAGACTGGGGATACGCTGGCCTGTGTCACCTATCCCAGCTATGACAACAACCGGCTGACCAATGTGATGGATTCAGAGTATTACAACAGCCTGCGGCGGGATCTGTCGTCGCCCTTTGTGAACCGCGTAACCCAGGAAAACCTGGCGCCCGGTTCTACCTTTAAGCCCATCGTGGCCATAGCCGGAATGGAAGAGGGAGTGATCACCCCTTCCACCACCATATACGGAGCGGGAATTTTTACAGAGATTACCCCTTCGCCTACCTGCTGGATTTACAACCAGTATGGAGGCCATCATGGAAATGAAACCGTAATCACCGCCATCCGGGATTCCTGCAACTACTTTTTCTATGAGGTGGGATACCGCCTTTCCGGCGGCCGCAGCGGCCAGGGCTATAATTCAGACCGGGGTCTGGCTACTCTGGAGAAGTACGCGAGAATGTTCGGACTGGGTGATAAGTCCGGTCTGGAGCTTTCCGAGTATGAGCCTCAGATTTCCGATGAGGACGCGGTCCGTTCTTCCATCGGACAGGGCACAAACGCGTACTCCCTGTCTCATATCGGCAGATATGTGGCTACTATCGCGAACCGGGGAAGCTGCTGGAACCTGACGCTTCTGGACCGGCTGGAATCAGCGGACGGCGAACTGCTTGAGGACTATGAGCCGGATCTTTACAATCAGGTGGAAATCGCGGACAGCAGCTGGGACGCGGTACAGCAGGGTATGAAGCTGGTGGCGGACGACACTACTTCCCTGAATGCCTTAAGTGAGCTTGGACTGGACGTGGCCGGAAAGACCGGTACGGCCCAGCAGAGCAGAAGCCATCCCAACCACGCGCTGTTTGTGGGTTATGCCCCGGCAGACGATCCGGAGATTGCGGTAGCCGTGCGTATCGCAAACGGCTATACCTCCGCGAATACGGCAGAGGTTGCGGCGGATCTGTTTAAGTATTATTATAATCTTGTGGATGAAGAGGAAGTCCTGACCGGAACCGCCAGCGGATCCTCGGGACAGAATATTGCAGATTAGGAGTGAAGAGGGATGTCAAACCAATCGGTTGTCATAAAAAGCAACAGACATGGATTGATTGTGGTTCTGGATGAAAAGACAGACTGGGAGACGCTGAAGAAGGATGTGGCGGAAAAATTCCAATCCTCCGCCAAATTCTTCGGCAGTGTTCAGATGGCCCTGTGTTTTCAGGGAAGGAAGCTTTCCTTTGAGGAGGAACTGGAGCTTTCCGATATCATATCGAAGAACTGCCAGATTCAGGTGGCCTGTATTGTGGATGAAAACGCGGCCACGGAAGCGGCCATGAAGCAGGCGCTGGACCGGCAGAGACAAGCCGTGGACAGCGATCTGATGAACCTTCAGGACGGACGCTTTTATAAAGGGACCCTGCGGTCCGGCCAGGTGCTGGAATCCGAGACAAGCATAGTGATTCTCGGAGACGTGAATCCCGGCGCCCGGGTCGTGTCCAAGGGAAATGTGATTGTGCTGGGAACGCTGAAAGGAAATGTCTATGTGGGCGCTTCCGGAAATGAATCGGCTTTCGTGGCGGCCCTGTCCATGGATCCCATGCAGATCCGCATCGGCGACGTGATTGCGAGAAGCTCTGACAGCAGGCCTGTCCGGAGCCTCCGTAAGAAAAAGGAAGAGGATACGCCGAAGATTGCGTTTGTGGAGGAAGGAAATATTTATATAGAACCTATTACAAAAGAAGTTC
>CALWAZ010000079.1 GCA_944375725.1 uncultured Merdimonas sp. | reverse complement strand
CTGCTGGGGCAAAGCGCCTGTTCCACGAAAAAAGAGTTGCAATCATGGGGCTTTGATTATACAATACTGTTCGGAGAGGAATCCATTCTGCAAGACTCCTCTCCGGATTTTTATGTGGAAAACCAAGGCAGAACAGTGTAGAGAAGACGGATGAGGAAAAGACCTATGATACGATTTTTCAAGCGGCATAAGATCACCTGCCTGCTGCTGTTTATACTGGCTTATCTGATTATGGGGGCTGTGGCTCCTTTTTTCGCGTATCCGAAGATTGACGGGAATACAGCCGGCGGGTTCGGTTCAAAAAGCTTCCGCATGAATGGAACAGGGCCGGAACGGACCGCTCTCCTGGAGACGAATATGAGCGCCTGGGAAGAGCGTATGCGGCTTTTAAGCCAGGCGGAGGACCGCATTATTCTCTCCACCTTTGACATGAGAGAAGGCGAAAGCACCAGGGATATCCTGGCGGTTCTTCAGGAAAAAGCAGATGAAGGCGTGAAGATCCGGATTCTGGTGGACGGAGTCAGCGGCGCGGTCCGCATGGAAGGCAGAGAGCTATTCTATGCCCTGTCGTCCCACCCGAATGTGGAGATCCGCATCTACAACCCGTTAAATCTTCTGACTCCCTGGAAACTGATGGGGCGGATGCATGACAAGTATGTGATCGTGGATGAAAAAGCCTATCTTCTGGGCGGACGCAACACCTTTGATTACTTTATCGGAAATTATACGGATGAGAATGTAAGCTATGACCGGGAGGTTCTGGTCTATAATACGGAGCCGGGAAATCCCGACACCTCTTTAAAAGAGCTGGAAGCTTATTTTGAAGGAGTCTGGAATCTGGACATCTGCAAACCCTTCCATGATAATGAGGCGCTGGCCAAAAAGAAGAAAGTCAAAGAAGAAAAGACGTTTCTGAAAGAACGGTACGCTTCCCTGACTGCGGAATATCCGGAATTGTTCGATGGCTCCTGGGATTATGAGGCGCATACCTATGAGTCAGGAAAGATTACGCTGCTGTCCAATCCTACACACCCTTATGGGAAAGAACCGGTGCTCTTTTATGAGCTGACAGAGCTGATGGGACAGGCCCGGGAACGAGTGATTTTTCAGTCTCCCTATGTCGTCTGCAACTCCTGGATGTATGAGCGCCTGACAGAGCTTGGCGATAAGGTCCCGGATATCCGGATTCTGCTGAATTCTGTGGAAAATGGAGATAATTTTGTGGCTTCCAGCGATTATCTGCGCCATAAAGATAAGGTGGTCGCTACAGGAATCCCCCTTTATGAATACGACGGCGGCATCTCCAACCACGGCAAGAGCGCGCTGATTGACGGGGATTTGTCTGTGATAGGCTCCTATAATCTGGATTTGCGCAGCACCTATGTGGACACGGAGCTGATGCTTGTGGTGCAGAGCGAGGAACTGAATCAGGAGCTGGAGGGATATCTGATGGCCATGCAGGAGGATTCCAGAAAAATCATTGACGCAGACACCTATGAAGCTCCGGAGCATCTGGAGATCCAGACCGCGCCGCTGATGAAGCGGATCGCCTGGGCTGTCTTCGGCTTTGTGGTCCAGCCCTTCCGGTGTCTGGTCTGAATCTGGCCTGAAAATACTTGCAGGAAGCTGCGGAATCAGTTACTATGACAGAAGAGTTCTATGCCCGGCGGATCTGCGGGGCGTGATATTGGAAAGTATGAGGAAAGAGACATGAGCAATTACGCGGAAATTCAGGCTCTGGCTCCGGCCGCGGAGCCGGAGCGCCAGTACTATTTTATAGAGGTATGCAGACGGAAGGTGCAGGAGGAAAGCAGGAGGCTTGGCCGCCCGCTGACTTTCTGCGTGACGACCTTCGGCTGCCAGATGAATGCCCGGGACTCCGAGAAGCTTGCCGGAATTCTGGAGCAGGCGGGCTATCAGCCGGCAGAGGAGGAGACAGCTGATTTTATAATTTACAATACCTGCACGGTCCGGGAAAACGCCAACCTGAAAGTGTACGGTCATCTTGGGCTTTTAAAACACCGGAAAAAGGAACGGCCGGGCCTTCGCATCGCGCTCTGCGGCTGTATGATGCAGGAACCGGAGGTCATTGAGAAGCTGAGAAAAAGCTACCGTTTTGTGGATCTGATCTTCGGCACCCACAATATTTTCAAATTCGCAGAGCTTCTGGCTGAGAGTCTGGAATGCGGAGGACAGATCATAGATATCTGGAAGGGAACCGATCAGATCGTGGAGGATCTGCCCGTGGAGCGGAAATACTCCTTTAAATCCGGAGTCAATATCATGTTTGGCTGCAATAATTTCTGCAGCTACTGTATCGTTCCCTATGTACGCGGTCGGGAACGAAGCCGGAGACCGGAGGACATTCTAAAGGAAATCCGAACCCTGGCGGCGGACGGCGTGACAGAAATCATGCTGCTTGGCCAGAATGTGAATTCCTACGGGAAGACTCTGGAGGAACCCCTCTCCTTTGCGGAGCTTCTGAAAAAAGTGGAAGAGATCGAGGGAATCCGCCGGATTCGGTTCATGACCTCTCACCCGAAGGATCTCTCAGACGAGCTGATTGAAGTCATGAAAGCTTCAAAGAAAATCTGCCGCCACCTGCATCTGCCTCTGCAGTCGGGAAGCACCCGGATTCTGAAGGCCATGAACCGGCGGTATACCAAGGAGCAGTATCTGGAACTTGCAGGAAAGATCCGAAGAGAAATTCCGGATATTTCTCTGACCACAGATATCATCGTGGGTTTTCCGGGAGAGACAGAGGAGGATTTTCTGGATACGCTGGATGTGGTGCGCCAGGTGCGCTATGACAATGCCTACACCTTTATCTATTCCAAGAGAACCGGGACTCCGGCAGCAGCCATGGAGGATCAGGTGCCGCCGGAGGTGACAAAGGACCGGTTTGACCGGCTGCTGGCCCTGGTGCAGGAACAGGCAAAAGAGCAGACTGCCCGGTTTGCCGGAACTGTGCAGGAGGTACTGGCGGAGGAGGTAAATGATCATAAGCCCGGTTACCTGACCGGAAGAATGAGCAATAATCTTCTGGTCCATTTTCCGGGAGACGCTTCCCGGATCGGAGAGTACCTTACCGTACGGCTGGAGGAATGTAAGGGCTTTTATTATATGGGGACCGTGATAACGTCATCTTAAATCAATCTTTTATATATTCCAGGCCGGGAGCCGGACAGCCGGAGCCCGGCCTTTTCAGGTGACAGCCGGAATGGATTATGTTATAATAAAATTCTGAAGAAAAGCCGGGGTCAGTGTGCCGGACCTGCCGTCCTGACCGCTGACGCTGAAGAGAAACGAGGACACGTATATGGAAATGAAGCGCTGCTGCCTGCGGTATCCCTATTTTTCCGTCAAGACACAGAACGGACTCTCATATGGCGGAAGCCAGACCTGGTGCAGTTCCCGCACGATGCAGAAATATGGCTGCGGGGTGGTCGCCATGGGGGATGTGCTTTTGTATATGGGAATCCACCGCCTTTCCTGCAGTACCGATCTGCAGTATGGAATTTTGAGAGAAGACGGAAATCTGTCATACCCCAGGTATGAGCGTTACCTGCGGAAAATACGCAGAAGATATCTGGGCATTATTCCGGGCTTTGGGGTGCCGGGATTTCTGGTTCCCCACGCCATGAACCGCTACTTCCGCCATTATAAGATGGATTTTCGGGCCCGATGGTGTATCAGCCATGAAAAGCTGTATTCACGTATAGAAGAAAGCCTGGCCAGGGATCTGCCGGTTCTTCTGGCTGTGGGCCAGAATATTCCGTTCTGGAGAAAACACAAGCTCTGTCTGTATCGTCAGGAGAACGGACTGTATTTTCCCGCCGCCGAGGTAAAGGCTCATTTTGTGGTGGTGACAGGACTGGAGAACGGCTATCTGCAGATCTCTTCCTGGGGAAAAGAATACTATATTTCCTGGCAGGAATTTGAAAAATACGTCAAAAAGTACAGCAGTTTTCTGGTCAGTAATATCTGCCTGATTACGGAAAAGAAAGCTTCAGAAAAGAAGAAAGGGAAAAAAGACGGCTTCTCCGGCGGAGAAGGAGGCGGATTATGAACAGCTTTTTTGCAATGATGTCCCGGATGAAATACATTGACCGCTGGGCTCTGATGCGCAATTCCCGGCAGGAAAACTTAAGCGAGCACAGTCTGGAGGTCTCCATGATCGCCCATGCCCTGGCGGTGATCGGGAACACCTGCCTGGGAAAAGAGCTGGACGCTCAGAAAGCGGCGGTATTCGGCATGTACCACGATGCCACCGAGATCATTACAGGTGATATGCCTACACCGGTAAAATACTATAATTCCCGGATCAAGGATAGTTATAAAGATATCGAGCATCAGGCTTCCCGGACGCTGCTGTCCATGCTTCCGGAACGTATGCAGGATGCCTATCTTGAGATATTTGAAAAAAAGGAAGAAGACGCCTATCTCTGGAAACTGGTGAAGGCGGCGGACAAGCTGTCTGCCTACATCAAATGTATTGAAGAGGAGCAGGCGGGAAACCGGGAGTTTATCAGTGCCAGAGAGATGGCTCTGAACCATATCCGGAGTATGAAGCTTCCGGAGACAGAGCTTTTTCTGGAGTATTTTATAGACGCATACGGAAAAAATCTTGATGAACTTACAGGAGGAGAGGCATGAGCGAAAATAAGGATTTCGGATTTTGTCCCCGATGCGGGGCTCTGATGCAGAATGGCGTATGCAGAAGCTGCGGCTATACGGACCGCAGAGCGGCTGGCGGTTCTCAGACGCAGGACAGCTCCCGGACGGCAGAAGCTTATGGACAGTCTCAGCGGCAGCCTTATCAGAGTGCGCCGGCTATGCAGCCGCGGCAGAAGAAGCACAGGGAAAGGGGGCTGATGATTGCTCTTGCAGTCACCGGCGCAGGCTTCCTTCTGATTCTGCTGATCCTTGCCGCTGCCTTTTTCTTCAGTTCCATAGGGAAAACAGTAAATTCGGAAAGCTCCTGGGACAACGGTTATTATGACGGCGGCTACTATGACGATGATTACTACGACGATTATGGCTATGATTCCGGGTACTATGTTCCGGATGAGGATGATCCCTATTACAGAGAGATTGTAGATTCCACGAGGACAGATCTGAGCTATGGAATCTCCTGGATTGTGGATTCCATTACGCCGGACGATGAAGAGGACTACTGCACCTATTATTCCACCTACCCGCTGCTGGATGGGGACGGGGATTACAGCGCGGTAAACAGAAAAATTACACAGGCGGCTCTGGAATACAGAGACAGTTATCAGGAGTATTCCGGAGGAACTTCCACCCTGGGCTATGTCACCTACATGGATGAGGAGATGATAAGCATTGTATTTCAGCACAGTCTTTATGGAGATCAGGGGACGCTTCCGCGTGTATCGGCTCTGACTTTTGATCTGGAGACCGGAGAACTGTTAGAACCCGGGGAAATGATAACAGTGGACGAGGAGCTGGTGATGCGTTTCCGATCCCAGAATCAGACACAGAATGGCGCAGTTGCTTATCTGGACAATCTCAGCGATGAAGCGTTTCTTTCTATCCTGAACGATCCGGACCAGAGCTTTTACTTTTACTCTCCGGTAGGACTGGAAGCCGGTTTTAATTATGAAAGCGAAGAATACGGCAGCGGCTGGGTGAGCGTCACGCTGAAGGAGCTGGCGTTATGATGAAGATAGGAAGTCACATTTCATCGGCCAAAGGGTATGAGGCAATGGGAAAGCAGGCGCTGAAGCTGGGGGCCAGCACCTTTGCCTTTTTCACCCGCAATCCCCGGGGAGGAAGCGCCAAAGCTGTCTCAGAATCTGATGTAGGAAAGTTTCTGGCCTTATGGAAAGAAAAAGGGTATGGAAAGATCGTCGCTCATGCGCCCTATACGCTGAATGCCTGCTCGGACAAAGCGGAAGTACGGCGTTTCGCTCATGAGGCATTTTCAGAAGATCTGGCCCGAATGGAATATACCCCGGGAAATTATTATAATTTTCATCCCGGAAGCCATGTGGGGCAGGGAGTGGAGACGGGAATCAGGCAGATTGCGGATCTTCTGAATGAGTGTCTGTATGAGGAAATGACGACCACGGTTCTGCTGGAGACCATGGCCGGAAAGGGCAGCGAGATAGGAAGAAACTTTGAAGAGCTGCGCGCGATCCTGGATAAGGTCCGCCTTTCAGAAAAAATGGGCGTCTGCCTGGATACCTGCCATGTCTGGGATGGCGGCTATGATATCGTAAACCGGCTGGAAGAAGTGGTTGAGGAATTTGACCGGGTCATAGGTCTGAAGCGCCTGAAAGCCATCCACATCAACGACAGCATGAATGGATTGGGAAGTCACAAGGACCGTCATGCCCGGATAGGAGAGGGACAGATTGGGTGGGAGGCCTTTGTGCGGATCATCCATCACCCCGCGCTTCGGGAACTGCCCTTTATTCTTGAGACCCCCAATGACGACGCAGGCTGGATGAAAGAGATTTCCATGCTGAGAGAAGCATATGGGGAAACCAAAAAAGAATAAAAGGGTAGAAAAAAAGAGAGAACAGAAGAGAGTAGAATAGAACAGAGACGCAGATACCGCCTGATACCTTATCCGGCCGCCCGGCCGGACAGATATCAGGCGGTATTTGATTTTTGTTATCTGGTTTTTATGTGTGTCTTCCGGTCAGCCGGACTCAGGCATCTTTCTTTTCTTCCTCGGAGCTGTCCTCTTCTGGAAGCTTTGTTACCAGAATCTGCTCGATCCGCTTGTCCTGAATCTTCTGTATCTCGAAACGGAGTCCGTCGAGCTCTACAGTCTGAAGATCATTCTCTTCCGGAATGTATCCAAGCTCATCCAGAAGAAGTCCCGATATGGTATCGTGGCTTTCAGATTCCAGTTCGGTATCCAGTTCATCATTCAGATCGTTGATAGTTACCAGACCTTTGAGCAGCCAGGTATGATCGTCGATCTCCTCAATCTTCGGTTCATCATCGTCATCTCCTGTGTCATCGATGGGACCCATAACCTCTTCCACCAGGTCTTCGATGGTTACGATTCCGGAGAATCCGCCGTATTCGTCTATCAGTACGGCAATATACTGATGGGAGTCCTGAAGCTCCTTGAACAGTTCGTCAATATTTTTGCTTTCCAGTACAAAATATGGCTTATGGAGCAGAGAACGAATATCCACATGCTCAAAACCGCAGCGCCTTGCCTCCAGAATAAAATCTTTCATATACAGAATACCGATAATATTATCAATATCTTCCTCGTATACCGGAATTCTGGAATGACGTGTAGCCAGCATCTCATCCAGATAGGAAGAGAGCGGTTCGTCCACATCGATGGCATAGACATCCGTACGGGAAGTCATGACTTCCCTTGCCAGAATATCGTCAAACTCAAATACAGAGTCAAGCATCTCCGATTCATATTCGTCAAACAAACCGGACTCCACGCCATTTTCGATCAGGGCGCGGATCTCTGCTTCCGATACTTTCTCTTCCGATACCTCATCATGCATTCCCACCAGACGAAGCACCAGTCCGGTAGATACAGAAAGCAGTTTTACGAACGGCGATGTGATTTTTGAAAAAACCCGAATCGGGCCTACTACAAACATGCTGAAGGATTCCGCCTTCTGCTGAGCGATACGCTTTGGCACCAGCTCTCCTAATACCAGGGTAAAATAGGAAAGAATCAGAGTGATCACAACTACGGACAGGGTGTCGCTGTTGGGGATATGTAAGTTCACCAATACAGCTTCCAGTCTTCTGGAAATACCGGTAGCGGCAGAAGCACTGTTGAAAAATCCTGCCAATGTAATCACGATCTGTATCGTAGAAAGAAAACGTGAGGGTTCTTTTAAAAGCTCCAGGACCTGGGCAGCCTTTTTGTTGCCCTCCTCGGCTTTTTGCGACAACTTGCTGGGGCTGGCGGACACAAGCGCCATCTCCGCGCCGGCAAAAAATGCGTTCAATGCCGTCAGAAATACAAGCAATAACAGCTGCAGCCATAAATTGTCAGGGTCAGAATCCATAGAAATAAAACCTCCTACTATAAAAGAAAATATATATAACGCTTCCAATTTTATCACAGATTTTCCTGCTGCTCAAGAATTTTTTAATTTTTCTTGAATTTGTTGTTTTTTACCTTACCAGACGGTATAATATTGATAACGATTGAGAGGCGATGCCGGCCTGACGGCAGACAGAATATTCATAAGGAGATGAGACTATGAAGCTGACGTTTCTTGGCGCGGCCCATGAGGTCACGGGAAGCTGTCACATGCTGGAAGCCTGCGGAAAAATCATGCTGGTAGACTGCGGCATGGAGCAGGGCCCCGACATCTATGAGAATCAGGAGATTCCTGTGGACGCTGCCCGTATCGATTATGTTTTTCTGACACACGCGCACATTGATCATTCGGGACTGCTCCCCCTGCTCTATAAAAGGGGATTCCGCGGTTCCATTTTTACCACCTATGCCACCTGGGATTTATGCGATATTATGCTTCGAGACAGCGCGCATATCCAGATGTTCGAGGCAGAGTGGAGAAACCGGAAGGCAAAGAGATCGGGCAAACCGGAATATGTGCCTTTGTATACCATGGAAGACGCGGACGGGGTCATGAGGCTTTTCTGCGGCTGCCCCTACGGAGAGCGGATTCAGATTACGGACGGAGTGGAGATCCGTTTCACAGACGTGGGGCACCTGCTCGGTTCCGCCTGTATTGAAATCTGGCTGAAGGAAGGCCAGGAGGAGACCAAGCTTCTGTTCTCCGGCGATATTGGAAATGTACACCAGCCTATTCTTAAGGATCCCCTTACGGTAGACATGGCCGACTACGTGATTATGGAGTCTACCTACGGGGACCGGAGCCATGGAGAAAGGCCCGATTACATCGGTACTCTCACCAGAATTCTGCAGGAGACCTTTGACCGGGGCGGCAATGTGGTGATTCCTTCCTTTGCGGTAGGCCGTACCCAGGAAATGCTGTATTTTCTCCGGGAGATCAAAAATAAAGGACTGGTAAGCGGGCACAACGGCTTCAAGGTATATGTGGACAGTCCGCTGGCGGTACAGGCCACTACGGTATTCAATAAAAACATGTATGAATGCTTTGATGAGGAAACGCTGGCTCTTGTAAAATCGGGAGTCAATCCCATCAGTTTTCCCGGACTGCGGCTGTCTATTACCAGCGATGAGTCCAAGGCGATCAATTTTGAGGATGAGCCCAAGGTCATCATATCGGCTTCCGGCATGTGTGAGGCCGGACGTATCCGCCACCATCTGAAGCATAATCTCTGGAGGCCGGAATGCACCGTATTATTTGTGGGATATCAGGCAGTGGGAACACTGGGACGGACTCTGGTAGAAGGAGCAAAGGAGGTCCGGCTTTTCGGAGAGCCTGTGGAAGTCCGGGCTCATATCGAAGTCCTGGCGGGCATCAGCGGCCACGCGGATAAACAGGGACTGATACACTGGGTGGAAGGCCTGCGCACGAAACCCCGGCGCGTCTTTATCGTCCACGGGGAGGCTCAGGTCTGCGACAGCTTTGCCGAATGCCTGAGAAATGAACACGGCTACAGTACAGCGGCGCCTTACAGCGGAGAAAGCTGGGATCTGGTATCCAATGTCCGTATCACGGAGGGCAACCGGGAGAGAACCAGAAAAGTATCCAAGGCAGGAAAGACTTCTACGGCATATGACAGGCTTGTGGACTGCGGAAAGCGTCTGATGGGCCTGATTGAAAAGAGCAGAGGACTGGCCAATAAGGATCTGGCCAAGTTTGCGGACCAGATACAGGCTCTCTGCGAAAAATGGGAAAAATAACGGGAGATGAGGAAGATGGACACAAATGAAAAGCAGCATTTGACTCCGGCGCAGCGCCGCCGGAAAATGGAACTGAAAAAGAAAAGACAGAAAGAGCTTCAGCGCCGGAGAAGACGGAAAAAGATCCTGATTGGCGCGGGAATCGCGGTCTGCGTGATTGTTCTCGCGTTTTCAGTCTTTCAGGTTGTAAACGTGCTCAGCTCAGGTTCTGCAAAGATTGCCGCCAGAGGGGATACCTTTGTGATAGCGCTGGATCCGGGGCATGGCGGAGAAGATACCGGTATGACAAATGGGGAAGCAGTAGAGAAGGATATCGATCTGAAGATCTGCTCCAAGCTGAAAATCATGCTGGAGAGCCAGGGATATCAGGTAGTGCTTACCCGGGAGGATGACAGCCGTCTCTCTAAAGAGGAAAGAGTTTCCGCCGCAAATGAATCCGGCGCAGATCTTCTGGTAAGCGTACACAGCAATTATTCGGAGAATGACGGATCCCTTTCCGGAGCTGTCAGCTGCTATCAGGAAGGTGACAGAAAAAGCAGAACTCTGGCAGAAAACATCCAGGCACAGCTTATAGAGGAAACCGGCGCTGCGGATGGAGGATATCTGGCCGGCGATTACACGATTCTGAACGATACGGAGATGCCTGCTGTTCTGATTCAGCCCGGCTACCTCAGCAATGCGGACGAGGCAGCCAGTCTGGCAGATGACAGTTACCAGAATGACACGGCCAAAGGGATCGCGTATGGAATCATCGCAAGTCTGGACAGAGGATAAGCCGGAAAGGAGAACGCATGCTTAAGGATCTTGTTTTGAAAAACAGAAGTTACCGGGGCTATGACAGTGCCTTTCGTTTTAAACGGGAGGAACTTATGGAGCTGGTGGATTTGACCCGCTATACCGCTTCCAGCGTCAATGAACAGCCTTTGAAATATTATATCGCCTGTGAAAAAGAAGAAGTGGACGAAATTCTTCCGCTGACCATGTGGGCCAAGGCACTGAAGGATATCCAGCTTCCTCACCCGGGCATGGGGCCATCGGCATTTATCATTATCTGCCAGGATATGAATATCAGCTCCAACACCACGCGCTTTCAGCGGGATGTTGGAATCGTGGCTCAGACCATTCTTCTGGGTGCTGTGGAAAAAGGGCTTGGCGGCTGTATGATCGGAAGCTTCCGGAAACCGGAACTGAAAAAACTTCTCAGCCTGCCGGAGCATATCGAGCCCAATCTGGTGCTTGCCCTTGGCAGACCTGCGGAAAAGATTGTCCTTACAGAGGTGGGAGAAGACGGAGATACTGCTTACTACCGGGATGAGAACGATGTCCACTATGTTCCGAAGCGCCGCCTTGAGGATTTAATCCTATAAATTTGACAATTATTTTAGGTTTTTGGAAATTAATTGTCAGATTATAAAAATCAAATAATATATATTGTGCATTTAATTTTTCTTTTATATTTAATTTATAGTTTGTTTATACTTTTTAGCACTCATTAATTGACAGTGCTAACAAACGGGTGTAGTATATAAGACGTCAAGAGGGAAAAGGGAAAAGAAAAGGAACCCGAAAGGGAGTCCGGAATGAGCCTTCAAGATAAGCAAAAAAGATAAATAGTATAAAAGAAAGAGGAGCGATATATATGTTAACACCGAGTGTATTTGGAAAAGATTTCTTTGATGATTTTGATGATATGTTTAATTTCCCGTTCTGGGACGATCGTGATATGAAGAAGATCGAGAAAAAGCTGTACGGCCGCAGAGGTAAAAACATGATGAAGACAGATATTAAAGAGACAGATACAGCCTACGAGCTGGAAATGGATCTGCCGGGATTCCAGAAAGACGAAGTAAAAGTTTCTCTGGAGAACGGATATCTGACCATCAGCGCTGCAAGAGGCCTTGATAAGGACGAGCAGGACAAGAAGACCGAGAAGTATATCCGCAGAGAGCGTTATGCAGGCGCCTGCCAGAGAAGCTTCTATGTGGGCGAGGGCGTAAAGCAGGAGGATATCAAGGGCGAGTTCAAGCACGGTATTCTGAAACTGACGATTCCGAAGAAGGAAGTACAGCCGGTAGAAGATACGTCCAAGTATATCACCATTGAAGGATAATATGTCGCGGAAAGCGAATCCCAAAAATGGGATATGGCGGTTCAGCCGCCATATCCCATTTTTTCATATATTCTATTTTTTATTTGCAGCCACCATATCATTGCTGTATACCGCATGTGAGTGCGTAATGCACATATATCACATTAAATCTTATGCATTTTGCACTTTGTGTTTTAAAAAAAGTTGTGTATACTTGAAAAAAACTTATAGATGAAATCATTTAAGCAGAGCAAAGGCGCTTGGTCAACTGAAAAGTTGTCTGGGCGCCTTTTTCGTTTGCAGAGAAATGCTTAGGCGGAAGGAGGATGGGAATGGATAAGGAACTGCTGAAGGTAGAAGACCTGGAGGTATCCATTCAGACATACCGTGGAGAGGTACAGGCTGTGAGGGGAGTTTCCTTTTCTATCCGGCCGGGAGAAGTTTTTTCTATTGTAGGAGAGTCCGGCTGTGGGAAAAGTGTAACAGCTCAGACAATTATGAAATTAAACGCAAGCCCGCCTGCATTCATCCGGAATGGGAAAATTTTATTTGAGGGACGGGATATTGTTCCCTTGAGCGAGAAAGAGATGCGGCAGATCCGGGGTCGGGATATCAGTATGATATTTCAGGATCCCATGACCAGTCTGAATCCGTCGAAGAAAGTGGGAAAACAGATTGAAGAAGCATTGAAAGTGCATCAGCACGGACGTAAAAAGGATATGTGGAACCGTTCCATCGAACTTTTAAGGCTGGTGGGAATTCCCAGCCCGGCAGTGAGAGCCCGGCAGTACCCCCACGAATTTTCCGGAGGAATGCGCCAGAGAGCCATGATTGCCATGGGACTGGCATGTACGCCGAAGCTTCTGATTGCGGATGAGCCTACCACAGCTCTTGATGTGACCATCCAGGCTCAGATCCTGGATCTGATGAAGAAAATGAAGGAGCGGGAGGGCAACGCTGTAATTCTGATTACCCATGATTTGGGTGTGGTAGCCAACATGGCAGATAAGGTCGCGGTCATGTACGCGGGAAAGATTGTGGAAATGGCTTCCTGCGATGAGTTATTTGCTCATCCTCTACATCCCTATACCAGACAGCTTCTGGCTGCCAAGCCTAAACTGAATCAGAGCCGGGATAAAAAGCTGGTAACGATAGAAGGCATGCCGCCCAGCCTGATTAATCCTCCGGCAGGGTGTCCGTTTGCCGAGCGGTGTAAGGAAAAAACGGCCCAGTGTACACAGGCAATGCCTCCGGAGATTACGCTGGAAGGGAATCATAAAGTGAGCTGTTTCCAGCATCAGGACGCTGATATCAGCCAGGAGGTGCGTGTATGAAAACGGGAGAAGTACTTGTTGAATTAAATGATATTTGCGAATATTTCAGCGTGGGAAAGAAAAAGCTGAAGGCTCTGGATGGAATTAATCTGGTGATTCACAGTGGAGAGGTGCTGGGAATCGTGGGAGAATCCGGCTGCGGAAAGTCCACTCTTGGACGGGTAATTTCCAGAATCTATCATCCTACCAAAGGCCAGGTAGTCTACAAGGGCATGGTAAGCAATGTGCCCAGAAGAGAAGAAAAAGAACACAGGCTTACGGAAAAACAGAAGAAGGAATACTGCAAGAATGTGCAGGTAATTTTCCAGGATCCCTATTCCTCCCTGAATCCCCGCCATACCACAAGAAAAAGCATTATCCGCGGCATGGAAGTACATAATCTCTATCCGGGACATCAGGAAGAGAGGATGAAGGAGCTGCTTCAGATGGTGGGGCTTCCGGAGTCTGCGGCAGATCGTTATCCCCATGAGTTTTCCGGCGGACAGAGACAGAGAATCTGTATCGCGCGGGCGCTGTCTATCGAACCGGAGCTTCTGATCTGTGATGAGCCTATATCGGCATTGGACGTATCCATCCAGTCTCAGATTGTAAACCTCCTGATTAGCCTGAAGGAAAGACTGGGACTGACCATGGTGTTTATTTCCCATGACCTGAGCGTAGTAAAGTATATCTGTGACCGGGTTGTAGTCATGTATCTGGGAACTGTTATGGAAGTGGCAGACAGCCAGGAACTCTACCGCAATCCGCTTCATTTTTACACCAAGGCACTTTTGTCCGCAGTACCCATCGCGGATCCGGAGGTTGAAAAAAAGAGGCACCGAATCCTGTTAAATGGAGATATTCCTTCCCCGGTGGATGCTCCGAAGGGCTGTACCTTCTGCAGCAGATGTCCCTATGCGGATGCGCTCTGCGAAAAAGAGCGGCCGGCTTTGAAGGAGGTATCGCCGGGCCATCTGGTTTCCTGCCATCATCTGGACCGCATAGAAAAAGAAGAAACAAAGGAGGGCGCATATGTTACGGTATAGTATAAAACGGCTGCTCCAGCTGATTCCGGTAGCGCTGGGAGTTTCTTTGATTGTATTCACGCTTCTGCATATATCGCCGGGCGACCCGGTAAAGCTGATGATGGGAGAGAATGTCTCCCAGGAGGTACTGGAGAGGACCAGAGAGGCCATGGGGTTGAACGATCCCTTTGTCGTACAGTATCTCAATTACATTAAGGATGTGTTCCTTCACTTTGACCTGGGCGAGTCTTACGCCACCAAACAGCCGGTCATCGAAGAAATTTTGAAATGTTTTCCGAGCACACTGAAGCTGACGCTGGTGTCTATGGCGGTGGCTACAGTAGGAGGAATTCTTCTGGGGGTACTCTCTGCGGTGAACCAGAATAAGGGAATTGATTCTGTGATCAATGTGCTGGCCCTTCTTGGAATTTCATTTCCCTCTTTCTGGCTGGGGCTGCTGCTGATTCTGCTGTTTTCCGTTCAGCTGGGATGGCTCCCTTCCTCCGGACTGGAGGGATGGAAGGGTATGATCCTTCCCTGTACTGTGCTTTCTCTGCAAAGCATCGCTTCTCTGACACGAATGACCCGGTCGAGCATGCTGGATGTTATCCGGCAGGATTATGTAAGAACGGCAAAGGCAAAAGGGCTTTCCGCCGCGGCTGTTATATTCTTTCATGAAATAAAGAATGCATTGATCCCGATCATCACGACCATCGGTATGGATTTCGGCTCACTGCTGGGAGGCGCGGTACTCTGTGAGACCATCTTCTCCATCCAGGGAATCGGCCGTCTGATGGTGGATTCAATCAAGCGCAGGGATTATCCGGTTGTCCAGGGCTGCGTCATCTTTATCGCTCTGGCGTGCTGCCTGGTAAACCTTGCGGTGGACCTGCTTTATATGGTGATTGATCCGAAGCTGAAAAAGACGAAGACGGAGGGATGATTATGCAGAAGAGGAAAAAAGAAAAGGAACCGGAAAAGCAGAGCCAGTTTCAGATATTCTGGAGAATGTTTCGGAAAAATAAGCTGGCTGTGGCAGGGCTTGTGGTACTGCTGCTGATTATCCTGGCTGCCATATTCGCGGATTTTATTACTCCCTATTATCCGGAGGAACAAAACCTGGCAGGAGCGTTCATCTCTCCCAATGCCAGCCACTGGTTTGGAACGGATGAATTTGGCAGAGATATCTATACCAGAGTGATCTATGGGGCAAGACAGTCGCTGGTCATCGGTTTCGGAGCTGTGGCGCTTGCCATGGTAATCGGCTGTGTACTTGGACTAATCAGCGGGTATTACGGAGGCGCGGTGGATGCTTTCCTGATGCGTATCATGGATATCATCATGGCAATTCCTTCGATGTTATTTGCCATCGCTATCGTAGCCGCACTGGGCAGCAACCTGAGAAATCTTCTGATTGCGATAGCCCTGTCTAAAATTCCAAACTATGCGCGGATCATGCGCGCGTCTGTAATGTCAGTGAAACAGATGGAATATGTTACTTCGGCGAAAGTGCTGGGAGTCAGCAATCTCCGTGTGATTCTCGGAGACATTCTCCCGAACAGCTTTTCCCCGATTATTGTACAGGCAACCCTCGGAGTCGCGTTTTCCATTCTGACAGCGGCAGGAATGAGCTTCCTGGGACTGGGAATCCAGCCGCCCACGCCGGAATGGGGAAACATGATTTCCACCGCGAAAAATTATATCCGGGAATTTCCTTATATGACGATTTTTCCGGGAGCCGCAATCATGGTTACGATTCTGGCTTTGAATCTTCTGGGAGACGGCCTGAGGGATGCATTAGATCCGAAACTGCGCTATTAAGCAGTCAATAAATTAATTACATCAAGGAGGAGACTATGAAAAAGCGAGCAAGAAGAATCCTTACATTACTGCTGGCCGCCAGTATGGTGCTTTCCATGGCAGGATGCCAGAAACGCTCCAATGATGACACTGCCACATCCACAGAGCAGTCTGCAGGAAGTGACAGCAGCAGTAGTGACGGCAGTGATGCTGCTTCCACTGCAGAAACCGGAACAGATACCATTACCTTCAACAGAATTCCGACTCCATCGGATCCCACTCTGGTAAAGGGAAAAGCGGATAACAAGGATCTGGTCGTGGCTTATAACGCTGATACGACCACCCTGGATCCTCACTGCGCAGGAAACAGTGCCGCGGTAAATGTACTGATGCCTGTAATGGAACAGCTGGTAAAGTACGATGAAAACGGGGAACTGCAGCCCTGGCTGGCAGAATCCTGGGAAGTTCTGGATGACCACTCCTGGGAGTTCCATCTGAGAAAAGGCGTGAAGTTCCACAATGGAGAGGAAATGAAAGCTTCTGACGTGGTATTCAGCTTTACCCGCGCTACTACAGACTATGCCGCAAACGTAGCTTATATCATGGATATGATCGATCCGGACGGTCTTGAAATCGTGGATGATTATACGGTAATCGTCCGAACCAAGGTTCCCTTTGGAGCGTTTCTGTATTACCTTCCCTACATCGGAGCGTCTATTCTGTCTGAAAAGGCTTATACCGAGGATGAGGCTTATGCCATCGAGCATCCGGTAGGAACCGGCCCGTATGTATTCCAGGAATATCAGAAAGGCGAGTACACCAAATATACCAAGTTTGATGATTACTGGGGCGGTGAACCTGCGTGCGATACACTGACGATCCGTGTCATTCCAGACAATAACACCCGTTATATCGCTCTGGAAACAGGAGAAGTAGATATCGCGGTGGGCTTAAGCGTCAACGAGATGACCCAGCTGGAAAATAATCCGGAGCTGATGATGGCCACCTGCCCGACCACCGTATTTACTACCCTGAACTTTAACTGCGCGAAAGCACCCTTTGATAACCAGACTTTCCGCCAGGCTCTGGACTACGCGATTAATGAAGAAGCGATTGTACAGTCTGTATTCCGCGGAAGCGCTCAGTATACGCCGGGACCGGTTACTCCTGACAGCAAATACTTCTATGACGGAGAACCCCACTGCCGCTATGACGTGGAAAAGGCCAAGGAACTGCTGGAGGAATCCGGAGTAGATTTAAGCCAGACCTTTGAGATCGCAGTCAACGAGAACCAGACCCGTATCGATGAAGCTACTATCATTCAGCAGCAGCTGGCAGAGGTTGGCATCAAGACAGAAATCAATGTAATGGAAACAGCAGCTTACAACGAATATATCACCGGTTCAGACAAGGATATGTTCTTTAACGGCTGGGGCGCTGTGGGCTTCCCGGATCCGGACAACAATGTATATGGTCCGCTTCATTCTTCAGGAATTCCGGAAAACAATGTGACTGATCTGAGCGATCCCACACTGGATGACATGCTCGACAGAGCGCGCGCGCTGCAGGACGGTGACGAGAGAGAGCAGCTTCTGTATGATATTCAGAAGTATATCCGCGACCTTACCCCGTTCGTAACCTTTGAGAATTCTACCAATATCGTTGGTTTGCAGAATTATGTAGAAGGCTTCTACGCGGTGCCTTCTTCCGACCAGTATTACAACTTTGTATCTCTTGTAGGACAGAATTAGGAAACAGAATAAAACATGACAGCATGTACAAGGGGCACATTTTAAGTGCCCCTTGTACCGCACGTTAATAAGAAAGGATACTTATGGTTGATTTATTATTAATCCACGGCACTGTGATCTCCATGAACCCGGGGCGGGATATTATCGAGGACGGGGCTGTTGCCGTGGAGAAAGACCGCATCGTTTTTGTGGGCACCACAGAGGAAGCCCTGAAAAAATACAAGGATGGCCGGGAGGTGCTGGAATGCTCAGGCCAGCTGATTCTGCCAGGCTTTATTGATGCCCATTCCCATGCGGGACACTGTATGAACAAGGCTCTGGCCTGGGATTGTAAGTCTTACTGGATGCCGATTATGACAAGGCTGTACCATTTTTACACCACAGATGATTACTGGTATCTGGAGGGCAGGCTGGCTGCATTGGAACGCCTGAAAGGAGGTGTGACCTGCGGGGTCAGCGTCATCAGCAATTCCCAGAGATGCGACAATATCAATATTCCCATCCGCCACGGAGATGGATATGCAGAAACCGGTGTCCGGGAGGTACTGGCCATCGGTCCCTCCAATCCGCCTTTCCCGCGGAAATTTCGACAGTATATCAATGGGGAGTGGGTGGAGAAAGCCTATACCTTTGAGGAACTGATGGAGCGGGCTGAGGCTGGAATTGAAGCGGTGAATCACAGTCATCATGATTTGATTCGGGCAGTGATTGCCCCCTTTGTCATGGTCAGTTCTGTGAATCCTTCCAGTCCTACAGAACCGGATGTGGCAGTAGCCCTGGATGAACAGGATAAAAAGATGATGAAAATGGTCCGCCAGATAGCCAGACGGCAGAAGACCAGGATACATACCGAAGCCTTCGGCGGAATGATACGGATCGCGGCCCAGTGCGACGACGCTCTCCTGGGTGATGATGTACATGTGCAGCATTGCACGGGAATCTCCTTCGATGAAGCTATGATACTGGCCAAAACAGGAACTCATGTGACTTCGGCACCTGGAGTAGGCCAGCTGACAAACCGCTGTCCGATCCCGGAACTTCTGGAGCTGGGCGCCAATGTGGCAATTACCACAGACGGAACTTCGCCGGGCGTTTCCTTTGATATGCTCCAGGCAGCCCGAAAGACCCAGATGCTTCAGCAGGGTGCCCTGCATGATACCTTTTACCTGCCTCTTGGAAAGCTGCTGGAAATGATCACCATTGACGCGGCCAAAGCCATTGGAAGAGAAGAGGATCTGGGGTCCCTGGAGGAAGGAAAGAAAGCGGATATCATTACCGTAAATATGAAGCAGCCCCACCTGTGTCCGGGCTTTATGCCTGTGCATAAGCTGATGCTCTATGCCAGCGCCCAGGATGTGGATACTACCATTGTGGATGGAAGAGTGCTGATGCGCGGCAGAAAGGTTCTCTCCTGCGATGAAGAGGAAATTATGCGTTCGGCTGAGGAAGAGTCGCTTCGAACCATCCGGCGCGCAGGCTGCGAGAAGTATCTGCAGCCCAGCGATACCTTCTGGGGCAATGCCAGAAATTATATTTTTGAGCAGCGGTTTCAGCCAGAAGAATCTGAATAAAAAAGCAGCTTAGGAGGCAGAAGGGCATGAAGAAAAGAATAAAGGCCCGCTATATTATAGGAAACGAAAATGGCAGGAATGTAATCTATAAAAACGGGGAGATGATCTATGAGGATACGGAGGGCACGATCCTGGAGGTGGGACCGAAGGTATACGGAGAATGGCAGGAGTCAGAGGATCTTGGCAATGCGGTCATCTGTCCGGGCTTTATTGATTTGGATGCCCTGGGCGATATCGATCACGCTCTGATCTATGGGGAGCAGAAGACCACAAAGAAATTTTTCTGGTCGGAGGAATACCTGAAAAACGGGCCTGTGGAGGCCATGACTCCGGAAGAAGAGGCTTTCAAGTCAAAGTACGCTTATGCCCAGTTGATTTCTCATGGCATTACCACAGCTATGCCAATCACCTGCGTATATTATAAGAAAGCAGCGGAAACTTATGAGGAGATGGCGGCTGCGGCGGAAAATGCCCGGGAGCTTGGCTTAAGAGCCTATCTGGGGCCTTCCTTTATCAGCTCCATGCATATTTATGACCGGGCAGATGAAAAAGAATATATTCTGCCCCTGGAGAATGGCAAAGCAGGCATGGAAGGGCTGAAACGGGCAGAAGAATTTGCACTGAAATACGATCACTGGGGCAGCGATCTGATCCGCGCGGTCATGGTTCCGGAAAGAATCGAACTGCAGAGCGAAGAGGTTTTGCTGGCTGCCAAAAAATTTGCCAGAGAACACGGCCTGCTGATGCGGCTCCATGCGGCACAGGGGCAGTTTGAATACAACTGGATACAGGAGAAGCATGGCCTTTCCTCCATTCAGTACCTGGATTCCATCGGGCTTTTGGATGAGAATACTTTGATTCCCCATGCCATCTATGCCTCAGGCTATTCCGGCATCCAGGATCAGACAGAACGCGACCTGGAGATTCTGCGGGACAGAAAGACAGCTGTGATCCATTGTCCTCTTGTCTATTCCAGAAGCGGACAGGCACTGGAGTCCTTCGGAAAGTATAAGCGATTTGGAATCCGCATGTGCATGGGCACAGACACTTTTCCGCCGGATCCTTTTGAAAATATCCGCATCGGAAGCGCGTTCTCCAGACATTTTGACGGAGAACAGCCGGAGGACGGGTACCGCAGCTTCTTCGAGGCAGCCACCATGGGAGGAGCAGATGCTCTGGGACGGCCGGATCTGGGACGTCTGGCGCCGGGATGCAGGGCAGATTTTATTGCTGTCTGCCTGGATTCCTTCTCCATCGGCGTGGTGGATGATCCTCTTTATACGATTTGCATGTGTGCGTCCGGAAAAGATGTGATGCATTCTGTCATCAATGGCCGGACCGTTCTGAAGGATGGAAAGATTCCAGGTCTTGATTACGAACAGATGGAAAAAGACGCACAGAACTATTACAACAAGCTGAAACAGAGTTTTGTGGACCGCAGTGCGTTTTCTGCGGAAAACTTTTACGATACTTCCTATCCAGTAAAAGAGGGGTGACAATCTATGTATGATCTGATTATAAGAAACGGCACAGTGGTAACAGGAGAATACACGGCAAAGCTGGATGTAGCAGTCAAAGATGGAAAGATCGCTGCTATCGGCAGGCTGGAAGGTGAAGCAGGGGAAGAAGTGAACGCGGAAAAACTTCTGGTGTTTCCGGGAGGCGTAGACTGCCATGCCCACTTAAACGAACCTGGCTATACCTGGAGAGAAGACTATGAACACGGCACGAAGGCGGCCGCGGCAGGCGGGGTCACCACGATTGTGGATATGCCGCTTCAGAATACGCCGTCTCTCGTGGATACCGATGCTTTCGATAACAAGGTTCGTGTCCTGGAAGGAAAATCCTATGTGGACTATGCGTTCTGGGGAGGCCTCATCGATCACAATCTGGACCAGATAGAGCCGCTGGCCAGGCGTGGAGTCGCCGCTCTGAAATCCTTCATCAGCCCTTCCTCTCCAGACTACCCCTCCACGCCCATTCCGGTAGCTTATGAGGCGATGAAGAAGGCAGCCAGGCTGGATCTGCTGCTTGGGTTTCACTGCGAAGACTATGCCATGATTTCCTATTGGGAAAAGCAGGCCAGGGAGGCAGAGAAGAACAGCTGGAGAAGCTACCTGGATGCCCGTCCGGTGATTGCGGAGGAGCTGGCTGTCCAGAATATCCTGGATATGGCAAAGGAGACCGGCGCCAGAATCCATATCTGCCATGTGAGCCATCCGTCTGTGGCAGAACGCATCAAAAAAGCCAGACAGGAAGGCGTGCGTGTCACCGCGGAGACCTGCCCTCATTACCTGATTTTTACGGAAGAGGATGTGGAGAAAAACGGCGGCCTGTTCAAGTGCTCACCGCCGCTGCGGAAAAAAGAGGACATGGAAAAGCTCTGGGATTATCTGAAGGATGGCACTCTGGAAAGCATAGTTTCTGATCACTCGCCTGCGGCTCCTTATGAAAAGTCAGATAACCTGACTGTCTGGGAGACCTGGGGCGGAATCAGCGGACTGCAGACAGGCCTGCAGATTATGTACGAATATGGTGTCAGAAGACGGGGCATGTCTCTGGAGCTTCTGGCAAAGCTGATGGGAGAAAAGGCTGCAGAAAATTTCCAGATTCCCTGTAAGGGAAAACTGGAGCCCGGCTATGACGCAGATATTGTCCTGTTTGATCCGAATAAGGAATGGGAAATCACTCCGGATTCCCTGTACTACCTGAATCCGATTTCTGCTTTCTGCGGATTAAAGGGAACAGGAATGGCTGCAGCTACGTATGTAAGAGGGAAACTCGTATACAAAGACGGAGTCTTTTATGAGAAGCAAGGGAAGCTGATACGCTATGACGGTCAACATAGAGTGGCTGATTAATCAGAATGTTATTAAAGGAATCCGGCTGCTGGCCGGTGAAAAAGGAAAGAAAAATGAGATCACTGCCGTAAACGTCATGGACAATCCGGATACGGTCAGATGGATCCGGAAAGGAGAACTGCTTTTATCTACCGGCTACTTTCTGGAAATGGATCCGCTGGAGCAGGAATATCTGATCCCCCAGCTTTCTAAAAGAGGCTGCGCGGGGCTTGGAATCAAGATGAAGCGTTATCTGGAAGAGCTTCCGGAGATTATGCGCAGACAGGCAGAGGAGCTTGGTTTTCCCATTTTGGAGCTGCCATACGATCATAATTTTTCTGAAATTAACGATCTGGTTTATCGGAGTATTTTTGAAAAAGAAAGAGAACATACTGCCTACGCGGCAAATCTCTATCGTGAGATTACGGATGCTTTGACCACAGAGCATTCCCTGGAGCAGATCATTCAAGCACTACAGAGACATCTGAACAACCCTGTTTTCCTGACGGGAACAGGGTTTCAGATGCTTGCTTATGACTGCCCGGATTCTGTCTATCCCATCTTTCAGATGCTGATTTTACATCAGGAAGACTTTTCTGCCTTTTCAGCCAAGGAAACCGAACTGCTCCTGCATGAATACGAACAGCGGAAGTTTCATATTAAAACAAAGACCCTGCAGGATGGGGAGCACAGCTATGAGTGTCAGATTTTTCCTGTCACAGATAACGGTATGCTCCTGGGATTCCTATGTGTTCTGGAATTGAATGGCCGCATGTCCCGGGATGATTACCGTATAGTAGAAGACCTGCAGGGTATCATCAGTCTTGAGCTTCTGCGAAGCAGTCTGAGAGGGCTCAGCCAGAAATACATAAAAAACAATTTTGTACAGGTTCTTCTGGGACAGGTAAGTTCGCTGTCTGAGATAGAGGCTCAGTGTGACCTGTACGGGTTCCCCTATCTGAAAAAAAGGGTGTGTCTGGTGATACGGATGGACTCTCAAGCAGAAATTTCGCCTTATTTCTATAAAAACAGAGAGGAGACCTTCAGCCGGCTGCTCTTCCGGGCCTCCCCGGACAGCGATATCCGCTTTTTCCAGGTTTCCTATAATAATCTTCTGATTGTTTACTGTATGTTTCCCAGCCGTTCTTCTAAGGAGGAGTGTATGCAGGAATGTCTCCGGACAGGGAGGAAACTGATTGACGCCTTGGGACAGGAGCAGCTGCATGTGGAAATCGGTGTCAGCGAGTGCCACAGTGGGGCAGCCGCCATCCGCGAGGAGTTTGAGCAGGGCCTGAAGGCATTGAAGCTGGGGAAAGAGCTCCATCCGGAGGAAAATCTCTATTCCTATCAGCAGGACGCCATCTATCACCTTCTGAAAGAAGGGCTGACAGATGAAAAGCTTCTCAGCTTTTATGAGAATACGGTGCAGGTCCTTGATCAGTATGATGCAGAAAACCATTCCGATCTGGCCGACACACTGAGGGGTTATTTTGAGTGGAATCAGAATATTACAACTGCATCCCAGAAGATGTATATCCACCGAAACACCCTTTCCAGCCGTTTGGAAAAGATCAAGGAAATTCTGGGAAATGAGATGAACAGCCAGCAGGAATGTCTGATACTTCAACTGGGCTTATATGCCCGAACACTGATTCAGATAGAAAAGAACGCCCACCCCGGACTCTGAGTTATAGCGGAAACAGGAATTTCTGGTCTTCATACTCCCTTTGTGCTATAATTGATTTGCTGGAAAAAGGTTTCAGCAGATTTTTTGTAAAAGGAGAGGTTGTATGGATAAGCAGACACTGGAGTTTATTACAGAAAAGACACATGCGCTGCTGGAGGCTCCCAGCTGCTGTAAGGAAGCTAAGGAAGCGGCTCAGAACTGGCTGGCAGCTGTGGGAACAGAGAAGGAAGCGGAAGAGACAAAAAAGTATATCGCTGAGCTGGAAGAGGATATCGTACCCATTGATGGACTGATTAATCTTGCGGAATCAGAGATGGGACAGAAAATCTTCGGAGACAATGCCAAAAATGTGGCGGAGCAGGGAAGAAAAGCAAAGGAAGCCGGCGCAGTACATTGTTTCTGCGATGCCTGCCAGGCAGTGGAAGCGATTCTTTCCAAAAAAGATGAAATGCTGGCATAGAAAGCAGATACCTGCCGCAGGCAAAGATTCAGACAGGCAGCTTTGCTTTTTCTTTTCTTTAAGTTTACATAAACTGATTATGTAAACTTGTTATGTAAGGAGGCTTTTTCATGGGTGAGACATTGCAGATAATCAGAGAACGACGAAGCGTCCGGAGTTATAAACCGGATATGATTCCGGAGGAAACTCTTCAGAAAATTCTGGAAGCGGGAACCTGGGCGGCCACTGGCATGGGCAGACAATCTCCCATCATCGTTGCTGTCACAAACAAGGAACTGAGAGACCGGCTTTCCCATATGAATGCTAAAATTATGGGAACGGATACGGATCCTTTTTACGGAGCGCCGGTGGTGCTGATTGTACTGGCAGACAAACATGTGCCGACACATGTATATGACGGTTCTCTTGTGATGGCGAATCTGATGCTTGCGGCAGCAGATCTGGGAATCGGCAGCTGCTGGATTCACAGGGCAAAAGAAGAGTTTGAGAGCGAAGAAGGAAAAGAGATTCTGAAATCTCTTGGAATCGAAGGCGAATATGAGGGAATCGGCCACTGTATCCTGGGTTATCCGGCCGGGGAGCCGAAAAAGGCAGCGGACCGGAAAAATTCCTACATTTATTATGCCCGGTAAAGCTGTTCTGCTATTGAGAAAATCAATATAAAAAGTCAGAATTTTATCAACTTCCGGTTTTCTTTTTTACACAGATGTTGTATAATATACACAAGAAATATTGGAAAGGAGACGGAGGTATATGGCAAATAACACAATTATTACGATTGCCCGTCAGTATGGAAGCGGTGGACATGATGTGGGGAAAAAGCTTGCAGAGGAGCTGAAGATTCCTTTCTATGACAAAGAGCTTCTGGAAAGAGCCGCCAAGGACAGCGGATTTTGTCAGGAGATATTTGAAAATTATGACGAGAAGCCGACAAACAGCTTCCTGTATTCTCTTGTGATGGATACCTATTCCCTTGGCTATTCCACTTCCGCCTTTGCGGAAATGCCTTTGAATCACAAGATTTTTCTGGCGCAGTTCAACGCAATCAAGGATATCGCCAAAGAAGGCCCCTGCGTAATCGTAGGCCGCTGCGCGGACTATGCGCTGGCAGATTTCCCGAATGTGGTGAATGTATATCTTTATGCGGATTTGCAGTCCAGGATAGCCAGAATTGCCCGCCGTCATGACGTGACTGACGCAAAAGCAAAGGATCTGATTCAGAAAACGGACAAGAGCCGTGCCAGCTACTATAATTATTATACAAATAAAAAATGGGGCGAGGCGACAGGCTATGATCTCTGCCTGAATACGGCCAGTCTCGGTATCGATGGAACCATTCACATGATCCGGGAATTTGTGGCCTATAAGGAAAGAGAGCACGAAAGAATCTGACAGACAGCAGAGGAATTTTATGAAGCTTGTAATACAGAGAGTATCCCGCGCATCGGTGACGGTGCGCGGGAACGTAATAGGCCGCATCAGCCAGGGCTATCTGGTTTTGGTGGGTGTGGGAAAAGAAGACACACGGGAAGACGCAGACCGTCTGGTACATAAAATGATCGGCCTGCGCATTTTTGCGGATGAAAACGGGAAGACAAACAAATCCCTGAAAGACGTGGACGGCCAGCTGCTGCTGATTTCCCAGTTTACCCTTTACGCAGACTGCAGCCATGGAAACCGCCCCGGCTTTACAAACGCAGGGGATCCGCAGACAGCGAAAAAGCTGTATGAATATATGATTGAAAAATGCAGGGAAGAAGTTCCGGTGGTAGAACAGGGAGAATTCGGAGCGGACATGCAGGTGGAGCTGGTCAATGACGGCCCCTTCACCATCCTGCTGGATTCAAAAGCATAGGGAGTAAAGACTGTATCCGGCGCGGCGGCACGGCCGTTCCGTGCCGGACAAAAATGTTACAGGGAGAGAGAAATGAGTAAAAGAGAGGATATCCATAAGGTATTGATTATTGGATCAGGCCCCATTATCATCGGCCAGGCCTGTGAATTTGACTATTCCGGCACCCAGGCCTGCAAGGCTTTAAAGAAGCTGGGATATGAGATTGTGCTTGTGAATTCCAATCCGGCCACTATTATGACCGATCCGGGCACAGCTGATGTGACTTATATTGAGCCGCTGAACGTGGAGCGGCTGACACAGATCATTGAGAAGGAAAGACCAGATGCCCTGCTTCCAAATCTGGGAGGGCAGTCCGGTCTTAATCTCTGTTCGGAGCTTTCCAAGGCGGGCGTGCTGGACAAGTACGGCGTAAAGGTCATCGGCGTGCAGGTGGACGCCATCGAAAGAGGCGAAGACCGGATCGAGTTCAAGCATACCATGGACAGTCTGGGAATCGAGATGGCGAGAAGCGAGGTGGCCTACAGCGTGGATGAGGCCGTGGCTATCGCGGATAAGCTGGGCTATCCTGTCGTGCTGCGCCCGGCTTATACCATGGGCGGCGCGGGCGGCGGCCTGGTCTATAATGTGGAGGAGCTGAAAACTGTAGTCGCACGGGGCCTGCAGGCCAGCATTGTCGGCCAGGTTCTGGTGGAAGAGTCTATTCTGGGCTGGGAAGAGCTGGAGCTCGAGGTGGTCCGGGACAGCAAAAATAATATTATTACCGTCTGCTTTATCGAAAACATTGATCCCCTTGGTATTCACACGGGTGATTCCTTCTGCTCCGCGCCCATGCTGACCATTCCGGAAAGAGTGCAGAAGCGTCTGCAGGAGAAATCCTACAAAATCGTGGAGGCTATCCAGGTCATTGGCGGCACGAACGTGCAGTGGGCCCATGATCCTGTGACAGACCGGGATATTGTCATCGAGATCAATCCCCGTACTTCCCGTTCCTCCGCGCTGGCCTCCAAGGCCACCGGTTTTCCCATCGCTCTGGTATCTGCCATGCTGGCTTCCGGCCTGACCCTGGATGAGATTCCCTGCGGAAAATACGGAACTCTGGATAAATATGTGCCGGATGGAGATTACATTGTCATCAAGTTTGCCCGCTGGGCTTTTGAAAAATTCAAGGGAGTGGAAGACAAGCTGGGCACACAGATGCGTGCGGTAGGCGAGGTCATGAGTATCGGAAAGACCTATAAGGAAGCTTTCCAGAAAGCTATCCGAAGCCTGGAAATCGGCCGCTACGGCCTGGGCTTTGCCAAGGACTTCCACGAGAAGACAAAAAAAGAGCTTCTGAAGCTGCTGCATACAGCGACCAGTGAGCGCCAGTTTATTATGTACGAGGCTATCCGCAAAGGCGCTGCCACAGAAGAGGTCTATGAGCTGACCAAAATCAAACCCTATTTCATCGAGCAGATGAGAGAGCTGGTGGAGGAAGAGGAGGAGCTGCTGAAGAGCAGAGGCAGCGTTCCGTCTCCGGAGGCTTTGAAGCAGGCAAAGAAAGATGGTTTTTCAGACCGGTATCTGAGCCAGATCCTGGAAGTTTCGGAGGATGATATCCGAAACGCGCGGAAGAAAATCGGCGTGACAGAAGCCTGGGAAGGCGTTCATGTAAGCGGCACCAAAGACAGCGCTTACTATTATTCCACCTATAACGCTCCGGATAAGAGCACGGTAAACACAGACCGGCAGAAGATCATGATTCTCGGCGGAGGCCCCAACCGGATCGGCCAGGGAATCGAATTTGACTACTGCTGCGTACACGCGGCCATCGCTCTGAAAAAGCTGGGCTTTGAGACGATCATTGTAAACTGCAATCCAGAGACTGTCTCCACCGATTACGATACCTCAGACAAGCTGTATTTTGAACCGCTGACTCTGGAGGACGTACTGAGCATTTATGAAAAGGAAAAGCCGGCGGGCGTCATCGCTCAGTTTGGCGGACAGACTCCCCTGAATCTGGCTTCTGAGCTGGAAAAGAACGGAGTACGCATTCTGGGCACCAGCCCGGAGGTCATCGATCTGGCTGAGGACCGGGATCGTTTCCGCGCGATCATGGAAAAACTGAATATTCCCATGCCGGAGGCCGGTATGGCTGTAGACGTGGAGGAAGCCCTGCAGATTGCGGAAAAGATCGGCTATCCGGTTATGGTGCGTCCTTCCTATGTGCTGGGCGGCCGCGGTATGGAGGTGGTGCATGATCCGGAGAGTATGAGAGAATATATGAAGGCCGCGGCAGGTGTCACGCCGGACCGCCCCATCCTGATCGACCGGTTCCTGCACCATGCCATGGAGTGTGAGGCAGATGCCATCTGTGACGGCACCCACGCTTTTGTGCCGGCTGTCATGGAGCATATTGAGCTGGCAGGCGTACATTCCGGCGACTCCGCCTGTATTCTGCCGTCTCTGAATATTTCAGAGGAAAATGTAAAGACCATCAAGGAATACACAAAGAAAATCGCGGAGGAAATGCATGTCTGCGGTCTGATGAACATGCAGTACGCCATTGAGGACGGAAAAGTATTCGTGCTGGAAGCGAACCCCAGAGCTTCCCGTACTGTTCCTCTGGTATCCAAGGTCTGCGATATCCAGATGGTACAGCTGGCCACACAGGTCATCACCGGAGAGCTGACTGGCCTGCCCTCCCCGGTGCCGGCCCTGAAGGAAAAGAAATTCCATCACTACGGGGTAAAAGAGGCGGTATTCCCCTTCAACATGTTCCAGGAGGTAGATCCGCTGCTGGGACCGGAAATGCGTTCCACAGGAGAGGTGCTTGGTCTGGCGTCCAACTTCGGAGAGGCATTCTATAAGGCAGAAGAAGCCACGCAGACGCCGCTGCCGCTGGAAGGAACGGTTCTGATCAGCGTAAGTGACCGGGATAAACCGGAAGTAGTTCAGGTGGCCAGAGGCTTTTATGAAGATGGATTTAAAATCATTGCCACAGGCCGTACCTGCGATATGATCCGGGAAGCGGGCATTCCTGCTGAGAAGATCAAGAAGCTCCAGGAGGGCCGTCCCAATGTCTATGACGCTATCGCCAACGGACAGGTTCAGCTGATTGTAAATACCCCCTCCGGAAAGGAAAGCCGTTTCGACGACAGCTATATCCGGAAAGCAGCTGTGAAAGGAAAAATTCCGTACATGACCACGATGGCGGCGGCTATCGCCACCACGGAAGGCATCCGGAAGGTGCGGGAAAAGGGAGGAAATCTGGAGGTAAAATCCTTACAGGAATTCCACAGCGAGATAGAAGAGGTGTAGAGCCTTAGACATATCCAGTTTCACAAAAAGAGCCATCATCACGGATGGCTCTTTTTTAAAGACAGTATTTACAAATTTCATTTCTGGTCCCGCAGGCCATGCACGAAATCCAGATCCCGGTATGGACTGTAGATTCCGTCCACCACGGCCCGGAACATCCGTTCCTTGGCTCCCGGATTTTCCTGGCAGAGCTGCTTGAGAAGCTCCTTGGCGTATTCCCGCTTGGTATGTCCATCCGCGGGACAGGGGCTCTTGCAGACCGGAAGCTGATACTTATGCTGGAAGCCAATCACATCTGCCTCGTCCACATACATCAGCGGGCGTATGACAGTCAGATCCATCCGGTCCAGATAGGTGACTGGCGCAAAGGAATGGAAGCGTCCTTCAAAAATCAGGGAAAGCAGCATGGTTTCCACCACATCATCCTTATGGTGGGCATATGCCACCTTGTTGCAGCCTGTCTCTTTGATGGCCTGGTTCAGCGCTCCTTTCCGCATTTTCGCGCAGAGGGCGCAGGGATTGCTCTCCTTCCGGACCTGAAAGACCACTTCGTAGATATCCGTTTTCACGATGGTATAATGTACGCCCATTTCTTCACAGAGGGCTTTGATCGGGCTCAAATCGAAATCCGGAAAGCCCAGATCTACAGTGATGGCTTCTATCTCAAAGGGGGCAGGGTAGAAGCGGCGCAGGCCATGGAGGGCGTACAGCATGGTCAGGCTGTCTTTACCTCCGGAGATGCCTACGGCTATTTTATCGCCCGGCTCTATCATATGAAAATCGTCTACGGCACGTCTGGTATAACTTAAAAGCTGCTGTAATTTCATCTTATCGTTCCTTTCTGTGTTGTCCTTCCCCATTATAGCTTTCCAGAAGAAGGCTGGCAAGGAAAAGATGAAAGATTGACTTTTTACTGCCGCTGGTTTAAGATACCGATAAAAGGAGGATAAGAAACATGGCAGAAATATATAAAAATGTTCTGGATCTAATCGGAAACACACCTCTGATGGAAGCGGAAAATCTGGAAAAGGAACTGGGGCTGGAAGCCAGGCTTCTGATAAAACTGGAGTATCTGAACCCTACCGGAAGCGTAAAGGACCGGGCGGCCAGAGCTATGATTGAAGACGCGGAAGAAAAAGGACTTTTAAAGGAAGGGGCTGTCATCATCGAGCCCACCTCAGGAAATACAGGAATCGGACTTGCGTCCATCGCGGCTGTGAAAGGCTACCGGATGATCCTTACCATGCCGGACACCATGAGCGTGGAGCGCCGGAATATTCTGAAGGCCTATGGAGCGGAGATTGTCCTGACGCCCGGAGCGGAGGGAATGTCCGGAGCTATCAAAAAGGCAAAGGAGCTTGCCGCGGAAATTCCGGGCAGCTTTATTCCCGGACAGTTTGAAAACCCGGCTAATGCCGCGGCCCACAGATCGTCCACAGGACCTGAGATCTGGAGAGACACGGACGGCCAGGTGGATATCTTCACTGCCGGGGTCGGAACAGGCGGCACCCTGACAGGAGTGGGAGAGTACCTGAAATCTCAGAATCCTGAGATCAAAATTGTGGCTGTAGAGCCGGCAGACTCCCCTGTCCTTTCCAAGGGCACCAGCGGCCCCCACAAGCTTCAGGGAATCGGCGCAGGCTTTGTTCCGGAAGTGCTGAACACGGAAATTTACGATGAAATCATCACAGTGGAAAGCGATGATGCCTTTGCCACAGGCAGACTTCTCGCCAAGAAGGAAGGAATTCTCACGGGAATTACCTCCGGAGCGGCTCTCTGGGCAGCCATTCAGCTGGCCAGACGCCCGGAAAACAAAGGAAAGACCATCGTAGCTCTGCTCCCTGATTCCGGTGACCGCTATTATTCCACACCGCTGTTTACCGAGTAAACCAAAGAACTGAGCTGTAAAGAAAGAGCCCCTGAGGACCAGGAGATGTATCTCTGGCCCTCAAGGGCTCTTTCTCTGCGTATGTTACCGCTATTTTCTTATTCCATACGAAGCCGTTCCACGATGCTGTGTTTTTCCAGATTACGGAAGCACAGATAAGGAATCAAAATGGCAAAAAGCAGCAGAAGAGGCGTACAGAGCACCAGGGGCAGCAAGGTGAAGCGGAAGGTCGTAAATCCGCCTTCTACCATAGCCCGGATTACGATGCCCACGGCCAGGCTGCTGATAAGATAGGAGGCAGCCAGAGTGAGGGCAGCATAGTATAAGCCTTCATTGACAAGCATACGGTTAAGCTGGCGCTTTGTCATACCGATGCTTTGGATAACGGCAAACTCCCGTTTCCGGGACACGATAGCCGTAACCATGGAATTGATAAAGTTCAGCACGCCTACCAGGGCGATGACTACGCTGACCGCGTTTCCCATCACCGCTGAAGAACGTGTCTGAGATTCATACTGATCAGCCATTGTCTGGCGGGAGGATATGGGAAGACCAGGATCCACAGCCTCCGTATAGTCATCCAGGAAGGACTGCACAGCCTCCAGATGGGAATCGTCCACATTGAGGAACAGCTTGCGCAGAGTATGATCCGGCCACTGTTTCCGGAAGGTGTCCACAGGAATAATAAAGCTCAGATCAAATTTTTCCCCTTCTCCCTGCTGCACGGCCAGCTGCGTAACCGGATTCAGCGGATAGACCACTGCCATCACCGTGTAGGAACGGCCGTTCAGCTGGACGATACTTCCTGGGGAGGGAACCGGAAGAACCGGATATTCCGTGCCCAGATCTAGACTGGGACCTAAGGCGAGAACATAGTCTCCGCTGGCAAAGGCCGCGGAATCAAAGCTTCCTTCCAATATATACTGGTCCTGTGTAATGGCTTCCAGCGGGATTCCGTCCAGGCCGTACAGAATCGCGGACCCGTCTCCGGTTTCCAGCACATTCCGCAGCTTCTGCGCGCCTGCGGCGTCGTAGGTTTCCCAGTCTGCTAATTTTTCCTCCGTGTAAAAGGCCGCCACGTTCCGCAGGGTGTCTTCATCCATCTGCCAGTCGATCTGAGCGGAATACAGATGGCCTGTTTCTTCCACACCCTCCTGGCTTTCTGCCTGCTCCACCAGCGAATCGGTCAGAGTGGTGCCCTGTGGGTTGTAGCCGTTTACATAGTCCTCACTGGTGGCATCGGATTTCCCAGTCAATCCGCGCCCGTATTTTCCGCAATAGACATGGAACGCAGCCGTTTGGCCGGTCTGCGGACGGAGAGGGCAGCAGCCAGAATCACGCAGGTAATAAGAAAAAGCTCTGGCCAGGGGATTCCCCATTTAATCCCGAAATTCCTGGTAATGAGACTGGAAAACAAACCAGCTGTCCGTTCTGCTGGGCCTGGAGACTGCCGCGGCGCAGAAGAGCGCGGATACGCGAGTAAAGCAGTCCCGGGAAACCTTACAGGATTGTAAGGAAAAATCGAACATATTTTCCCGAACATATGTATTGACAAACGCATGTTCGTGTCCTATAATACAAACATAAAGAAGAACAGTTGTTCGGATTTTCTATGCAGCATGTTGGAGAGCATGTTTTGGGGAGGCGCATCTTATGTACGAAAGAAAGAGAACATACGCGGAAAAAAGAGCTTATCGGAGATACAGAAGACAAAAGAACATGATTATTTTCATTTCATCCCTTTGCCTGGCTCTGGCCCTTGGCATCCTTTTTGGAAGCTTTTTATCCAGAGCTCAGGAAAAGGAACCGGAAACTACCTACTACAAATATTACGCAAACGTGAGAATTCAGCCTGGCGATACCATCTGGGATCTGGCTGCTGACTATATGGATGAGAACTACGAATCCCGTGAAGATTACATTCGCGAAGTCAAAGAACTGAATTCCCTGCCTGATACAGACTCGATTGTCTCCGGACAATATTTGATTCTGCCATATTATTCTACAGAATATAAGCTGTAATCTTCGGATTGCAGCTTTCTTTTTTTATTGAAAAAGAGAAGCGATATGGCAGCTCTGTAAGTTTATGTGATAAAGTCTCTGGGAAGGAATAAAGAAAGCCCCTGGAAAACCGACGCCAGAATGGCTGGCAGAGAGGGACGGAGATCTATGCGACAAATCCATGTTTTTCGCATAGATTGACAGAGAAAGCCGAAAATGATATACTGAAAACCAGATACAAAGCATTTCCATATAAATACATATATTCAGCAAGGACTACAGAACGCTTCCATCATTTTGTTTTATGCTGCAAAAAAAACAGCCGTCCGGCTTCCTGGCGCAGACAGATGAACATCTACGCAGGCTTTATCCCGGACAGCTGAAAAACATACCGGAACTATACCATAAGCGTGCGGTGAATAGAGGAATTTCACTTTGCAGAATGTAACAGACCGAATGCCGTCACAGTCTGTCAGGTTCTGCTTTTCCACAGGCAAAAGCTTGCTCCCGGCTGTCTGTACTGTTCCACATTGATTTGAGCAACCCATAAAACAAAATATGTCTGTTTCAGAGGAAAACAGACATAGCCGAAAAGAAAATTATTATTTTAACAGGAATCTAACTTTCTTCGGAAGTCTCTCCTTGGATATTAAGCAGGTTTCCTGGCTGCAGATCGACACGTTTCCTTTTCCTTCTCATACAGATTCTGTACAATGGACTTGCAAAGGAACGCTCCCTGGTTACAGTGACCGGATCGCTCAGGATTTTCACCTGATTCCCTTTTCCCATCTGTATCCCGGACGAATCCGGATGCAGACGGCACTTAATACCTGACATATGGAATTGTACGTATGGATATTATAACACACAGAAGGATAGATGGCAAACACGAATCACAGCGAATACGGAAAGGAATGATCTCATGGAATATAAGAGCTATCATGAACAGACAGATATGGCAAATATACAGAAACTGCGGGAAATTCTGAAAACCCTGCCCCCATTTGCCAAGGACTATTTCCGGGCCGCGGAGCCTACCACCTCCACGCGTACCCGGATTTCCTATGCCTACGATATCCGGGTATTTTTCCGCTTTCTGATCGAGGAAAATCCCTATTATAAAAATTACCAGACGACTGATTTCAAGGTGTCGGATCTGGACAGGCTGGAGGCTGTGGATATTGAGGAATACGAGGAATATCTGAAGCTGTACCAGAGGGATGAGGAAGACGGCTCGGTGGCTTCTGTAACCAACAGCGAGCAGGGAATGAAGCGTAAAATGTCGGCTCTCAGAAGCTTTTATGCCTACTATTACAAGCGTCAGCTGATTCATACCAATCCTACGGTGTTTGTGGACATGCCGAAGCTCCATGACAAGGCGATTATACGGCTGGATCCGGATGAAACGGCCCGTCTTCTGGATTTCATCGAGCATGGCGGCGATCAGCTGACCGGACAGAAAAAAGTCTATTATGAAAAGACGAAGGAACGGGATCTGGCCATCGTCACTCTTCTGCTGGGCACCGGAATCCGTGTGTCAGAGTGCGTAGGGCTGGATATCACAGATGTGGATTTCAACAACAACGGGATCAAGGTAACCCGGAAAGGCGGCTCGGAAATGATCGTCTACTTCGGGGAGGAAGTGGAAAGGGCGCTGAAAAATTACATCGAGGGCAGCCGGAAGCTGGTGAACCCGCAGACCGGCCATGAGAAAGCACTCTTCTACTCCACCCAGAACAGGCGCATCAGCGTGGGAGCCGTGGAAAATCTGGTGAAAAAATATGCCCGGCAGGTGACGCCGCTGAAAAAGATCACTCCTCATAAGCTGCGCAGTACCTACGGTACGACCCTTTACCAGGAAACAGGGGACATTTATCTGGTAGCAGATGTGCTGGGACATAAAGATGTGAATACCACAAAGAAACACTATGCGGCCCAGGATGAAAACCGGCGGCGGATGGCCGCAAAGGCGGTTCGGCTCCGGGAAACCTCCGACTGACGGCTGCCGCAGACAGGATGAAACCCACAAAAAACACAGGCTGAACAGAAAATACTTTTTCTGCCGCCTGTGTTTTTTCATTCTCCGTTTACCGGTAAGTATCGGTTTCTTTTTTATTCAATGACCAGCTCATCCCAGACGTCATCGCCCACAAAACCAATGTAGGTCTTTCCTGTATTGATGGTGATTTCATCGCCGGTCATATCGTAATAGATGGTACGTTCTGTATCGGAAATCTTGCTCCAGGTAATGGGGATTGCCTGGCCATTTGTAATATAATAGCCTTCCATTCCGGTAGCCAGACAGTTCCAGACCATGTAGCCGTGATCGTCCAGCTGGCTGTAGCTCATCTTCTGAAGAATCACATTCTTAAACGCGAGCTGTTCATTATTGTTTCCGGGATCCCGATGGGGGGAACCATACTCGGAATACAGATAGGTGCCGGAGGCCTCATCATAATTGAGCTCAGAACCATTGTGCGGGAACGGAAGATCCACCAGTGTACAGGCTCTGCTTCCCGCTTCTCCGGATAAATCCACCGGACTGTTTTCAGAAGCAAATTCAAAATGGGGCTCTGTGGGCGCGTATTCGTTATAGTTGCGGTCCACGCTGGAGTTTTTGAAATTGTCCTCCATATCCCCCGGCAGAATATACTCTGTGAACTCACGGGGCTTTCCGTTATTTACTCTGGAAAAGGTTCCGCTGAAATGATCCACATAGGCATTCTGCAGGAAACTGTTGATATAGAATGGACCGCCGTCGTGACATACGATGGCATTCCATTCCGGCGCTATCATAAGGTTCGTCGGACGCACACTCCGGACACTTCCCAGCTGATCGATGCTGTCATAATCCTTCACCAGGACCATAAAACGTGTAATCTGTCCGTTCTGCGTACTGTTCATCATTTCATAGATGATATCAGCCTGAGTCAGTCCGTAATGAGGAAGCGCTGTCTTCTCATTGTCTACCATAACGGCAATGGGCCGCTGATCTTTCAGGTCTTCGCTGATCCATTCATTGGTCAGCTCGCTTCGGTACATTCCTTCCGGAGCAATTTCCTCCACTTCTTCTTCCTGCTCTTCAGTCTCCGCCTCTTCCGCGACAACCTCGTCCTCTGTGGAAAAGCTGTCAACTGCAGCAGCTTCCTTTTCACTGCTTGCGCATCCGGCTGTGCCTGCAAGACATACAAGGCTCAGAGTCAGCAGAAGCCATTTTACATGTTTTTTCATCTCCTAGTTCCTTCCTGTGTGTGTTTTCCCTCAGCAGGGCAAAATGCTGACAGCCAGGCGCTGAGGGCGTAATAATTTAGTAATAATTATATCATATATCCAGGCAGGATACCAGAAAAAAAATAAATGTTCACTCTGAGTTCATGAAACGTTTACATTTTCAGCGGAGGTCTCCGCAGCTCTTTCTGCAGCCTTTAGATTTACATAATTTAATTATGTAAATCTAAAATAGAACAAATTTTCTAAACATTTGTTTGCATCTGCGTCCCTCATATGCTATACTGTTTATATTATATAAATTATCTGCCGGAATCGGTATTACGGACTGCGGACGCAGTTTCAGAAGGAGGAAATACCCCAAAATGCCCTACGGAAAAATTTCAAAAAAACAGTCTGAGATTCTTGAATATATAAAATCACAAATCATTAACAAAGGATATCCCCCTTCGGTGCGGGACATCTGTGAGGCGGTAGATCTCAAATCCACTTCTTCTGTGCACTCCCATCTGGAGACACTGGAAAAGAACGGCTACATCCGCCGGGATCCCACTAAGCCCCGCGCGATTGAGATTATCGATGATAATTTCAATCTGACCCGCCGGGAGCTTGTCAATGTACCGATTGTGGGAAAGGTAGCTGCCGGTGAACCAATTCTTGCCGTGGAAAACATTGAATCCTATTTTCCGGTTCCCATGGAGTTTATGCCAAATGAACAGTGCTTTATGCTGAAGGTTCAGGGCGACTCCATGATCAATGCCGGTATCTTTGACGGCGATACGATTATCGTGGAGCAGTGCCAGACAGCCCGGAACGGAGATATGGTGGTGGCTCTGGTGGAGGATTCAGCCACAGTAAAGACCTTTTACCGGGAGGCTGATCATATCCGCCTCCAGCCGGAAAACGATACGATGGAGCCGATCATTGTACCGGACTGCCAGATTCTCGGAAAGGTGTTCGGCGTGTTCCGTTTCTTCCGTTAAACCCTTTTCCTTTCACTCCAGGTTTTGTATTCTTTTTACAATATTAAGTATATAATAAAAAAGAGGAGTTTCCTGTCCGCGCCGCAAAGGCTGAGATGGAAAATCCTCTTTTCATTTTTTATATTCTGCAAAACCTGTATTTCATGCTTACCAGATTCTCCGAGAAATGGACAGATAGGGCTCATCCGCCTTCTGCTGCCGTTTTCTGGCCGCCTGCATTCTGCAGTAATCGAGAAGCTCCCTGGCATCCGACCAGAATGCCTGTGTCTCCGGATCAGTGGAAATCAAAGTAAATATCCGCTCAAAATAAGGGACAGCCTCCTCTTCCCGGTCCAGCCAGTACAGGGCAAAGCCCATCCGGAAGTTCCAGTTTGGATCCTCTTCTTCCACGGCCCCTTTCAGGAGCTCAATGGCATGGAGATGATATTCCGGACGCGCCGTGCCGTCCGCGGCGTTCTCGTAAGCTCTGGCCAGAAGACCCGTCAGATGATGGCTGCGCTCAGAATCCGGAATTTTTTCCAGCTCCGCAATAATTTTTTCATATTCATTGTTCTGATGCCAGAGTTCCAGCTGTTCTTCCAGTGTCATGTTTCCACCTCCAGAAACGCAAAGGGATTCTCCGGATCCGCATGGAGAAAATGCATCATCATGTAAGCGCACATCAGGGATACGTTCTCTTCCTTCAGGATTCTCCGGATTTCTTCTCTGTCTGCCAGAATGACTTCGATTTCCTCGCTGTCTTCCAGTCCCTCCGCGGAAATCTTTCCATCCGCGGTGCCATACACAGCGGCGCAGGATTCATCCGTCATTCCGATGGTGGTAAAATAAGGCTTCGAGAAAATCGGATCCACTTCAATGGGATGGAAGGAAAGTCCCGTCTCCTCTTTCAGTTCCCGGATACCGGCCTCGTGAAAGTCTTCTCCCTCCTCCACCAGCCCCGCAGGGAATTCATAAATATAGCCGTCTATGCTGTAGCGGTACTGCCGGATCAGAACGACCCGGTCTTTTTTCTCCCCATACAGGGCATAGATAATTACACCGTCAGCCCGGTTTACCTTTGTGGAAAGCTTCAGTTCCCCGGCGCTTCTGGCGCGGGAGGCTACATAGTACTTTCCCGGAGCGCCTGTGCGGTGCACCACATCCAGATCAAACATGTTGAGGAATCTGTTGTCTGTAACCTGAGTTATTTTTCGGATACTGCCCATGGTCTTCTTCCTTTCCTCCCCGGGACAGCGGAGAACTTACATAATCCGGCAGAGCAGAACCGGCAGAATGACAGCCGGAATCGAGTTCATCACACGGATTTTGCTTTTAAACATCATATTGATTCCCACCGCGATAATCAGCAGGGAGCCTACACAAGTCATTTCATTGATGACGGAGGTGGTAAGATACGGCCCCACAAATCTGGCGCATACGGTGATGAGTCCCTCGTAGAGGAAACACAGGATACCAGAAAACATAACGCCGATTCCCAGACTGGAAGACAGAACGATGGCAGAGATTCCGTCAATCAGGGATTTGGCGATCAGTGTGCCGTGATCCAGTGAAAGGCCGCTCTGCAGAGAGCCTACGATAGCCATCGCGCCGATGCAGAACAAAAGACTGGCATTGACAAAGCCTTCTGCCACGGAAACGCCCGACGCCGAAGGACGGCATTTGGATTGAATCCAGTTTCCGAGCTGCTCCAGCCGCTGCTGCAGGGCCAGAGCCTCGCCGATGATCGTTCCCACCGCCATGGAAATGATGGCAATCAGTATATTTTCCCCATCCAGTGAGCCGCTGATGCCAATATACAGTACGCAGAGAGCCATGGCCTTCATCACAGACTCGCCCATGCTGTCCGGAATTCCTTTCTTGAGCAGAAGGCCGGCGGCACTGCCAAGAACGATTGCGGCGAGATTGATGATGACGCCTGTCAGTATCATTGGTGTTATGCCTCCTTCAGAGCTTCCGGTGAAATGACGGAGCCGTCTCTCCAGATCCGCTCCAGATCGTAAAACAGCCGGTTTTCCTCATCAAAAATATGGATGATGATATCGCCGTAATCCAGAAGAATCCAGTTCGCTGTCTGATAGCCCTCCACCTGTCTGGGCGAGTAGCCCGCCTTGTGAAGCTCTTCCTCCACGTTGTCTACCATAGCCTGCACCTGATTCTTGTTGGTACCGCTGGCTATCAGAAAATAATCGGCAAGGACAGAAATTTCCGAAATATCCAGGATGCGGATATCCCGCGCTTTCTTATCCTCCAGCGCATCATAGGCCAGCCGTGCCATCTGCTTGGACTGTGTCTGTGTCATGCCTTTACCTCCTCATTTTCCTTGTTGTTTTCTGTGTTTCTTTCATGTTTATAGTACTCATAAGCCTTCAGAGTCATCTCGTCGATCTCACCGGAGCCCTCATCCAGATATTCCAGGGTATCGGAAAGAATCTTGAACAGAGCCTCATCCAGATCCACAAAAGCCAGCCTGCGCACTTCCTTCAGATTTGGCGCCTTATTGCGCCGCGGCTCAATATAGTCAGCCACATAGACGATCTTGTCCAGAAGAGTCATGTCCGGCTTTCCGGTAGTATGGTTCAGAATGGCGCTTAAGATTTCTTCATCACTGACGCCGTAATCATGCATGGCCAGAAAAGCTCCCAGCTTTGCGTGAAGCAGGAACGGATTGCGCCGCTCCACATCCGTGATCTGGATATTGTGCTTTTCACAGAGCTTCAGCTTCTTCCCGTTTGGGATACATTTCGCGCAGTCGTGAAGAAGACCTGCCAGCTGGGCTTTTTGTATATCGTATTCGTAGCGCATGGCCAGAGCCGCGCAGGTATACATGACGCCCAGCGTATGCTGATAACGCCCGTCATCCATCTCGTGCTTCAGTTTTTTCTGATAAGTTTTAATATCATCGTTTTTCATTCGGCACCCTTGTCCTCTTCTCAGGGAGATATAATCCCTCCCTGTAAATATACGCCTCCACGGAGGCCGGAACATAATAACGGATACTGCGGCCGCACTGCACTTTTTCCCGTATCATATTAGAGGAAATATCAATGTTTGTGGTGGAAAGGGGGTAAATCCGCGCTCCAAACCGTTTATTCAGAGCCTCGATCCAGCTTTCCAGCTCCAGCGGACGCATACCGTCCCGGACTGCCGCCAGAATCGCGCAGCAGTCGCAAATCCGCTGGGGCTCCTTCCAGGTATGAAAAAGCATCAGCGAATCCGCGCCCAGAATAAAATAAAAATCAGTGTCCGGATGTTTCGCTGTCAGAAACTCCAGAGTTTCGTACGTATAGTGGTAATCCTGGGGTGTCTTTTCAAAGTCAGAAACCCGCAGATGAGGATTGTCCGCCACAGCAAGCTCTGCCATCCGTGTCCGCTGCTCCATGGTGGCCTGGACCTGTCCTGCCTTATGGGGTGGATTGCCGTTTGGCATGAGCAGCACGTAATCCAGCGAGAAAGCCTCGCAGGCTTCCTCCGCCAGAATCAAATGACCTGTATGGATGGGATCAAAGGTTCCCCCCAGAATCCCCACTTTCTTTCGTCTCCCTGTATCCATAGAGAAGCCACTGCCCTTCCTCAGCTAAAATAACGACCGCTGCTTTCCGATGGCTTATACGGGAAGCAGAATTTTTTTCTTTCCGTTCTTTTCATCCTTGTTTTCCCGGTAAAGCACAATCTTTTTGCCAATCACCTGTACTACCTGGGAACGGGTCCGGTCCGCGATCAGTACCGCGATATCTTTCGGATTGTCCGCGCAGTTCTGCAGCACACTGAGTTTGATCAGCTCTCTGGCTGTCAGCGCCTCATCGATGGCCGCTGTCAGCTCCGGCGTAACAGAGGATTTTCCCACTTGAAAAATGGGATCCATAGTCATGGCAAGGCTTTTTAAATAAGCCCGTTGTCTGCTTGTCATAATTTCTCCTTTATGCCCTGGGGCATTCTATTTGTAATAGTCAAAGGCCAGTCCGTACATCCGCACGGTATCGCCTTCCTGGATTCCCGCTTCCTCCAGCTCCTCCAGGATTCCTGTATTTTTCAGGAAATTCTGGAAGAAAGCGAAGCCCTTTTCCGAATCCAGATTTGTATAGCCCAGCATCTTCTCAATACGCGGGCCTTCCACGATATATACGCCTTCCTCGTCCTCGGATTTGGAAACCGTATAAGGAAGGTTTTCGTATACCAGCTCTTCCTCCGGGAAATATTCCTGTTCAAATACGATAGACTCCTGAGGAGACGCGTCCAGAAGCTCCTTTACATAATAGAGAAGCTCCTTTAATCCCTGTCCGGCTACTGCAGAAATGGGGAATACGCGGATGCCTTTGGGCTCAAATTCCTTCTTCAGCCTCTCTATAGGCTCCTCATTTCCACCCAGAACATCCACCTTATTGGCCGCGATGACCTGGGGTCTGGCCGCAATCTCTTCATTGTAAGCCTTCAGCTCCTTATTGATCGCGTAAATATCCTCGATGGGATCACGCCCTTCGGTGGAAGCCGCGTCCACCATATGAATCAGCACACGGGTGCGCTCGATGTGGCGCAGGAACTCATGTCCCAGTCCCACGCCTTCAGACGCTCCCTCGATCAGTCCCGGAATATCCGCAATGACAAAGCCACCGCCGCCTTCCAGATCTACCACGCCCAGATTCGGTGTAAGAGTGGTAAAATGATAATTCGCGATCTTGGGCTGTGCGTTGGTCACCCGGGAAAGCAGAGTGGATTTTCCCACATTGGGGAAACCTACCAGTCCCACGTCCGCGATAACCTTCAGCTCCAGAAGCACTTCCAGCTCCTGGGCCGGCTGTCCCGGCTGGGCATACTTGGGCACCTGCATGGTAGCAGTGGCAAAATGCTGATTGCCCGCGCCGCCCCGGCCGCCCTTTAAGATGACCTGGCGCCGGTTCTCTCCGGACATATCAGCAATAATCCGTCCGCTTTCCGCCTCCCGGATAATGGTTCCTTCCGGAACCTTCAATATGATATCGCTGCCGTTTTTGCCATGGCAGCGTCGTTTTCCGCCTTCTTCTCCGTCTTCCGCCTTGAATTTTCTTCTGTGGCGGTAGTCATATAGGGTATTTAAGCCCTCGTCCACTTCAAATATTACATCTCCGCCCCGGCCGCCGTCGCCGCCGTCGGGACCTCCGTTGGGAACATACAGCTCCCTGCGGAAGCTCACATGTCCGTCGCCGCCCTTTCCGGAACGGATAATGATTTTTGCTCTGTCTGCAAACATAACCAAATCCTCCTGCAAAAAGCTGTTCTGATAAAGGTAAAAGAGGCTTCAAATCTACCGACTTGAAGCCTCAAACCAATTTATTCTGCTGCTACCGGAACGATAGAAACCTGCTTCTTATCTCTGCCCTTTCTCTCAAATCTGACAATTCCGTCAGTCAGAGCGAACAGGGTGTCATCTCCGCCGCGTCCTACGTTCACACCCGGGTGAATCTTGGTTCCGCGCTGTCTGTAAAGAATGTTTCCAGCCTTTACGAACTGTCCGTCGGCTCTCTTCGCGCCAAGTCTCTTGGACTCGGAATCACGGCCGTTCTTTGTGGAACCTACTCCCTTTTTATGAGCGAACAACTGAAGGTTCATCTGTAACATGATCCTACACCTCCTTGAATACGATGCTGATGTATGGTTTCCCATAATTTCGTTGAATGTCTGTCAGCCCAAGTACCATGGAATCCATCA
>CALWAZ010000078.1 GCA_944375725.1 uncultured Merdimonas sp. | reverse complement strand
CTTCATTTCCGGCATACTTGGAATAGATTACCTTGTCACCCGGCTTTACCTGCATGGTAACTTCCTTTCCATCTACCATTCCGCCAGGTCCTACCGCGATAACTTCTGCCTGCTGCGGCTTCTCCTGTGCCTTGCTGGCCAGAATGATGCCTGATGCTGTGGTCTCCTCTGCTTCGAACTGTTTCAGTACAACTCTGTCACCTAATGGTACTAATTTCATTTCTATTCCTCCTTGGATCATCAATATCCCATTTATTATTAGCACTCACTCATATCGAGTGCTAACCTACGGATATTATATTAATGCTATCCTTTTTATTTGTCAACAGATTTTTCAGAATTTATTCTTTTTTTATAATTTTTCATTTATCTGTTTTGACAGAATATCCGGAAACAAAAAACAGGCATGGATCCTTCCCCAAAGATCCATGCCTGAAATCTTTTCCTGAGCTTCGATCAGCCTTTCTTCAGCTTTGCCAGCTCGTCAAAGACCACATCGTTTACTACCTTGATATAGGTTCCCTTCATTCCGGAAGAACGGGACTCAATCACGCCCGCGCTCTCAAACTTCCGAAGCGCGTTCACAATCACAGAGCGGGTGATGCCCACACTGTCCGCAATCCGGCTGGCAACCAGAACGCCCTCTGTCCCTTTCAGCTCATCAAAAATATGGGTGATGGCTTCCAGCTCCGAGAAGGACAGGGTGCTGATGGCAGATTTCACAATCTGAACCTTGCGTCTCTCCTCCTCATTCTCTTCATTCACAGAGCGCATCATTTCCAGCCCCACCACTGTGGTTCCGTACTCACTCAAAATAATGTCATCAATATCATACTGTTCTTTGTACTTATACAGGAACAGAGTGCCCAGTCTCTCTCCCGCAATATCAATGGGCGTGATAATCGCCTGATAATCACGGACATTCTCCGACTCAAAGCCCAGGGTCTGAAGGTTTACATTCTCTTTTGTGGAAAGAATACTTAAGAGGCGCTCATTCAAGGCTTCATCAATATGGCCGCCCACATTGTCCGTAATCAGCTCCTGTATTTCTTCGACACCTTCACAGCGGCTTGCACCCAGAACCTTTCCTTTCTTACTGATTACCAGAATATTTGAATTCAGAATCTCCGTCAATACCTCACAGATGTCATTAAAAACTACTTTGCTGGAGCTGTTATTATGCAGCAGCTTATTGATCTTTCTTGTCTTGTCTAATAATTGTACGCTCACCGTGTTCCCTCCATTGTACCTTCCTAAAATCTCCCTGCGTCCTCCTTTTTTCATACAAAGAAGAATCGACTTAACTATAGTAAAACTTTAACACATAATTTCAAATTTTACAATCACTTTTTCAAAAAATTCTGAAAATTATGCCGTAATTCTGCCCGCGGAATTTCCCGTCTTTTCCGCTCTTATGCTTCCTGCCTTTCCGCCTCTTTTTCCGGTTCTTTCTTCGCCATTACATGGCCGCAGGTTTCATTGGCGCAGACCAGCTTACTGCCTTTCTCCACCATATAGCTGCCGCAGACCGGGCACTTTTCTGTGGAAGGCTTCTGCCAGGACATGAAATCACATTCCGGATTATTCTCGCATCCGTAGTATTTTCTGCCCTTTTTGGTTCTGCGCAGCACCACATCCTTTCCGCACTTGGGACAGGGCACTCCGATTTTTTCCAGATACGGCTTCGTATTCCGGCATTCCGGAAAGCCCGGGCAGGCTAAAAACCGGCCATGAGGGCCATATTTTACTACCATATGGCGGCCACACTGATCACAGATCACGTCTGTGACCTCATCCTCTACCTTGACTTCCTTTAAATCCTTTTCCGCCGCTTCCACGGCAGCCTCCAGATCCGGATAAAAGTTTTCTACGACTGTCTTCCAGTCGACCTTGCCTTCCTCCACCTTATCCAGAAGGCTTTCCATATTAGCCGTGAAATCCGTCTCCACAATACTCGGAAAAGCCTGCTTCATCATATTGTTTACCACTTCTCCAAGCTCTGTCAGATACAGGTTTTTATTCTCTTTCACCACATAACGGCGGGCAAGAATTGTCGTAATAGTCGGCGCATAGGTGCTGGGCCGTCCGATTCCCAGCTCCTCCAGCGTCTTCACCAGAGCCGCTTCCGTATAATGAGCCGGCGGCTGGGTAAAATGCTGCTTACTCTCAAATTCCTTCAGCTTCAGGACAGTCTCTGTGCTCAGTCCCTTCAGGATCCGGCTGTCCCCTTCCTTTTCCTCGTCCTGGGCATAGACGGACAGGAAACCGTCAAAGGAAACCCGGGAAGCTGACATGGTAAACCGGTACTGGCCTCCATCGATTTTCACAGAAGAGGTCTCATAAACCGCGTCTGCCATCTGGCTTGCCGCGAAACGCTTCCAAATCAGCTGATACAGACGGAACTGCTCTCTTGTCAGGGAATCCTTCAGGGCAGACGGTGTCCTTGACAAGTCTGTGGGACGGATAGCCTCATGGGCATCCTGAATCTTTTTGCCGGATGCCTTCGCCCCCTGGCCCCTGGAAACATAATTTTCCCCGTAAACGGAGGTAATATAGGAGCGCGCGGCCTTTTCCGCCTCCTCGGACACACGGGTGGAATCTGTACGCAGATAGGTGATGACACCGACTGTGCCGTTTCCCTTTATATCAATTCCTTCATAGAGCTGCTGTGCCACGCTCATAGTCTTCTGTGTGGAGAAATTCAGTGTCTTTGAGGCTTCCTGCTGCAGGGTGCTGGTAGTGAACGGCAGAGGCGCTTTCTTCACACGTTCTCCCTTTTTTACCTCGCTGATCTGATAAGAAACATCCTTCAGCTCTTCCAGGACGCGATCCACCTCTTCCTTGGATTTCAGGGGCATTTTCTTGGATTTGGTTCCGTAAAAATGAGCCTGCAGCGGTTTCTTCCCGCCGTCCGCCATGAAATCCGCATCGAGCGTCCAGTACTCCTCCGGCACAAAAGCGTTGATTTCCTCTTCCCGGTCAGCGATAAGCCTAAGGGCCACAGACTGTACACGGCCGGCGCTTAAGCCCCGTTTTACCTTGGCCCACAGAATCGGGCTGATCCGGTATCCTACCATACGGTCCAGCATCCGGCGGGCCTGCTGGGCATTTACCAGATTCATGTCGATTTCCCGCGCATGCTTCAGAGATTCCTTGACCGCGCTTTTGGTAATTTCATTGAAAGTGATTCGGTACACCTTTTTCCCGTCCAGGTTCAGCGCCTGGGACAAATGCCAGGAAATCGCTTCCCCCTCCCGGTCAGGGTCGGTAGCCAGATAAATTTTGTCCGCCTTTTTTGCCTCCTTGCGAAGCTGGGCAAGTATCTCTCCCTTACCGCGGATGGTGATATATTTTGGCTCGTAGCCGTGCTCCGCGTCAAAGCCCAGCTGGCTTTTGGGCAGATCGCGCACATGTCCCTGGGAAGCCATTACCTCATAATTGGGTCCCAGGAATTTCTTAATGGTCTTTACCTTTGCCGGAGACTCTACGATTACCAGATTTTTTGCCATATACCCTTCCTCTTTCTCTGATATTCCTCTGTCAGCCGGCCGGCACCCGTTCCCAAACTGTGTCTAGACGTCTGCATCCCCGGAAACCACATCTGCCGGAACAGCCGTATAATAGTTTTTGGAAACCTCTCTGGCACAGCCTGCCAGCTGCAGTTTTGCTAAAATTCTCAGGGCCTTCTCCGGAGCCAAGCCTGTCTCCTGACAGATTTTCCCCAGATTCTGGGCCTGTAAACGTAGACAACTATACACCAAATATTCAGACCTTTCAAGAGTAATTTTATTCTTTTGCGTATTTTTCATGTTAATTCCCGGTAAAATCATAAGATCTTCCAGCAGCTTTTCCGGCGAAACCGCAATCCCTGCTCCCTGCCGGATCAGGTTATGACAGCCTGCGCTTAAGGCCTCTCCCAGAGGACCCGGAACCGCAAAGACCTCCCGTCCCTGCTCCAGGGCACAGTCCGCCGTAATCAGCGAACCGCTTTTTTCTTTTGCTTCTATTATAAGAACCGCGTCCGAAAGTCCGCTTAAGATCCGGTTGCGGAGCGGAAACAGAAATGTGAGAGGCCGGGTTCCGGGCGGGCTTTCCGAAATCAGACCCCCGCGCTTTTCTATTTCCATATAAATATCTCTGTTATCCTCCGGGTAGCAGATGTCCGGACCGCCCGCCAGGACGCCGAATGTCTTTCCTCCGGCATGAAGGGCTCCCCTGTGGCTGATTCCGTCCACACCGCGGGCCATGCCGCTGATGATCTGCACGCCGTGCCTGGCCAGTTCCTCCGCAAACCAGAAAGAAACATTTCTTCCGTAGGCGCTGCAGTTTCTCGCCCCCACCACGGCCACTGCAGGAAGGCTGTCCTCCGGAAGCTCTCCCCTGAAAAACAGCCCCCAGGGCGCGTCTTCCACCTTTCTCAGCCGCTCCGGATACAGTGGATGCGCCCTGCTCACAAACCGGATTTCCAGCCGCCTCAGCCGGTCCGCCTCTCTTCCAAAATCCCAGCCCTTTCTCCCCGCGCACAAAAGCGACAGCTTTTTCCGGTTGGAGGGAAAAGCCTTCAGAAGCTTCTTTTCTTCTATTTTATATACTTCTTCCGGAGTTCCGAATTTTTCAATAAGCCGGCTCTCCAGAGATGGATCCGCAGACAGGCCGGAGCAGAACCAGTGCCAGTATTTTTCCATGTTTTCCATATCTATACCCCCTTCTGCCACTCACTCCGCTCCGGAGGGCGGTAGCCCAGAGCCTCCAGAATGTGTGCCTCCAGCACCCGTTCCTCTCCGCCCAGATCCGCAATGGTTCTGGCCACCCGCAGCAGTCTGTGATAGGCCCGCGCGCTTAAGGACAGACTGTCAAAGGCCTGTTTCAGCAGCCTCTTTTCCCCTGACCCCAGATAACAGAACCTCTCCGTCTCCCGGATTCCCATTCTGGAATTGAAAGAAACGGAGGTTCCACGGAAACGTTTCTTCTGAATACGCCTGGCTGCCTCCACCCGTTTCCGGATTGTGCCGGATCCCTCATTTTCTTCTTCCTGAAGCTCCTCATAAGAAAGCTTCGGCACCTGCATGCAGATATCGATCCGATCAAGCAGCGGCTGGCTTAACCGGCCCAGATACCGCGACACCTCTTTGGGCGTGCAGCCGCACCGGTTCCGATCCGGAAAATATCCGCAGGCGCAGGGATTCATGGCCGCTACCAGCATAAAATCGGCCGGAAACACATAGGTTCCCGCCGTCCTGGACACACAGATTCTGTGTTCCTCCAGAGGCTGCCGCAGAATTTCCAGGGCAGAACGCCTGAATTCCGGCAGCTCGTCCAGAAACAGAATTCCTCCTGAGCTTAGGGAAATTTCGCCGGGCAGCGGCAGCCTTCCGCCTCCAGCCAGCGCTTCCGCTGTGGTCGTATGATGGGGCGCCCGGAACGGCCGTCTTGTAATCAGCGGCTCCTCCGGCTCCAGCAGCCCTGCAACGCTGTAAATCTTCGTGATCCGCAGACTTTCCTCCAGGCTGAGCGCCGGAAGGATTCCGGGGATTCTCCTCGCTATCATGGTTTTACCTGAGCCAGGCGGCCCGATCATCAGAAAATTGTGCATGCCGGCCGCGGCTATCTCCGCCGCCCTCCGGACCGTTTTCTGCCCGTTGATCTGAGAAAAATCCTCTTCACTTTGGACACTCTTTTTCAGAAGCAGTCCTCCGTCCACAAACACCCGCTTTCCCTGCTCCGGATGACGCAGCAGTTCAATCAGCTCCGCAAGCTCCGTTACGCCGATCACTTCCACATTTCCTATCAGCGCTCCTTCCGCCGCGTTCACAGACGGAACAATACACCGGCTGGCTCCTGCCGTTCTGGCTGCCTCTGCCAGGGCCAGCACTCCCGGAATTCCCAACACCTGGCCGCTCAGGCTCAGCTCTCCCGCAATCATCAGCCCCCGCAGATTCTCCGCCGGAACCTTCTGCATGGAGGCCAGTACCACAGCAGCCACAGCCAGATCAAAACGGGATCCCGCCTTTCTCACCCCTGCCGGCGCCAGATTCACGGTAATCCGTTTTGGCGGCATGGGACACCCCACATTCCTGAGAGCTGTGCGCACCCGATCGCCTGCTTCCCTGACCTCAGAAGCCAGATAGCCTACCATCTGAAACTGTGGCAGTCCTTCGCTCACATCCGCCTCCACCCGGACCGGATAAGCGTCCACTCCCCCGATCCCGGCAGACAGTACCTTGCTGAACAATAACCATCCTTCCTTTCTTTTCTCTCTATACTGCTCCTCTTTCGTACCTCTCCCGGTTTCAGACACAGATCCCCTCCATACCTGTCCTTCCCAAAACCCTGTCTTTTGCCTTGCGACCTGTAAATTTCATGTGGAAAAATCCGGCGAATACCGGTTAGAAAACTCCATATTGCTGAACTTCAATACGGAACATTTTTATCATACTCTATTCCAGCGCAAAAGTCACGCTCCATTCCGAAAATCGGAAAAATTCGTCAAAATACACAATTCCAAACCAGAGTCCCCCGTCATCCCTATCCCCGGCTTCTTTCTTAATATCAAAGAATACAGCAGCTGTGTATCTTCGGGGTTTTCTGTTATCCCCGTGTCCGGCTTCTCCGCTATGAAAAAATCTGAAGAAAAACTGAACTGGGGCTTTCTATTATCCCTATCCCCGCCTTCTCTCTTAATATCAAAGAATGCAGCAGCTGTGTATCTTCGGGGTTTTCTGCTATCCCCGTATCCGGCTTATCCGCTATGAAAAAATCTGAAGAAAAACTGAACTGGGGCTTTCTATTATCTCTGTGTCCGGCTTTCCACAGACAGCTGTACGTTCAAGGCAGACTTTCGTCTGAATTGAACGAACTGGTGTCTGTGGGACGTCCGAACACCGGATAATAGAAGGCCCCATATACAGTTTCGACATATTTTTTCAGAAGTGCTCCCGCAGCTTCAGCAGCGCGTTTTTCTCTATTCTGCTAATATAAGAGCGGGAAATTCCAAGCTCACCGGCAATTTCCCGCTGCGTATACTCTCTTCCATTGTAAAGTCCGTACCGCATGATCAGGACCTTCTGTTCCCGCGGTGTCAGGACCTCGCCCAGCAGCTCATACAGCCTTTTACTGTCCGCTTTCAGGCTTACCTGAGAGAAGGCGTCACGCTCGCTGCTTTCCATAATATCCAGCAGATGAATTTCATTTCCTTCCTTGTCTGTCCCGATAGGCTCATAATAGGAAGTCTCCCGGGCCGTCTTTTTCTTTGCCCGGAAATACATCAGCAGCTCATTTTCCACGCAGCGGGCCGCATACGTCGCCAGACGGGGCCCCTTTTCACTGTTGAATGTGGAAATGGCTTTGATCAGTCCTATGGTTCCTATGGAAATCAAATCCTCCATATCTTCCTCTGACCCCTGATATTTCTTCACGATATGGGCCACCAGCCGAAGATTATGCTCCACCAGGATATCGCGTGCATGAGCGTCGCCCTCTTTCAGCCTCTGCAGGTAATACTGCTCTTCTTTCGCCGGTAATGGTTGCGGAAAAGTCTTCAAAAAGGCACCTCTTTGGTGGATTTATATTATCTTATGATAACTCACCAAAAGAAGTGCCTTTCCTAAATTCTATTCTTTTCTCCGCAGAATATCATACTTTTCTGCCGGTACGCTCAGCTTCACACGAAGCTTCTGCTGGGGATGGGGAGCGCTTTCCATGAGTTCTCCCTCCTCATTGCGGATCTCTTCCACCACAGCCTCCGGATTTCTTCCATCCGGCTTCATGATTTCAATGATCTCTCCCACAGAAAATTTATTCCGCTGTTCTGTACAGACGAAGCCATCCGGCTCCACCGCATTCACGATTCCCAGATAGGTGTATCCTTTCTGATAGGTATTGCTGTCATAAATCTGGCCGCTCTCATCCGGTCTTCCATAAAAGAAGCCTGTCGTAAACTCCCGGTAGGTACAGGCCGCAATCTGTTCCCTGTACCAGTCCATATGGCTCCGGTACAGCTCCTCGGACTCCAGACAGTCATCGATGGCTTTCCGGTATGTCCGCGCCACCGTGGCCACATAAAGAGCCGTCTTCATGCGTCCCTCTATCTTAAAGCTGTCGATGCCTGCCTCCAGAAGCTCCGGAATATGCTCAATCATACAGAGATCCTTGGAATTGAAAATGAAGGTTCCCCTCTCATTCTCATAAACCGGCAGATACTCTCCGGGCCTGGATTCCTCCATTACCGCATATTTCCAGCGGCAGGGATGGGTGCACGCGCCCTGATTGGCGTCCCTTCCCGTAAAATAATTGCTCAGAAGACAGCGCCCGGAATAGGAAATACACATGGCTCCATGGACAAAGGTTTCAATCTCCATATCTTCCGGAATCTGTGCCCGGATTTCCTTCAGTTCCTCCAGAGAAAGCTCCCTTGCGGAAACCACGCGCTTTGCTCCCTGCTGCTGCCAGAATTTCCAGGTCATATAGTTTGTATTATTAGCCTGGGTGCTGATATGCCGCTCTATCTCCGGGCAGATCTCCTTCGCCAGCATAAACACGCCGGGGTCCGCTATAATCAGCGCGTCCGGCTTCATTTCCCGGAGTTCTTCAAAGTAAGCTCTGATGCCTTCCAGATCCCGGTCATGAGCCAGAATATTCGCTGTCACATGAACCCGTACCCCGTGCTCATGCGCAAACGCGATTCCCTTTCTCATATCCTCCGGAGAAAAATTTTTGGCTTTGGCCCGAAGACCGAAGGCCTCTCCTCCGATATAGACCGCGTCTGCCCCGAAAGCCACCGCCGTCTTCAAAACCTCCAGGCTGCTGGCCGGAATCAGCAGTTCCGGCTTTTTCCTATGCTCCCTCATAAATTCTCCTTTTTCACACTCAATGTCACCCCGTCCCCAAGGGGAAGCACGGACGTGACAAGCTGGGGATGGTGGGTAAGCTCATAAAGATATTCCCGCATCCGGCTGTGAATCGTTCTGTTCCGCCGTTCCACCGCAAAGCGCGATTCCATAATGTCTCCATCCTGAAGCACATTGTCAGATACCAGCAGGCCTCCCGGCTCCAGAAGCCGCAGTACATCCGGCAGAAAATGGATATACTGTCCTTTGGCCGCGTCCATGAAAATGAAATCAAAGCTGCCCTGAAGGCTTTTCAGAATCTCCGCCGCGTCTCCTTCCAGAAACCTGATCTGATCCTGCCGTCCTGCCCTGCGGAAATTCTCTTTTGCCACGGGGATCCGTTTTTCATACTTTTCTATGGTGGTAAGCCGCATATCCGCCGGGCCGTACTCACACATCAGAAGCGCAGAAAAGCCTACGGCTGTTCCTACTTCCAGAACCGCTTTCGGCTTTTTGACTGCAAGCAGCGTCTTCAAAAAGCTCTGCATCTCCTGGCGTATGATCGGCACGCAGGCCTCCTTCGCTTCTTTTTCTATCTGGTTTAAAAGCTCTGTATTGCCTCTGTCAAGGGAATTGATATAGGCTGTTGTTCTCTCTCCTGCAATCACTTATGACTCCTCTTGGTCCCAGTCAAGCTCCACTTCCTCACCGGACATGACCGCCATCAGCTCTCTTGGCTTCATGGCTGTGGAAAGCTCATAGGTGCCAGGCTGCATCGTCTTTGAATATTTGGAACACATGATCTGAAGATAGAAAAGCTTCCAGTCCTTCACCAGTCCTTCATGCTCCATCAGTTTGGCGATATCCCGCACGGAAGAGCCTTCCTCTACCGTAACCCTGATCGTCCTTCCTGGTGGCTCATCCAGGGCCTCTTCCTCAAATATGGCATGGCCGTACTCGTAGGCAACGGTGCCGACCCGAAGAAGCACTACTGCCAGCACTGCAATAATAACGATTTTCAATGCGATGGATAAGACTGTTAAAGCCGCTTTCTTTGTATTCATCTTCCGTCCTCTATACTTCCATGATAATAGGCAGGATCATGGGATCACGCTTTGTCCTCTTCCAGATCAGCTCACGCAGAGCGTCACGGGTCACATTCTTAAGCTTGCCCCAGTCGGAAACTCCGCGGTCCAGACAGTCCGTCACCGCCTCTTCCACAACGGCTCTGGCCTCTTCCATCAGATCCTCGGATTCTCTCACATAGACAAAGCCTCTCGACACGATGTCCGGCCCGGCCAGAAGCTGATTGCTGTGCTTTTCCAGCGTCATGACCACTATCATAATACCATCTTCCGCAAGGTGCTGTCTATCCCTGAGAACGATATTTCCCACATCGCCCACACCGAGGCCATCCACCAGAATGGCTCCCGTATGCACATGATCGACGACTTTCGCGCTGTCAGCGCCCAGCTCCAGCACGTCTCCCGAAGAGAGAATGAAAATGTTTTCCTTTTCAATGCCAAGGCTGTGAGCCAGATCCGCCTGCGCTTTCAGATGACGGTACTCTCCGTGGACAGGAATCGCGTACTTGGGCTGCACCAGGGAATAAATCAGTTTGATCTCTTCCTGACAGGCATGGCCTGATACGTGGGCATCCTGGAAAATCACATCCGCGCCCTTCATGGAAAGCTCATTGATGACCTTGGACACTGCCTTTTCATTTCCGGGAATTGCCCTGGAACTGAAAATCACCGTATCTCCCGGTTTGATCTGTATCTTCTTATGAATATTGGCCGCAATTCTTGAAAGAGCCGCCATAGACTCTCCCTGGCTTCCTGTGGTAATCAGAACCACCTGATCATCCGGATAATTCTTCATCTGCTCAATATCGATCAGCGTCTTGTCCGGAATCGTCAGATACCCCAGCTCAGAAGCCGTCGTGATCACATTGACCATGCTCCGGCCCTCGATCACAACCTTCCGGCCGTATTTATACGCAGAATTGATAATCTGCTGCACACGGTCCACATTGGACGCGAAGGTAGCGATGATAATACGGGAATTTCTGTGCTCGGACATGATATTGTCGAACACCTTTCCCACAGTCCGCTCTGACATGGTAAAACCGGGACGCTCCGCGTTCGTGCTGTCACACATCAGAGCCAGCACGCCCTTCTTTCCAATCTCACCGAAGCGCTGCAGATCGATGGCGTCTCCGAATACCGGCGTGTAGTCCACCTTAAAGTCTCCTGTATGCACCACGATACCTGCCGGGCAGTAAATCGCCAGAGCTGACGCGTCCACAATACTGTGGTTCGTCTTAATGAACTCGATACGGAACGCGCCCAGGTTGATGGACTGCCCGTGCTGAATCACCTTTCTCTTGACCCGGTTCAGAAGATCATGCTCCCTCAGCTTGTTCTCAATCAGGCCAATGGTCAGCTTTGTAGCGTAAATGGGCACGTTGATTTCTTTCAGCACATAGGGAAGCGCGCCGATATGATCCTCATGTCCATGGGTAATCACAAAGCCCTTCACCTTTTCAATATTATCCTTCAGATAGGTGATGTCCGGAATAACAAGATCGATGCCCAGCATATCATCCTCAGGAAAGGACAGGCCGCAGTCCACCACAACAATACTGTCTTCGAATTCAAAGGCAGTAATGTTCATACCGATCTGCTCCAGTCCGCCCAGAGGAATGATCCGCAATTTTGAATTGTTGATATTTCTCAAATTTTCTCCTCCTGATTCTGTTTTTTTTCTTTTTCCGAACAGTCTCTGCAGTATCCGTAGAGTTTCACCTCATGATCGGTCACCTGGAAACCAAGCGCTTCTTTAACCCCCGATTCCAGCGCTTCCAGCATATCCTCCTGAAACGCGGACACCTTTCCGCATTTCAGACAGATCAGATGATGATGCCGGTGGTGATGATGCTTTCCGCCCATATCTCCAATCTCGTAGCGTACAAAGCCGTCATCCAGATTGATCCGGTCAATCAGTTCCAGCTCTAGCAGAAGCTGGACCGTTCTATAAACAGTAGCCAATCCAATGTCCGGATTTGCTGCTTTTATTCTGTCGTAAATTTCCTCCGCCGTCAGATGCTGTTCCGGGTTCTCCGCCAGCACCTCCAGCACAACCAGACGCTGTCTGGTCATTTTCAAGCCTTTTTCCTTCAGCAGCTTTTTAAAACTTTCTCTGTCAACCTTCAATGATATCTCCTGCGTTCCTTTCAATCCAGGGTAATATCCACGTCCTCCAGCAGCTGCTCAAAAATCTCCATCACACTCTGAAGCTCCCGATCGTCGTCCACGATCTCATAGAGAGCCTCACTGTCCCCATCTGAAGATAAATCCTTTAAAATAAGTGCTTCTCCGTCGCCATCCTGGGAATCTGTCACCAGAATATAATCTGTGCCGTTCAGACGTGTCTCTTCCAATACATAAAATAAGACCTCTTCTCCAGTCTCATTCAGGGTAAACGAAATTTTTTCCATTTTTATTCCTCATTCTGTGCCGCCGTCTCTTTTGTGCCGAGACTGTCCAGATATCCCTGCAGAATCAGCGCGGCCGCAAGAGCATCCACATACTGCCCTCTGTTTTCACGGCGCACTCCGCCCTCCATCATGGCGCGGTTTGCCGCCACGGTAGTCAGCCTCTCATCCCACATCACTACGGGAAGACCGGTCCGCCGCTCCAGCATGTCTTTGAACTCCAGAGACTTATCCGCCCGCTCTCCCAGCGTATTATTCATATTCTTGGGCAGTCCCAGCACAAACATCTCCGCCTGGTATTCCTTTGCCAGCTCTTCGATGCGCGCAAGGGTCTGCCGCAGCTTGTTTTCTGATTTTCTCCGGACAATCTCCAGGGGCTGCGCTGTGATCCCCAGGGGATCGCTGACCGCCACGCCCACGGTTCTGGAACCGTAATCCAGACCAAGAATTCTCATCATCCGTTCCCGACTCTTAAAACCTTTCTCTTCTTTATTCTGTCAGAGCTTCACGGAAATATACACCTTCAGAAGCTCTTCCACCAGTTCATCACGCTCCACCTTCATGATCAGGCTGCGGGCGTTATTATGGCTGGTGATATAGGTCGGATCTCCGGACATGATATACCCCACGATCTGATTCACCGGATTATAACCCTTTTCTGTCATGGCCTGATATACCTGCATGAGAATATCACCCACGCGGTTTTCAGACTCAGACACCACTTTGAAGTTCTGTGTGCTATCTATTCTGCTCATATTTTCACGCTCCTGAACACCACTACCACACTATTGTACTCTAAAATTTCTGAAAATACAAGCCAAATTTCCCCACCAGGGAAGTTTCACGGCGGGGGCTGCTACAGCCGCGCCAGGCAGAGCCTGTCTTCCAGCATTTTTTCAATCCGGGCCGAAACAATCCTGTTTGTCAGATCCTGATCCGCGGACACAGCCGCGCGGATATACTCTTTCGTATGGCCCACCTGATACTCCACGCCATTTAACGTCAGCTTTTCCTCAATCAGGATTTCCACGTCCCGTCCCTTCTGGCCCAGAATATAATTTTTTGAATTTTCCCGGTCCAGCTCCAGCAATATCTGGCTTCGTTCTGTTTTCACCGGCTCCGGCACCTGATTTTCCATCACAGCCGCCCTGGTCCCTCTGCGCCGGGAATATTTAAAAATATGTGTCTCAAAAAGCTGAATTTTTTTCAAAAACGCCAGGGTTTCCTCAAATTCTTCCTGTGTCTCTCCCGGGAATCCTACGATCACATCTGTGGTCAGCGCGGGCCGGTCAAAGGTCCGGCGCAGAAGCTCACAGGTCTGCGCATATTCCTCCGCAGTATAACGGCGGTTCATTCTCCGGAGCGTGGCGTCACAGCCGCTCTGAAGCGACAGATGGAAATGCGGACAGAATTTTTCCATGGACGCAAGCTCCGCGGCAAATTCTTCCGTGACAATTCTCGGTTCCAGAGAGCCCAGGCGGATCCGCCGGATCCCATCTATCCCATGGACCGCGCGAATCAGGGAGAGCAGATTCTCCCCTTCCAGGTCGAGGCCGTAAGAGCTTAAGTGAATGCCTGTAAGAACCACCTCCTGATAGCCTGCCCGGGCCAGAGCCCGGATCTCCTCACAGACTTCCGCGGCCCCGCGGCTGCGGACCCTGCCTCTGGCATAGGGAATAATGCAATAGCTGCAGAACTGGTTGCATCCATCCTGCACCTTCACATAAGCCCTGGTATGCTCTCCGGTCTGCGTCACAGACAGCGCTTCATATTCCCTGGTATGATTGATGTCAATGACGGTATCCTCCCTCACCCCTGCCTCATAGGCATTCAGGATAGCAATCAGATCTTTTTTTCTGTTGTTTCCAATCAGCAGATCCACAGCGCCGTCCTCCTTCAGTTCGGCTTCAGCGGCCTGGACATAACAGCCTGCGGCCACTACCAGCGCTTCCGGATTCTGTTTTTTTGCCCTGTGCAGCATCTGCCGGGATTTGCGGTCTGCTATGTTGGTAACCGTACAGGTATTCACAATATAGACATCTGCCTTTTCCTCAAAGGGCACGATCTCGTATCCGGCCTCTTCCAGCATCTGCTGCATGGCCTCTGTTTCATATGCGTTTACCTTGCATCCAAGGTTATGTAAAGCTGCTTTTTTCATCGCCGATTTCCTTTCAGATTTTGGATTTTTAGGATTGACTTTTACCTACCCCGGTATTAAGATCTAAATAAACTTAACAGTTTACTTTTTAGGAGGGTTATGCAATATGAAAACAGTCAAAATATGCCTGAATTCCATTGAAAAGGTAAAGTCCTTTGTAAATGTGATTACAAGGTTTGATGTAGATTTCGATCTGGTCTCCGGACGGTACGTGATCGACGCCAAGTCCATCATGGGCATTTTCAGTCTGGATCTGTCCAAGCCCATTGACCTGAATATCCATGCCAGCGAAGAGATGGATACCATTCTCGAGGCCCTGAAGCCCTATATGATCGAGCAATAACTCATTTGTCTATTGAAAATCTGTCCGGTACGCCGGACAGATTTTTTATGCTTCCGATGTCTGCTGTCCCGGGTTCGTCCGATTTTCTCCCATTCTTTTATCTGTCCCGGCTTTTTCGGGCCGCACCAGCTCCATAACAAAATTGGTAAGCAGGATTCCCCTTCTCTCTACCTGCTGTTCTTTCCGCACACAGTAGCCTCTGGACAGGAAAAAGGGCCGGGCCGTGATAGAAGCATGCGTATAGATTTTTTCCGCGGATACCGCCTGCTCAAGAGTATCGCACAGCGCAGACGCGATTCCACGCCGCTGCCAGTCTTTGTGAACATACAGGCGGTCCAGATAGCCGGTTTCATCGATATCCCCAAAACCTGCGATCCCCCCATCTGTCTCTGCCACAAAGGTCTCATGCTTCAAAAAAGAAAGGTTCCACTGCTCTATATCCGGCAGTCCGGGCGCCCATGCCTCCAGCTGTTCCTGCGTATAATCGCCGGCATTTACAGTATGAATCGTATCGTAAAAGAGCTGCGCCAGACAGGGACAGTCCTCTGTTCTGTATTTTCGTATCCGTATCTGCATCTGTCATTCCTCTTTCTCTGTGCCCGCTGTCAGACAGCTGTCCGAATCCGCCTCCGGACTTTCAGGATTTTTCTATTTTATCACAGACAGCCGGACAGGGCAACCATGCTGCCTGCCCTTTTCTGATAAGAAGCGCCTGAGAACAGCAGACACACAAAAAGAGAAAGGATAAGACGGGACTGAACCCATGACAGCCAAAAAGGAGACAGACCCGTGGGATTTCTCCATTGGTCTGTCTCCTCTGCCTCCTCTGTCCTATTCCAGAGTCAGGTAATTTCCTGTCTGCATATCATCCGCCAGATCATTGCAGAGAATCGCTACCCCCTGCACACTCTCCAGATCAGTGACGGTCTCCGCGTCTGAAACATTTGTATACTCGCCGTCTGTGCAGGTAAGCTTCACATATTCTGTCTCTGCGCCTCCGCCGGAACGCTCCAGAATCAGATCCTTTGGTCCGCCTTCCTCATTATCTGCCACAATCACCGGCATATTTACCAGCGTAAATGCCTGTTTTACCGTAAGAGCTCCATCCTGTCCGGTGCACCAGAGCGCGGAAGATCCGCCGGTTCCACTGGTATAGCTTCCCACTACGACAGCAAAAATTTCATTTTCCCCGTCGCTGTCCAGATCCACATAATTATAATAGTATCTGGTATCCGCCAGCTCATAATCAGGAATTTCGTAATATTCCGCTATCAGCTGCTGAAGTTCTTCGTTGGGCTCTGTCTCCGCTTTCTGCTGCTCCACTCCGGCGGGAAGCCAGGCAAAGGAAGCCGCTCCGCTGCCCTCCTGCGTGTCTGCCGGGGCTTCCGCGCCTTCTGCGTCCTCCGCGTATCCTGCGTCTGCTGCCTCTGTATCCATCTCCGCGCTGCTCTGTTCAGCGCTTTCAGCCGTCTCCACACCGGACGGGCTGCCCGCTGCTCCTCCCGCGCATCCTGCAAAAACCGCAAGTCCCGCCGCTGCAATCAGCATTAATACCATGTTCTTTTTCATAAATTTTTCTCCTTTTTCTTTGTCTTATATCTGTTAGACGTATGAAGAAGAATTTTTGTTAAGGTTTTCGCAGATTTTTTTAAATTTTTTTATTTGGCAAAACCGCAGATGTCCGCCAGGGCAGACAATCCCGTAAAGCAGGCATCAGCCCACCACAATCAGCTCCGCGGTTTCGATGGCCTTGTCTACCATCTCATCAATTTTCTCCGCCAGCTTCTGCTCAGAGCGGCGGATGACGTTCACGTTGGGCTTCGTCACCGGATGCTTCGCCACAAATATGGTACAGCAGTCCTCAAAGGGCTGAATAGAGGTCTCATAGGTATCGATCTGCTTGGAGATCGTGACAATATCCTCCTTGTCAAAGGCAATCAGAGGACGAAATACCGGCATGGTGCAGACCTCATTGGTGGCCGCCAGGCTGGGAACCGTCTGACTGGCCACCTGGCCGATACTCTCACCGGTAATCAGGCCGAGACAGCCCGTCTTCTCCGCAATCCGCTCCGCGATCCGCATCATATAGCGGCGCATGATAATTGTCAGTTCATCATGGGGACACTTCTCATAAATGTAAAGCTGAATATCCGTAAAATTCACTACATACAGATAAATGGGACCTGTAAAACGGGAAATCTTCTCTGCCAGATCCACCACCTTCTGCTTGGCCCGCTCGCTGGTATAGGGCGGCGCGTGGAAATAGACCGCGTCGATCTTGACGCCCCGCTTGGCCACCATATAGCCCGCCACCGGGCTGTCGATGCCGCCGGAAAGCAGCAGCATGGATTTTCCATTGGTTCCCCCCGGCATGCCGCCAGGTCCGGGAATCACATCGGAATACAGATAAATCTTTTCCCGTACCTCCACATGAAGCATCAGCTCCGGCTTGTGCACGTCTACCCGCATCTTCGGAAAGGCATCCAGAATCCGGCCTCCCAGCTCCGCGTTCATCTCCATGGAAGCCATGGGATAGGTCTTGCGGGCGCGCTTTGCGTGCACCTTGAAGGTCTTAGCGCAGTCCTCTCCGTACTGCTCTTTCAGATAGGAGACCACATCCTCTCCCAGCTTCTCAAAGCCCTGATCCTCCAGGATCACGACCGGGCAGATTCCCACGATACCGAACACGCGGCGGAGGGCGTCCACCGCCTCATCAAAATCAAAATCCCCCTGAGCCTGGGCATAGATGCGGCCCTGTTCCTTGGTCACACGGAATTCTCCTTCCACAGGCTTTAACGCGTGGCGGATCTGGGCTACCAGCGCGTCCTCAAACAAGTACCGGTTCTTGCCCTTGATTCCGATTTCTCCATACTTTATCAAAAATGCGTGAAACATCTCTTTCCCCTTTCTCTTATCACTGCCCCGCTTTATTTCCGGGTAAACCGCCGCAGGGCCGGCAGAAGCTCCCGTAAGGCCTCAAGCGTATAGTCCAGCTCTTCCTTTGTGGTAAATTCACAGAAGCTGAAGCGAAGCGTGGAATCCAAAAGATCTTTTTTGACCCCGATGGCTTTCAGCGTGCCGCTTAAGGCCGGATGGTTGGAAGAACAGGCCGAGCCGGAGGATACATAGATCCCCTTCTCCTCCAGCGCGTGCAGAAGCACCTCGCTGCGCACGCCCGCAAAGCTGACGCTCACAATATGGGGCGCCCCTTCCCGGCCCTCAGGCCCGTTTACGGTGGTTCCCTCAATCGTTCCGATTTCCTTTACAAAGTATTCCCTGAGAGAATACAGGCGCTCAATCTTCTCGTCAAAACCGGTATAAATTTCTTTTACCGCCTCCGCGAACCCGGCGTCTCCCGGAACATTTTCCGTACCGGAACGTAAATCCCGCTGCTGGCCGCCTCCAAACAGAATCGGGAGAATCTTCGCATGAGAATCCACATAGAGGAAGCCCACGCCCTTGGGCCCGTGAATCTTATGGCTGCTGACGCTCATCAGATCGACGCCCAGCTTTTTGGGATAAATGCGGAATTTTCCATAGGCCTGTACCGCGTCCACATGAAACAGAATTTTATGGTTCTGCTTTTTTAAAAGGGCCCCGATCTCTCCGATGGGCTGCACAGAACCAATCTCATTATTCACATACATGACAGAAACCAGGATGGTGTCATCACAAAGGGCCTCTTCCAGATCCGACAGGCGCACCACGCCTTTTTCGTCCACCGGAAGATAAGTCACCCGGAACCCCTCCTCCTCCAGCTCTCTCATGGTATTCAGGACAGCCGCGTGTTCAATGCAGGTGGTAATCAGATGATTTCCTGCCCTGCGGTTGGCCCGGGCACATCCCAAAAGAGCCAGATTGTCGCTCTCCGTGCCGCCGGAGGTAAAGCAGATCTCCTTCTCCTCCACCTTCATGCTGCGGGCGATGATCTTCGCCGCCTCCCGTTTATAACGCTCGGCTTCCACTCCCTTAGCATGAAGGGAAGAGGTATTGCCGTAATGCTCTGTCATCAGATCATACATCAGCTTTGCCGCTTTTGGGTAGCAGCGGGTCGTCGCCGAATTATCCAAATATGCTTCCATAGCTATTCCTCCAGTAAATATCCAAGCACAGCCAGCACCGCCATGCCTGCCGTCTCGGTGCGCAGGATTCTGCGGCCCAGCGTAATGGCCTTCGCTCCCGCTTCCATGGCTTTTTCCACCTCTTCTTCCTCAAAGCCGCCCTCCGGCCCGATGAAAATGCCAATAGATGCGCCCGGAACGATACTGCCCAGCACCTCCCTGGTGCGGGCCATGTCTTCCGCTCTCTCATAGGGAATCAGGCAGACATCCAGAGCCTCCGCCTCTTTCAGGGCCTCCTGAAAGCTCTTCACGCCGGTGATCTCCGGGAGCACTCCCCGGCCTGACTGCTTGGCCGCGCTCTCGGAGATTCCGCTCCAGCGCTTTCTGCGGCTTGCCTCCTTTTTCGCGTCCAGCTTCACGATTGTCCGCCTGGTAGAGACCGGAACAATCCGGGCTGCGCCCAGCTCCACGCACTTCTGGACGATAAAGTCCATCTTGTCGCCTTTGGGCAGTCCCTGAAACAGCGTGATTTTACAGGGCAGCTCCGCGTTTCCGGCAAGCTTCCAGCAGATTTCCGCCCGCACCTCATCCTCTCTGATTTCAGAAATCAGACAGCGGTACTCCCCGCCGCTTCCGTCCGCGATCAGAAGCTCCTCTCCCGGCCGCATGCGCAGAACATTCCGGATGTGATTCACATCCGGCCCGGTTATCACAATTTCCTTTTCCCCAATCCTGGATGGCTCCGCAAAAAAACGATGCATACTCGAAAGCTCCTTTATCCTTACTGATCCTTCCGGGCCGTCACGCTGACCCATTCACCCTGATGCGCCACCTCAAGAACTGTCAGACCGCAGTCCTTTATGGTCTTCACTACCAGCTCTTCCTTATCGTCAATGATGCCGGAGGTAATATAGATGCCGCCGGTTTTCAGCTGATTTAAAATCACAGGGGTCAGAGGCACCAGAACCTCCGCCAGAATATTAGCCACCACAATATCGTAGCAGCCGTATCCCACCCGGTCCTGAATCTCCTTATCGGTAATGATATTTCCGATCATCATCTCAAAGGAGGACGGATCGATGCCGTTGACCTCCATATTTTCCTTTACCGCTTCCAGGGCGCAGGGATCCAGATCGGTTCCCACTGCCCGCTTCGCGCCAAGCTTCAGGCTGATGATGGAAAGGATTCCGCTTCCCGTTCCCACATCCAGAAGCACTGTCTCCGGCGTCAGATATTTCCGCAGCTGGCGGATACACAGCTGTGTCGTCTCATGCATTCCCGTTCCAAACGCCGTGCCCGGATCAATCTGGATCAGAAGCTTGTCCCGATCCTCCGGCCGCACCTCCTCCCAGGAGGGTTTGATCAGAATATCGTCCACATAGAACTGATGGAAGAATTCCTTCCAGTTGTTGATCCAGTCCTTATCCTCCGTCTCGGAGGCAGTAATGGTAGCCTCTCCCACATCCACGCCCCAGCCGCGGATCTCATCCAGCCCCTCTTCCACCTTTCGGAGTATCTCTGCCTGATCCTCGTCAGGCTCCAGGTAAAAGCTGATGTAAGCCACACCGTCATCGTCAGGCACATCCGGCAGAATATCCACAAACATCTGCTCCTTTTCTCTCTGGCTTAAGGGCACCTTGTCCTCAATCTCAATTCCCTGAATCCCCACATCCTGCATCATGGAGCTGATCAGGTCCTCCGCATCCGCTGTCGTTTTCAATGTATATTTATTCCACTTCAAAGCCGTTCTCTCCTTTTTGACTGCTTTATTTCTGATATTCCGCAGCTTTTCCTGCTCTTTGTCTCTGCACATCTTATCACAAAACAGCAGGACCGGCAAGCTTAACCAAACACTGCGCCCACGAGCAGGCTGTACATGGGAATCGTGATCATAGACACCAGGGTGGTAAAGACCACCACATTGCTGGCAAAGGCATAATCGCAGTCATGCTGGGAAGCCAGAAGGGCCGTGGTATTTGCCACCGGCATGGACACCAGAACTGTGACCACCTCAGCCACCAGTGTCTCCAGGTTCAGCAGCCGGCAGACTGCCAGAACCAGCATGGGCTGTACCAGCAGCCTTAAAGCCGTAATCACAAACAAATCCCTGCAGAACATTTTCCGCAGATCCGTTTCCGCCATAATAAATCCGATGACCAGCATGGTCACAGGCGTCAGGCACTGATTGAAGCCGGAAATGGTGTTATACAGAAAATCCGGCAGCTTCACCGGAAAAAACATCCATACCAGTCCGAGAATCGTAGCCAGCACACAGGGATGGGTCAGCGCTCTCTTCACGGTCTTCCCGATGCTTCCCCCGCCTTCCTGAAAGCACTCCAAACCCACGCTCCACATGAACAGACGGACCGGAAGCAGAAATACAGACGCGTACATCAGGCCCGGCGCCCCGTAAAGTCCTTCTATGACCGGATTGCCCAGATAACCGCAGTTGGAAAACTGAAAGGCATAGCGCATCACGCCCTGGCGGCTTTTATCCATCTTTCTCCAGAGAACCTTGCTCAGAAGATACCAGACGAGCTGAATCATAAACGCCATAGCCGCAACCACAATCATGGAACGGAAGGCAGAGGCGTCTCCGTTGGAAAAGGCGTACAGAATGTTGCAGGGCAGAATCAGATTAACTACCAGATTTGTCAGGCTTCTGCGCCCTTCTGATGACACAATCTGTATTTTTCTGAGTCCCGCGCCAATCAATATCATCAGAAACATCATGCCCTGCATGGTCAGCAGGCTTCCCATATCTATCATACTCTTACACTCCTCTGCAGTCTTAAGATGGCGGATGGAACCGCTTCTGCCAGATCCCCCGGCAGCATTCCGTATTCTCCAAGCTTGTCCCGGCAGATGTCCCCGGCCAGCCCGTGCAGGTATACCGCAAGGGCGGCTGCCTGGCATGCCTCCATTCCCTGGCCCAGGAAGGAAAGCACCATACCGCCCAGCACGTCTCCGCTTCCGCCTTTTGCCATCCCATTATTTCCCGTCGTATTGATATAAACTTTTCCATCCGGAGAAGCCGTGACCGTCGCCGGGCCTTTCAGCACCAGGATACAGCCATATTTTTCCGCGAACCGCAGAGCCGCCTCTTTCCGCCCCGCAGACAGGTCTCCTCCCAGATAGGCAAACTCTCCCTCGTGGGGAGTCAGAATCGTAATCTGGCCCTTTTCTCTTCGCCGCCTTAAAAGCTCTTTCCGGTCCTTTATGGCATAAAGGCCGTCCGCGTCCAGAACCAGAGGCGTCGCGGTCTGCTCCAACAGCTTGCACACCAGAAGAGACAGCTCCTGGCTCCTGCCCAGTCCGGGTCCTATGAGGCCCGCATTGCAGGCGTTCAGCCTTTCCAGAATCTGAAAAAACGCTCCGGAAGAAATCTTCCCATTCTGATCGGGAAGAGGCGCGGGCATCACCTCCAGCGAGGAAGCCGCCACAATCGGATAGATACTCTCGGGAACGCTTAAAAAGACAAGGCCGCTGCCAGAGCGGGCCGCGCCGCGGGAAGCCAGGACAGGCGCTCCCGTAAGCCCCACGCTTCCGCCCGTGATGGAAACTCTTCCAAAGGTTCCCTTATGGCCGTCTTTCTTCCGCTTCGGAAGCATCCTCCGGGCCCATTTCTCATCGCAGGCCTCAGGTACCGGTTTCCCGTCTCCGGACAGGACTTCCTCTATCACTTCTTCCGGGATTCCGATGCTGCATACCTTCAACATTCCGGCATAATAGCTTCCCTGGCCCTCATAATGGCCGAATTTCGGCAGAGTAAAGGTCACCGTCAGCTCCGCGTGAAGAGCCGTCCCCAGGACCTCTCCTGTATCTGTGCTGATCCCGCTGGCAATGTCCACAGCCAGCACCGGTACCGGCAGCTCTTCCAGCCAGGAAAGGACAGCTCTCATATTTTGCCGCACCTCTCCCTTCAGCCCGATGCCCAGAAGAGCGTCTATGATCAAATCCGCCTTCCGGCACCAGTCTCTCTGCTCCTCTCCCGAACCTCCTTCTTCCTGCCAGTCTTCCAGGGAAAGGCCTGCCCTCTGAAGCCTTTCTTCCATCAGCCTTGTATCCGGAGTCATTTTTTCCCGGTTTCCCACAAGGAAGGCCCGCACCTCCATGCCTTTTTCCAGCAGAAAGCGGGCTGCCGCCGCCCCGTCCCCGCCATTATTGCCGGAGCCGCAGAAAACTGCAATCCGAAATGCTTTCCCGGAAGGAAATCCTTCCTCTTTTTTCCTGGCCAGCCAGCCTTCTGCTTCTTCTGCCACATGCCGGGCTGCCCGCTCCATCAGGACCTGGGAGGGGATCGCGCGCTCCTCTATCGCTGTCCGGTCTATCTCTTTCATCTGTGCCGCCGCCGCAAGTCTCATGCAGTTTTTCCCTCGCTTTCTCCGTCAAAGGCGTCTGCCTTTTTACACCAAAAGAGACTGCACATGAAAACCAGACAAAAAGCCCGGATTTTCATGGCAGCCCCGCGAAGAGCTCCCGGCCGGGAAACTCTTCTGTATCATCAGATTTTTGCTATATCAATCAGCGTCAGCGCCTTCACATCTGTATTTTCCAGACTGGTCACCAGCGCCTTTGCCGTATCAATGGCTGTCAGCACATTGACGCCCGTCTCGATAGCGTTCCGGCGGATCACAAAGCCGTCATGGCTGTGCTCTACGCCCTGGGAAGGCGTATCAATAACCAGATCGATTCTGTGGCCCAGAATCAGATCCAGAATGTTCGGGGACTCCTGCTCCAGCTTCCTGGTCAGACGCACAGACACATCCGCTTCCATCAGGGCCCTCGCGGTTCCCTTTGTAGCGTAGATCTGATATCCCAGCGCCTCAAAACGCTTGGCGATCTCCACGGCCTCCGGCTTATCCTCGTCACGGACCGTCATAATCATATTCTTATACTTGGGCAGACGGATTCCCGCTCCCAGGAATGCCTTGTAAAGGGCCTCGTTGAAGGTCTTCGCAATGCCCAGGCACTCTCCGGTGGATTTCATCTCCGGCCCAAGGCTGATATCCGCGCCCCGGATTTTCTCAAAGGAGAACACCGGCATCTTGACAGCATAGTAATCCGCCTCCGGCTGAAGTCCCGGCGTATAGCCAAGCTCCCGGATCTTGCGGCCCAGAATAACCCGTGTAGCCAGCGGCACAATGGGAATTCCAGTCACCTTGCTGATATAGGGCACGGTACGGCTTGACCGGGGATTTACCTCGATGACATATACCTCGTCGCCCACGGCGATAAACTGAATATTGATAAGGCCAATCACATGAAGAGAACGCGCCAGTCTTCTGGTATACTCTTCGATGGTAGCCTTCACCTTATCACTGATACTCTTGGCCGGATACACAGAAATACTGTCGCCGGAATGGATACCGGCACGCTCAATATGCTCCATAATTCCGGGAATCAGGATATCCTCGCCGTCGCAGACCGCGTCCACCTCGATCTCCTTGCCCTGAAGATACTTGTCCACCAGGATCGGATGCTCCTGGGTAATCCGGTTGATAATACCGATAAACTCCTCCACATCCTTGTCATTGATGGCGATCTGCATGCCCTGGCCGCCCAGAACATAGGAAGGACGCACCAGAACCGGGTAACCCAGCTCATTAGCCGCTTTCTTGGCCTCTTCCGCTGTAAATACCGTATGTCCCTTCGGCCGCGGAATGCCGCACTTCTCCAGAATCTCATCGAAAAGCTCTCTGTCCTCAGCCGCGTCCACGTTCTCCGCGGAGGTGCCCAGGATGGGCACGCCCATCTTCATCAGCGCCTCTGTCAGCTTGATGGCTGTCTGGCCGCCGAACTGCACCACTGCTCCGTCCGGTTTCTCCAGCCTTACCACATTTTCCACATCCTCGGGAGTCAGGGGCTCAAAATACAGCTTATCCGCAATATCAAAGTCCGTACTTACGGTCTCCGGATTGTTATTGATGATAATAGTCTCATAGCCTTCTTTGGAGAATGCCCAGGTACAGTGCACAGAACAGAAGTCAAACTCAATGCCCTGTCCGATGCGGATCGGGCCGCTGCCCAGTACCAGAACCTTCCTGCGGCTGCTGGCCGTATCAGCCTCATTTTCACTGCCGAATACAGAATAATAATAGGGAGTCGTGGCGGCGAATTCTGCCGCACAGGTATCCACCATCTTATAGGCGGCCGTAATGCCGTTCGCATACCGCATATCCCGGATTTCTTCCTCTGTCTTTCCGGTCAGGCGGGCAATCACATTATCCGGGAATTCAATCCGCTTCGCTTCCTTCAGAAGCTCCACAGTCAGCTCCTGCTCCTTAAGCTTCCGCTCCATCTCCACAAGAATCGCAATCTTGTCGATAAACCACAGGTCAATCTTTGTGATTTCATGAATTTTCTCATAGGGAATGCCCTTCCGGATGGCTTCCGCGATCACCCAGATACGGCGGTCGTCTACCACCTCAAGCTGCTTGAGGACCTCTTCCCTGGAAAGGGCAGTAAAGTCATAGGACATCAGGCTGTCCACATGCTGTTCCAGAGAACGGATGGCCTTCATCAGGGCTCCCTCAAAGTTGTCGCAGATCGCCATGACCTCTCCGGTAGCCTTCATCTGCGTGGTCAGTGTACGCTTCGCGCTGATAAATTTATCAAAGGGCAGACGGGGCAGCTTCACCACGCAGTAGTCCAGCATGGGCTCGAAGCTGGCCATGGTCTGGCCGGTAATCGCGTTCGGAATCTCATCCAGCGTATAGCCCAGGGCAATCTTCGCCGCCACCTTTGCGATGGGGTAGCCTGTCGCCTTGGAAGCCAGAGCGGAGGAACGGCTTACACGGGGATTTACCTCGATAACGCAGTATTCAAAGCTTTCCGGATGGAGCGCGTACTGCACGTTGCAGCCTCCGGTAATATTCAGCTCACTGATGATATTCAGCGCGGAGGTACGCAGCATCTGGTACTCCTTGTCCCCCAGAGTCTGAGAGGGAGCCACTACGATACTGTCACCGGTGTGCACGCCCACCGGATCGATATTTTCCATATTACATACGGTGATGCAGTTGCCTGCGCTGTCCCGCATTACCTCATACTCAATCTCTTTCCATCCTGCGATGCAGCGCTCCACAAGCACCTGGCCCACACGGGAAAGCCGCAGGCCGTTGGCCAGAATCTCTTCCAGCTCTTCCTGGTTGTGGGCGATTCCGCCGCCGCTTCCGCCAAGGGTGTAAGCCGGGCGCAGCACTACCGGATAGCCGATCTTATTCGCGAAGACAATACCGTCTTCCACGCTTTCCACCACCAGAGAAGCTGCTACAGGCTCACCGATCTTCTCCATGGTACTCTTAAATTCCAGACGGTCCTCCGCCTTCTTGATGGTCTCGGAGGTGGTTCCAATCAGGCGCACATGATGCTCCTTCAAGAATCCTCTCTCCTCCAGCTCCATGGCAAGATTTAAGCCCGCCTGGCCGCCCAGAGTCGGCAGCACGCTGTCCGGCTGTTCCTTGATAATCAGCTGCTCCACTACTTCCACAGTCAATGGCTCAATATATACGTGATCGGCAATATCCTTGTCGGTCATAATCGTTGCCGGGTTGGAGTTCAGAAGAACAACCTCGATTCCTTCCTCCTTCAAAGAACGGCAGGCCTGGGTTCCTGCATAGTCAAACTCCGCCGCCTGGCCGATCACAATAGGGCCGGAGCCAATCACGAGAACTTTTTTAATAGAAGGATTCTTAGGCATTCTTCTTCACCTCCATGGTATGTATAAAGCGGTCAAACAGGTAACTGGAATCCTGAGGTCCCGGGCAGGCCTCCGGATGGAACTGTACAGTAAAAATATCTTTTCCCGTATACCGGAGTCCCTCATTGGTCCGGTCATTTACATTTTCAAAAGCGGGCACAGCCACCGCCGGGTCAAGGCTGTCTGTATCCACTGCGTAGCCGTGGTTCTGAGAGGAAATATAGACTTTTCCGGTCTCCAGATCCCGGACCGGATGATTTCCGCCCCGGTGGCCGTACTTGAGCTTGTAGGTATCCGCTCCGGTGGCAAGAGCCATCAGCTGATGGCCGAGGCAGATGGCAAAAATGGGAATATCCGTATGATAAAGCTTCCGGATTTCCTCAATAATAGGCCCGCATTCCTTGGGGTCTCCGGGGCCGTTGGAAAGCATGATACCGTCGGGCCTGTCCGCGATGATCTCTTCCGCGCTGGTGCCCGCCGGATAGATCGTCACCTGACAGCCTCTGCTGTGAAGGGAACGGGCGATATTGCGCTTGGCGCCCAGATCCAGAAGGGCCACGCGGAGGCCGTCATTTTCCAGGACCTTTCTCTCCCGGCAGGTCACCTTCTCCACCACTTTCCCGGTGGTGTAGGCCTTCAGTCTGGGAATTACCTCATCCAGGGAGGTGTATTCCTTTGTGGTGATCATTCCATTCATGGTTCCGCTTTCCCGGAGAATCTTCGTGAGAGCCCGGGTATCGATGCCGGCGATTCCCGGAATATCATACTTCTCCAGGAAATTCTGGATCGTATCCACACTCCGGAAATTGCTGGGGATTCTGGACAGCTCTCTTACAATATAACCGTCCGGCCAGGGTCTGTCTGACTCCATATCCTCATAGCAGATGCCATAGTTTCCAATCAGCGGATACGTCATAGTCACAGCCTGTCCCGCATAGGACGGATCTGTCAGCACCTCCAGATAACCTGTCATGGAGGTATTGAACACTATCTCACTGATTACCTCCCGCTGCGACCCAATGCTGGTGCCTGTGAACACATGTCCGTCTTCCAGTATCAGAAAAGCTTTCATACTTCACCTGTTCCTTTCCTCTTCTCCCCGCGCTTATTTGTTCAAAAAAAAAAGACAGTAACTGCCTTTTTCGCACGAGGCCCTTTTTTGCCTCTAAATTTAATTCATTATACTATAAGTTTAGAGGCACTTCAAGGGCTTTTTCATCTTTTTTTATTTTTACAGCCGCTCTTTCGTTACTATTCACAGCCACCCGTCCACATGCGCACTCGCCGCCTCTTTGAGGCTCCAGTTCCGCTCTTTCCAGCACGACAATTATAAGAGCCTTTATAAAAACAGTTCCAGCACGAATACGGTTCCGCAGGCAGCCGCAGCCACCTGAATCAGACTCTTTCCCTTATAAGCCAGAATCACTGCCGCAATCAGGGCCGCCGCGCCGGAAATCAGAGAATCTGTGGCCTCCAGAATCGCCGGAAAAGTCATTACCGCCAGCGTCACATAGGGGACATAGTACAGAAAGGATTTGATCCAGGTATTTGTAATCTCCTTTTTCAGAAGCACAAGGGGAACCATGCGGATCAGATAAGTCACCGCCGCCATTACAAAAATATAGCCAAATACACTATGCATCTTTTGTCTCCTCCTTCACCGGGAACAGAAAAGCCGCCCCTCCCGCTATCAATACTGTCAGTATAATAATCTTAAAGCCTGATGAAATCTGTCCCAGAACCGGAAGCTTCGCAAACAGCAGGCTGGCTGCCATGGATACCAGAATAATTCCCATCAGCACCCTGTTCTTACGGGCAGGAGGCAGAATCACCGCCAGGAACATACCGTAAAGGGCCACTCCCAGAGCGCTTAAGAGTCTCTGGGGAAGCAGGCTTCCCGACAGAGTGCCCAGGAAGGTGCCGAAGGTCCAGCCCGGAACCGCGGCGCACATAAGCCCGTAGCTGTACCAGGGACTCAAGGTTCCCTGACGGAGCACCGAGACACCGAAGATCTCGTCCGTCACTCCATAGGCCATAAAAAACCGGTGGAAAAAGGGCATGTTCCGGGACAGCTTCTGGGAAAGGGAACAGGACATCAGACAGTAGCGCAGATTGATTACCAGCTCTGTCAGCGCCATTTCCGCAAAGGAAGCTCCCGCCTGAATCACGCCCAGGCCCGCGAACTGGCCGGCGCTTGTCAGATTGGTCAGCGAAAGGACTACCGCCTCCCATACCGTAAGCCCAGCGTCCCCCGCCATAATGCCAAAGGTAAATGAAACAGCCAGATACCCCAGCGCAATGGGAATTCCATCCATGATACCTGCCCTGAATTCCGTTTTTCTTCCATTCATTATCTCCCACCTTACATCCGTTCAACTCTCTATCGTCCACCCGCGCAGAAGCTTGTTCCGCGCTGCCTTCGCAGACGCTTCTCCATTATAAGATCTTTTATCAGTTCCGGCAAGATGAATTCAAAAAGGAGCTGCTGAAAAGTCAAAAAATTTCAGCAGCTCCCGCCAAGCTTTTTTCCCGCGTCAGTTCCCGTCCCGGCAGCCGCGCCGCCGGCCGTCTGCTCTACGGCTCGTAAATCTTCACATCGAAGGAATTTTTGATAATCTCCCGTCCGGCCTGCACGCTCTCCACAGCTCCCATGGCCACAAACTGCACGATACTGTTGCCCAGCACGGAGCCCTCCGTGGGACCTGCCAGCACCCGCTTTCCGGTAGCCTTCGCTGTCAGCTCGCAGAGCAGCTCATCCTGAATGCCGCCGCCCACCATATTGATGCAGGTCACTTTCTTGCCCGTAATCTCTTCCATATACTGAATGGACTTTCTGTACTCCTCTGTCAGGCCGTTGTAGACAGCCATGGCCATCTCTCCAAGCCCCTCCGGCGTTCCCTGTCCGGTCTCCTGGCAGTAGGCCACAATCTCTTTCATCATATTCAGCGGCGCCGTAAATCTGGGATCTTTAGGCTTAATCGTGAAGTCTTTCCGCTTCGCGGCCCGTGCCTCCCGAATGATATCCGGGAAAGACACCTCTTCCTCAAACTCGCACCAGTTGCGGCGGAGATTCTGCATAATCCACAGTCCGTTGATATTTTTCAGGAACTGAATCTTTCCGTCAATGCTTCCTTCATTGGTGTAGTTATATTTGTAAGACACCTCATTTAAAATCGGCTCATCCAGAACCATCCCCAGCAGGGACCAGGTGCCGCAGCTTAGGAAGGCCGCGTCATCGGATTCCAGAGGCGCTCCCGCCACCGCAGAAGCCGTATCATGACTTCCCACCGCGATGACCTTGACTCCGTGAAGCCCGGTTTCTTCCTCCACCTCAGGCAGAAGTCCGCCGATGATGGTTCCCGGCATCACGATATCACCGAACATTTCCTTATTCAATCCCAGTTTTTCGATCAGGTCGTAATCCCACTCTCTCTTTCTGGCGTCCAAAAGCTGGGAAGTGCTGGCAAAGGTATATTCTGTATACATGATGCCAGTCAGGAAATATCCAAACAGCTCCGGCATAAACAGGATCCTCTTTGCATTGTCCAGAATCACCGGCCGCATCTTTTTCTCTGCCCAGAGCTGGAAAATCGTATTGAAGTACATAAACTCAATTCCGGTGCGATCGTAAAGCTCCTCCAGCGGAATGACCTTCGCTATCTCATCAATGACTCCATCCGTCCTGGAATCCCGGTAATTGACCGGGTTGCCAATCAGATTGCCATCCTTATCAAACAGGCCATAATCCACACCCCAGGTATCAATGGCCAGGCTCTGAATCGGCACCTTCCTGGCCGCCGCCTTTTTCAGGCCCTGCTTCAGCTCATAATAGAGTCCGAACAGATCCCAGTAAATATGTCCCCCTATCCGTACCTCGTGATTTGGAAAACGGTGCAGTTCTTCCAGCTCCAGTTTTCCATCCTCCAGCTTACAGAGCACCATGCGTCCGCTGGATGCCCCAAAATCAAACGCCAGATTGTAAACAGTCTCTCCCATAAGTTTTCTTCCCCTTTCTTTGCGGCCGCCGGCAGCGCCCGCGGATTATTCCTACGGTGCCACCAGACGCACACCGTTTTCCTGCAGATAATTCTGCCACTCCTCCGAGGGCATCCGGTCTGTCACAAGAATATCCCCCTTTTTCAGCCGCATGGATTTCACAAAGGATACCTTGTCAAATTTGCTGCTGTCCGCGGCCAGAATCGCTGTGTCCGCGCAGGAATACATGACATTTTTGATATCGCTGTCCAGTTCATTGGAATCTGTGATTCCATCCTTCATATCAATCCCCTTGCAGGAAAACACAGCCTTATCCACGTGATAACCGTTCAATACCTTCTGGGCCGCGTTTCCCACCAGGGAAAGAGAGGTCTCGTTTAAGTTGCCTCCTGTGGAAATCACCTGGATCCCCTCATGGCCTGCCAGCTCGATCAGCACCTCCACAGAATTGGTAATGACGGTAAGCTTCTCCATCTCTTTCAACACCTTGGCAATCATTAAAGAGGTGGAAGAAGCGTCCAGCATAATCCGATCGCCTTCTTCAATCAGATCCCGGACCAGTCCCGCGATAATCTGCTTTTCCCCCCGGTTTGTCTTTTCCCGGATCCGAAGAGGCATATCCAGATCCTTTCTTCTGTTCAGAACCGCTCCTCCATAGGTCCGTTTCACAAAGCCTTCCTTCTCCAGTTTTTCCAGATCTCTGCGGATCGTCTCATCCGTCACCTCATACCGTTTGCTCAGCTCGGAAACCAGAACCCTCTGCTCTTTCTGTAAAATTGCCAGAATTTCATTTTTCCGTTCAATCGCCAGCATATCTTCCCTCCTGTTCCCGCTGTTCTCTCATCAGCATATCGGCGCAAATCCACATAAAACACATGCTCCCACTTTCTGTTATTATCATTATATCATGATTTTTTTGGCTTTTATAGGTGTTTTTATTGGTTTTTAGGGTAAAATTTTATGAAATCAACATAAAAAACCGCTGCGCGCAGAAGAAATGCTCATATGCAGTCTCTCCTGCCGCAGCGGTTTCCCGCCGTCCTCCCGGCAAAGCCGGAAGGACAGTAACCTTTTCATTTATGAATCTGTATTTCTCAGAGCTCTGCCAGTCTTACTCCTCTGTCTTAGCCGGCGCATAAAGATCACCGAGCTTTGTCAGATACTCGTAATGAGCCTTAGCAGATGCCTCTGCCTGAGCAAACAGCTTCGCTGCTCTCTCCGGATTAGCACGCTTCAGAGAATTGTAACGTACCTCGCCATCCAGGAACTCCTGATAGTTTCCTGTGGGCGCCTTGCTGTCCAGAGTGAACGCGCTCTTGCCCTCTGCCGGCGCAGCCGGGTTGAAGCGGAAGCAGTGCCAGTATCCAGCCTTTACAGCCAGCTCTTCCTCGGTCTGAGCCTTGCTCATGCCCTTCTTGATACCATGGTTGATACACGGAGCGTAAGCAATGATCAGAGACGGTCCCGGATAAGCCTCAGCCTCTGCAATCGCCTTTACACACTGATTGAAGTCAGCGCCCATAGCGATCTGAGCCACATATACATAACCATAGCTCATTGCGATAGAAGCCAGATCTTTCTTCTTGGTATCCTTTCCGCCTGCAGCGAACTGCGCAACCGCACCGGTCGGAGTAGCCTTGGAGGACTGTCCGCCTGTATTGGAGTAAACCTCAGTATCGAATACCATTACGTTTACATCCTGTCCGCTTGCCAGAACATGGTCTACGCCGCCGAATCCGATATCATATGCCCAGCCGTCGCCGCCGAAGATCCACTGAGACTTCTTAGCCAGGAAGTCCTTATCCTTCAGGATCTCTTTCGCCTCGTCGCAGCCGCATGCCTCAAGAGCAGCTACCAGCTTGTCTGTAGCAGCGCCGTTGGTTGCTCCTACATTGTAGGTATCCAGCCATTCTTTTGCGGCAGCCTTTACATCATCATTTGCCTTCTCCATCAGAGCCTCAACCTTGGTCTTCAGTCCGCCTCTTACAGCGCGCTGAGCCAGGCTCATGCCGTAACCGAACTCTGCGGCATCCTCAAACAGGGAGTTAGACCATGCAGGGCCATGTCCCTTCTGATTTACCGTGTACGGTGTGGACGGTGAAGAGTTGCCCCAGATAGAGGAGCATCCTGTTGCGTTCGCGATGTACATTCTGTCACCGAAGAGCTGTGTGATCAGCTTCGCGTACGGAGTCTCGCCGCAGCCTGCGCATGCGCCGGAGAACTCAAGCAGCGGAGTCTTGAACTGGCTTCCCTTTACGGTATTCTCTTTGAACTTCGCAATTACATCTGTCTTCTCCGGAAGAGTCACTGCGTAATCGAAGTACTTCTGCTCGCCCTGGTTTGCTTCCATATTCTCCATAGCCAGAGCCTTCGCACCCTTCTTGCCCGGGCATACATTTGCACAGGAGCCGCATCCGGTACAGTCAAGAGCGGAAATTACAACAGAGAACTTGTAATCTGCCATTCCTGTCATCGGAAGCATCTTCATTCCTTCGGGAGCTGCAGCAGCCTCAGCCTCTGTCATTGCTGCCGGACGGATAACTGCGTGCGGGCAGACATAGGAGCAGCGGTTACACTGGATACAGTTCTCCGGATTCCAGATCGGGATATCCACTGCGATGCCGCGCTTCTCGTAAGCAGCAGAACCGCTGGGAGTGGTACCATCCACATAATCCTTGAATGCGGATACCGGAAGAGAATTTCCTTCCTGAGCGTTTACCTTTGCCTGAACATTGTTTACGAAATCTACAACATCCTGACGGCCGCCCTCAGCATGTGTGAAGTCAAGTCCCTCGTCAGCCGCGTTCTTCCAGCTCTCCGGAACAGTAACCTCTACTACCTGCTTTGCGCCTGCGTCGATGGCGTCATAGTTCATCTGAACGATGGCATCGCCCTTTCTTCCGTAGGTAGCCTTTGCGGCAGCCTTCATAAGCGTAATAGCCTGCTCCTCCGGAATGATGTTTGCCAGTTTGAAGAATGCAGACTGAAGAACTGTATTGATACGTCCGCCAAGTCCGATCTCCTTACCGATCTTGATACCGTCGATCACGTAGAATTTAATATTATGGTTAGCGATGAAGCTCTTTACCTGGCCCGGCAGATGCTTCTCCAGTCCTTCCATATCCCAGGGGCAGTTCAGCAGGAAGGTTCCGCCGTCTACCAGCTCCTGTACCATGTTGTACTTGCGTACATAGGACGGATTGTGGCATGCTACGAAGTTTGCCTTGTGGATCAGGTATGTAGA
>CALWAZ010000077.1 GCA_944375725.1 uncultured Merdimonas sp. | reverse complement strand
CCTTCGGTCCGGAAAAGCTTACTTCCTTCCCGTCAAGGAAGATAGTCCCTTCATCCTTCTGATATGTACCAAAAAGACATTTCATCATCGTTGACTTGCCGGCACCGTTCTCGCCCATCAGCCCCATCACTGTTCCGCGCTTCACATCCAGATTGATGTGATCCAGGACTCTGTTGCGGCCAAAAGACTTGCACATTCCGCGTATCGATAAGACAACGTCATCTCTCTTATCTGCCATTCTTTTTACTCCTGTATCTATAGATTGGTTAACAACACTCATTACCTGCGGCAGGCGCGGGAACCACGCTCATTCCCGCGCCTGCCGCGGATACCCTCTGAAAGATTATTAGGGAGAATCTCTTCTCCCCAATAATCAGTCCTTTATCAATTATTTATTTTTTTAAATAATCTTACCGGATTTTACTGGCTAAGAATAGTTGTGTAGGAAGTTGCATTGTCTGTCTTAACCATGTTGATCGCGAATGCGTCATACTGGCTCGGATTTGCGAGACGGTTTGTGATGTTGGACTCTGTCTGTCCGTCACCGCCGATGTACTCAACATTCAGGTTCAGAAGATCGTCGTACTTCTGAAGCAGCGGCTGATAGGTAGCGCTCAGGAAGTTATCTGCCGCGTTGTAGATGTTCAGCCATACGTTCTTGGTCGGATGAGCTGTCGCGTCAAGCTGGTTGGATACCGGCTCGTATACAACTGTGGAATCCAGGAAATCCTGATAGTTGTCAGCTGTAACTGCCACGTTCAGTGCGTAGTAAGAACGCTGCTCCTCGTTGTATGTGAATACGTCGCTGCTCAGTACGTTTCCTGCCTCGTCAGCAGTACCGATACCTGTGTCGATGTCTACGCCGTCAAGAGCGTTACGAAGAACACGAAGGGTCAGGTAAGCCTGTACGTCTGCATGCTGGCTGATAGTTCCGCCGTAGCCCTCTGCGATGGCTGCTACTGCGTCGCTGTTTGCGTCATATCCGAAGGTGGGAACGCTGTTATCCTTGGACCATGCGTTGAACATGGACATTCCCATACCATCGTTGTTGGATACTACAACATCAATCTGATCGCCAAAGGATGCGGACCAGGTGTTGATAGCGTTTCCTGCTGTAGCTGCGTCCCAGGTAGCTCCTGCGGAGTTCTTCATTTCCTGAGAAGCCAGCTCACGAACGGTGTAGGTCTTGCCGTTAACTTCCAGTGTTCCATCCTGTACGATGGTGGAAGAACCGTCTGTGTTGGTTCCTACCGGCTCGCTGTTGATGTTTCCATCTGCGTCTACGCCTGTTCCAAGAGCGGAACGAACGCCTCTGGTACGTGCGATGGAGTCATTGTGTCCGATATCGCCGATAGCCAGAACGTATCCGATGATGCCGTCTCCGTTGCGGTCGATGGTGTCGATATTTGCCTCAATGTAATCCTTAACCATGGTTCCCTGCAGCTCAGCACCCTGATTTGCGTCGAATCCTACATAGTATGTATTGTCATTGAAGGTCAGGGCTGCCATATCCAGCTCTCCTGTGGAGCTGTTGGACGGCTGGCGGTTGAACCATACCAGCGGCTTGTCCTTGTTGGCAACTTCTCCGGTTGCTGCCGTGTCTGTAGTCTCAGCCGCGTCTGCGTCCTCTTCTGTGGTTGCAGCTGCGTCTGTGCTGTCAGTAGTCTCAGTCGAATTTCCACCGCCGCCGCATGCGGTCAGGGAAAGCGCCAGCACTGCTGCCAGAGTCAGTGAGAGTAATTTCCTTTTCATAAATCCGTTTCCTCCTTTTATCTAACGATGTTTTCGTTGATATGAACAGTATAGACGAAATCTCAAAAATAGGATATAGAATATTTTTCACTTTTCATTGAAATTTTAATGGTGTTTTTATACATTTTGAATAATACGGACATGCCGGAAAGGAAGTCCCTTTTATGGGGCTCCCTGCGGCAGCGATCAAAAAATGTCCCGGCGTATTCCGCTCAGGACATCTTTTGTAAATGATTTCTCTTTTCAATTATTCATATAGGTAGAAAGGCCGCAGCCGCACTTTCAGGCTGCCTTGGCACTCAGGCCGTCTTAAAAATCAGGCCGCGGTATCTGTCAAGCACCGTCACAAGAATCAGTCCCATGATGCCGCAGGTCAGAATCTCACCGATCCCCACGGTCCCCATCAGGAACGGAATGCCGAAAGGCTCGCCGTAGCCATATTTCAACACCCAGGGCACAATCAGCACATTGGCGATAATCGGCGGAAGAGGCGCCAGATATCTGCTCTTATTCCGCAGCATCCAGGTACCGGCCGCTCCGATCAGCGTAGCGGCGCTGCCGCAGATGACATCCGCGATGATTCCTCCACCCAGCAGGTTCGCAATCAGACAGCCCACAAATAAGCCCGGCACCGCCGCCGGCGTAAAGAAGGGCAGGATTGTCAGCGCTTCCGCAATCCGCGTCTGAATCGCTCCATAGCTGATGGGCTTGAACACCACACAGAGCACTACGTAGATAGCGGCAATCATGGCCGCCTGGGTCATAAACGTTACCTTGTTTGTCTTCATATTCAGTTCTCCTTTAGTTTTGTTTTACGAGTGGAAGGTCTCGAACACTCGATTCATTTAACGCCGGGAATCGGCGGCAGGCCCGAAAGACCTTGGTTTTGATGGGCTCTGCAATGTGGGTAGTATACCACAGACAAAGACGGAAGGCAAGACAGAGTTTCAAAGGAGCCTGCTTTTCGAACCCCGCTCAGAGCCCGCAGACTCCGTCCAGGAAACCGAAAACCGTCTCAAAATACAGCTCCGGATCCCTGCAGTAGGCTTCCCCGTGTCCGGCTCCCTCGATTACCAGAAGGTCTTTTTCCGAGGCACAGGCGTCATACAGCTCATAGACCATTTCCGTATGCACAAAATTATCTTCCGAGCCATGGATAAACAGGATCGGAACACTGCTCTTTTTCACCTGCTCCAGCGCGGAAGCTGTCTTAAATTCATAACCGGCCCGCACCCAGGCAATGCCGTCAGCCACATAGAGCAGCGGAAAATCAGGCAGATGGAACAGATAACTCAGCTCGTCGGAAAAAATATCCCAGACAGAGGTATAGCCGCAGTCTTCCACCACTCCCTTTACCTGGGAGGGCAGTTCCTCTCCCGCCGTCATCATCACGGCAGCGCCGCCCATGGACACGCCGTGCAGAATGATTTCCGCCGAAGGATCCAGCTCCAGTACATACTGAATCCATCTCAGAATATCCTTCCGGTCCAGCCATCCCATGCCGATATAGGTTCCTTCACTCTCTCCGTGGGCCCGCATGTCAGGCGTGAGAATATTATAGCCCTTCTGGCTGTAAAAGCTGGCAATATCATACATGCCTGCTCTCTCTCCGCCGTAGCCGTGGACAGCGATCACCCAGCGGTGGCTGCCGTGATCCGTCCAGAATACATCACCTTTCAGCAGGAGGCCATCCTCCGACTCTATCTGAGCGTCCTCCCTCTCGGCGGAGGCCAGCCACTCCTCCTTCTGCCGGCTTATCCATTCCCTGTTTTCATCAATCACAGACTGATTTTCCTCCGTTACCACAGAGTCCGGCGCCACGTCATTCGCTTCCTCTTTTCGTACTATCGCATAATCCACCAGATAATTCCCGCCAAAGCCGGCTGCCAGCAGGATCAGGATCAGAACTGCGGCAAGGCCGCGGAACAGCCACTTTCTCTTTTTCATAATATTTTCCTCCTCAAAGCTTCATAAAACAGTTTTTCTGTCTGCTTTACAGCCTTCCAGACAACCGCCACATTATAGCATGACCAGGCGGCCCGCGCAAGCGCGGAAATCCGGGCTTTCCAGGGCTTCTTGAACGAATTACCGCGCCAAAGCGCTGAATTGACGTAGTAACTGTTCTCTGATAAGATACAAATGTACGCTTTTGCAGGCCAAAAAGCGTCTATTACGTCCGCGGAAAGACCGTTTTACCGTTCCCCGGACATATTACAGAGGGAGAAAGAAAAATGGAAAAACGAGAAACTTTTGCGTCCCGGCTTGGCTTCATCCTGATCTCAGCCGGATGCGCCATCGGACTCGGCAACGTGTGGCGTTTTCCCTATATTACGGGAAAATACGGCGGAGCCGCATTTGTACTGATTTATCTGTGCTTTCTGGTAATCCTGGGAATCCCCATCATGGTTATGGAGTTTTCCGTAGGCCGCGCAAGCCAGAAATCCGCGGCCAGAAGCTTTCATGTACTGGAGCCCAAGGGAACCAAATGGCATCTGGCAAGCTACGTGGCCATCGCCGGAAACTATCTTCTGATGATGTTCTACACCACCGTGGGCGGATGGATGCTGGCTTACATTGTAAAAATGGCTTCCGGCACCTTCTCCGGCCTTACCCCCGATGAGGTAGGCGGTGTCTTCAATCATATGCTGGCCAATCCGGCCGAAATGACCTTCTGGATGATCGTAACCGTGGTGGTAAGCTTCGGTGTCTGCAGCATGGGACTGCGCAACGGCGTGGAGCGTATCAATAAGGCCATGATGGCCCTGCTCTTTGTGATCCTGTTCGCGCTCTGCGTCCGCAGCGTAACTCTGGACGGAGCGGCAGAAGGCCTGAAATTCTATCTGATTCCCGATTTCGGAAAGATGGCAGAGAACGGCATCGGCGAAGCTGTATACGCGGCTATGGGCCAGTCCTTCTTTACCTTAAGCCTTGGAATCGGAGCCATGGCAATCTTCGGAAGCTACATCAGCAAGGAACGCCGTCTGACCGGCGAATGCATCAATATCTGCGCTCTGGACACGACTGTAGCGCTGATGTCCGGTCTTGTGATTTTTCCGGCCTGCTTTGCCTTCGGCGTAGATCCCGGCGAGGGACCCGGACTTGTATTTGTCACCCTGCCCAATGTATTTAACCAGATGCCCGGAGGACGCCTCTGGGGCTCCCTGTTCTTCGTGTTCATGAGCTTCGCGGCCCTGTCCACGGTGATTGCGGTATTTGAAAATATTATCAGCTTTGCCATCGACCTCTGGGGCTGGAGCCGTAAGAAAGCCATTCTGGTAAACCTGGTGGTCATTCTGGTTCTGTCCATGCCCTGCGTGCTGGGCTTCAATGTATGGAGCAGCATTCAGCCTCTGGGCGCGGGAAGCACCATCCAGGATCTGGAGGACTTCATCATCTCCAACAACCTGCTGCCTATCGGAAGCGTGCTGTATCTGCTCTTCTGCACCAGCCGGTATGGATGGGGCTGGAAGAATTTCATCGCGGAGGCCGATGCCGGAAAGGGTATCAAATTCCCGAAATGGACGAGATTTTACGTGACTTATATTCTTCCGCTTATTGTAGTGGCGATTCTGATAATCAGCTACATTCAGAAATTCGCTTAACATACCATTCTGAAAACAGGCAGGGACAGGAAATTCCTTTTCGGAATTTTCTGTCCCTGTTTTTTTCTGTCTGTTATTCAGACTTTAAATGCCTGACAGGCACTCTTTTTTCCACTCTTTTCAGGCTTTTTCAATCACGCTTAAGAATCGGCCAAAGGCCTCCTGGCCTTCCGGCGTACGCTTATATACGCCGGCGCATTCCAGAACCTTCGCGAAGACCTTCCCAATCTCCTTCTGTACGATGGAATGGATATTTTCCGGTGTCACCTCATATTCCTTCATCCAGGCTTCCGCCCAGTCCGCGTGCTTTTCCAGGACCTCGTCGCCGCGCAGATCCCGTCCGTTCAAAATGGCGTCCTCCAGAAGGGCCATCTCTTTCTTCAGTCTCGCAGGCAGCACAGCCAGTCCCATGACCTCTATCAGGCCAATGTTTTCCTTCTTGATATGATGGTACTCGCTGTGGGGATGGTAGACGCCCATGGGGTGCTCCTCGGTGGTGATATTGTTCCGCAGCACCAGATCCAGCTCATACAGCTCTTCCCGCCTTCTGGCGATGGGTGTAATCGTATTGTGGGGAACTCCGTCTGTCTCGCTGTAGATAAAGGCCGCCTCATCCGTATAGCTTCTCCAGCACTTCAGAATATGATCTGCCGCGTCTGCTATCCGCTCCGGATCCTTTCCCTGGAGACGTATCACAGACATGGGCCAGCGCACGGTGCCGGCTGTCACATCCGGCCATCCTTCCATGGTAAAGTATCTCTCATAGGGCGCTTTTGCCATGGCAAACACATAATTTCCTCCCTGGAAATGATCGTGGCTTAAAATGGAGCCTCCCACGATGGGCAGATCCGCGTTGGACCCTGCTGTGTAGTGAGGGAACTGTCCCACAAAATCCAGGAGCTTGCAGAAGGCTGCCCGGTCGATTTTCATGGGAATATGTTCCTTATTCAGGATAATGCAGTGCTCGTTGTAATATACATACGGAGAATACTGCAGAAAGTAATCCTGCCCGGAAAGCTTCAGCGGAATCAGCCTGTGGTTCTGCCTGGCCGGATGAAGAAGATGGCCCGCGTAGCCTTCGTTTTCCCGGCACAGCAGACAGCTGGGGTAGCCTGTCTTCCTGGCCCTGCCGGCCTTTGCGATATCCCGGGGATCCTTTTCCGGCTTGGACAGGTTGATGGTAATGTCGATGGGGCCGTACTCCGTGTCAGCCACCCATTTTTCATCCTTCGCGATACGGTCACGGCGGATATAGTTTGTGGCCTGGCAGAACGCATAGTAATCATCTGTGGCCGCCTTCGGGGATTCCTGGTATTTCTCCCAGAAGCGCTTCTGCACCTGGGAAGGAAGGGGCGTCAGGGCTCCCATGATTTTTGTGTCAAACAGATCCCGGTTTGTGATCGTATCCTCCTCCAGAATCTTCTGCTCTGCCGCGTAATCCAGAATGTCATCCAGAATCTTGTGAACAGCCCGGGGCTTTTCCGGAAGCTCTGTCTTCTCATATTCCTGCAGCCCCAGAATCTCCAGCAGCCGGTTTGTCAGGCAGACCTCATCTGCCGGGTCCACCAGTCCCTCTGCCATTCCGTAAGAAATAAGTTCTCCAATCAAAGTATTAATATTTTTGCTCATAATGTCTCCTAATCCGCGTATCCGTCCGGATTCCTGCTCTGCCATCTCCAGGTGTCTTCACACATCTCGTCAATTCCATATCTGGCCGTCCAGCCCAGCTCCCTTTCCGCCTTTCCGGGATCGCAGTAGCAGACGGCAATATCGCCCGCCCGGCGCTCTTTGATTTCGTAGGGAATCTTATGGCCGCATGCCTTCTCAAAGGCTGCCACCACCTGCAGAACGCTGTAGCCCTTTCCGGTACCCAGATTGTAAACCTCCACGCCGGGATTGGATTTCAGCTTTTCGATGGCCTTCACATGGCCGGCCGCCAGGTCCACCACATGGATGTAATCTCTGACTCCCGTTCCGTCCGGGGTGTCATAGTCATTGCCGAACACGCCCAGCTTCTCCCGCTTTCCCACAGCTACCTGTGCCACGTAGGGCAACAGATTGTTGGGGATTCCCTTGGGATCCTCGCCGATCAGGCCGCTCTTGTGGGCTCCGATGGGATTGAAGTACCGGAGAAGAATCACGTTCCATTCCGGATCGGCTGTATGAATGTCTGTAAGCACCTGCTCCAGCATGCTCTTGGTCCAGCCATAGGGATTCGTGGGGGAACCCTTGGGGCATTCCTCCGTAATGGGAATCTGGGCCGGGTCTCCGTACACGGTGGCGGAAGAGCTGAACACGATATTTTTTACTCCATGATTTCTCATCACGTCACAGAGCACCAGCGTGCCCGCCATATTGTTGTAATAATACTCAATGGGCTTTCTCACAGACTCTCCCACGGCTTTATATCCCGCGAAATGGATCACCGCCTCAATCTCATGCTCATCAAAAATCTTTGAGAGCGCTTCCCTGTCCAGAATGTCAGTCTCGTAGAAAGCCACCTTTTTTCCGGTAATCTCTTCCACCCGCTCCAGGGCCTTCGCGCTGGCATTGTACAGATTGTCTACTACAACGACTTCATACCCCGCATTCAGAAGCTCCACACAGGTATGGCTTCCGATATATCCGGCGCCGCCGGTCACTAATATTTTGCTCATTTTTCCGCACCCGCTTTCCTTATAACACCTTCATGCCGCCGTACTTACGCACCTTCAGCACGCTGCAGGCTCCTTTCCCGAAGGTCTTGTCCATAATCTCCTTATACTCCTCCACAGCCTCGTTCTTCACGAACGCCTGGATGGTTCCCGCGAATCCGCCTCCGTGTACACGGCTGACTCCCTTGTCCTTCAGCACAGCCTCGCTGATGGCCAGCGCCACAGACACATTCTGATGCTGCACATCATGACTGGTGTAGACATTCTGCAGATATTTGAAGGAGGAATCTCCGGAAGCCTTCACGCCGCGTAAGAATGCCTGGAAATCACCCGCCCGCAGGGCCGCCACTTCCTCCTGCACTCTCACATTCTCTGTCACAAAATGAATGGCGCGCAGCAGCGCACGGTCTCCTGCCTTTTCACGCACCTCTGCCGATCTGTCAATCAGTTCCTCCAGCGTCACTCCATGAAGCACCTCTCTGCCGAATACGGCCGCGGCGGCACGCATCTCGCTGGGAACTGCCGCGTAATCCGCTGTCAAGTCCGCGTGGGAGCCCTTGGTGTCCGTAATGCACAGGCTGTATTCGTAAGTCTCCAGATCACACTCTACCCGCTCGATCACAGGGTTCTTCTTGTCCGCGAAATCAATATGCACCAGATTTCCCACAGAGCTCGCCATCTGATCCATCAGGCCGCAGGGTTTTCCAAAATACACATTTTCCGCGTATTGCCCGATAATGGCAATATCTACCGGGGAAATCTTCATATCATTGTACAGACCGGACACAATCGTTCCGATGATAGTCTCAAAGGCCGCTGAGGAAGAAAGGCCTGCTCCTATCAGCACGTCGCTGGTAATATAGGTCTGGAAGCCGCCGATCTTTCCGCCATGCTCCCGGATACCGGCCAGCACTCCCTTGATCAGAGATTTTGTGGTTCCCTGCTCCTCCTCTTTCGCCTCCAGATCCTCCAGAGAAATCTGAATCTCCGGCGCTGTTCCGGACACCACCCGCACGGTTCCGTCCAGTCTGCCCACAATGCCGATAGCATCCAGATTGATGGAGGCCGCCAGAACCTCTCCATTCTGATGATCCGTATGGTTTCCGCCGATCTCGCTGCGCCCCGGAGCGCTGTAAATCTCCACCTCTCCTGCTCCGTAAAGCTCCTCGTATCTGGACACTGCGTCCACATAGCGCTGTCTCTGATAATCCATCAGCGCGTCATCCAGATAAATATCCTTTAAAAGCCCGTCATATGCGCCGTCCGCAAAAAGCTGTTTTAATTCCGTAGTATTCTTCACATCCGTACCCCCATAGTTTTTTATTTGATTGTAACGTAATTTCCGGAATAAGTTAATACAAATTTTTCTTATTTTATATAAGAATTCTGCTGTGAAAAATCTCTTACGCACATTTTCCACAGCAGAACCATACCGGGGACTCCCCGGGTTTCTGTCAATTATACCAAAAATACTCCTTTGGGCTCCTGAAACTCATAGAACTCCGAAGGCACCTCCAGATTCTCGGTGATCTTCACCTGAGCCTCCGGGGTCAGGGCCAGCACCTGGTGCCAGATTCCTTTCTTTAAGCAGACCGGCTTATCCAGCACAAAGGCCCGGTAATCCTCCGGATTCTCATGCTCCGCTGCCAGAAGCACCGTGATGCCCTTCAGAGGCTCGAAGCTTTCCTTGGAGGTGGGATGATTCTCCACCACCTTGATTTCTTTGGAGGAGTAGCGGAATACCGCTACCCTCCACGGCTGGTCTGTTTCCGTATCTACAATATAAAAAGTGTCACCATAATTTTCCGGAAATTCCAGCACCGTTCCGTAAGGTTTAAAATTTTCTGCAGTAATGCTCTCCAGTCTCGTCATTGCAGCTCCCCCTTTGCCAGCTCTTTGTAAATCCGGCAGTTCTGGTGGTTAAAGTCGTACTCCAGAGCCTTGTCGAACTCTTCCACAGCCTTTTCCTTCTGCCCCATTCCCAGATTTGCCAGTCCCATCAGGTAATAGCAGTGGGCCTTGTTTCTCTTGTCCATATCATCCTCAAAAATCAGGAAGTCGGGAAGGGATACCGCAAAGAAATCATTCTTTACCACATCGTTCAGATGCCGCTCACCGTAATCCATCAGCTTATTGAAGCAGGCGTGGGCTTCCTTTGTCTTTCCAAGCTTCTGCTTGGCCAGGCCCTTGTAGAGAATCATGTCAGCGGGCTGGTCATAGTAATACATGGCTCCCGCCGGTTCATTATCTCCCAGCTCCGCCAGATGGAAGCAGTCTTCCGCTCCCTCTTTCCCGAGAGCTTCCTTTACCAGTCCCAGGTAATAATAGAGATTGTTGTCCTTGGTTCCTTCCAGTTTTCCTTCTCCCAGGTTTTCCGGATATGCCAGAGCCTTTTCCAGCTTTTCTTCCGCTTCGCTGTAAGCGCCTGCGGCCATATCCTTCTTCGCCATCTCCAGAAGCGCGGTCTTGTACTGTCCGGAAATTCGTCCTTCTGCGCCTTCCCAGGGGCGGAAGGAGTGGCCCATGATGATCTCGTATGCCTTTTCCGGCTTTCCTGCCAGGTTGTACAGGGTCGCATACTCCAGCATCACATCGTCACGCTCTGTAATAATGTCCTTGTGGCTCTCGTAGAGCTCCAGCCGCTTCTCAAAGGGTGTGCCCAGCTTCTTATAGAGCTGATCCAGCTCCAGAAGGACTCTGGCGTCTGTCTCGTCAAGCGTAAAGGCTTTCTCCAGCTCTTTCTTTGCCCGTTCCGGATCGTTCTGTTTGTTGTAATAAGCCAGAGCCAGGTTTCTGTGCACGGTGGGATAGCTGTCGTCCAGCTGTATGGATTTCTCCCAGAGCTCCGCGGCCTTCTCAAACTGCAGCTTGTCATAGTACAGGCAGCCCAGATAGTAATAGGCCTTTGCGCCATCCGGATTTTCGGCAATGGCTGCCTCCAGCACCGGAATATCCTCCAGCTTGTTGGGGAAGCAGTACAGCGGTGAGATTTTCTCCGCTCTTTCAAAGGCCTCCGCCGCCTCGGCCTCTCTTCCCAGCTTCAGCAGATAAGCGCCTCTGTAATAGAAGAGCATGGGCCATTCCTTCGTGCAGCCCTCCAGCACATCCACGGCTTCCGCGTAGAAACCTGCCTCCGCGTAATCACGGGCCGTCTGCAGATAGCTCTCCTGGAAGTCACGCATCAGCTTCTTCATCTCTTCTCTGCGCGCATCCTTTTCCTCTGCAGACGCACTCAGAACTGCCTCATTTCTGGACACGTAGTCGAAGGGATCGATCTTCAGATTTTCCGCAATCCAGGCACGGTTCTCTTCCTTCCTTCCCAGCACCCGGAGCACTGCTGCCTTCAGGCCGCGGGCCTTGATGTTGTGGATATTCTTGATGAGTCCCTTCTCCACAAAATCAAGAGCGGACTGCCAGTCTCCTTTTCTGCAGGCGATGACAGCCAGATAGTAGAAGGACATCTCCTGCTGTTCATTGGTCCAGGTGGCCTTGTAAAAGCTGTCAAAGGCCTCATCATATTTCTCCTGATAGAACTGGCTCAGTCCCAGATTATAGTAGGCCTCGCTGTCATAGGGGTTGGGGCTTCTCCAGGTGAGCCGGTGGATGGCCGCCTTGAAATGCTCTTCCGCCTCCGCGAAACGGCCTCTCCGAAGCAGCAGCATGCCGTAGGCATTGTTGATGCGGATATCGTATTTATCCCTCTTTAAGCCTTCCAGATAATAGGGATCCGGAAGATAGGTAGCATGCCGGTGCTGTTCGATATGCTGGGCTGTCAGAAGCAGTTCCTCATTGGTCATAAGCTCTTCCGGGTCCTTTGCGGCCTCCGCCGGCTTCGCCAGCTCCGGGATTCCCTCATCCTGGGGCTGATATTCTACCAGCAGCCGATCCCCTCCGTATACCAGCACCTGAATGTCCTGGGGCTTTTCCGCTCCCACAGGAATGTCTTTTTCGTAAATGTCTGTGGGGGACAGAAGGGTTTTCTCCCGGTACGCCTCTTCTCCCTGCTTCTTTACCACAATCTGGGCATCCTCATACCGCTCTGTGGCATAGACCACCACATGGATATGGTCCTCTGCGGTCTCCAGGTTCAGGGCCGCATGGATGGACGCATTCTTTACTGCTCCCACTTTCTTGTAGGGCATGAAGTACTGCTTAAAGGTCTTTTCCTCAAAGGGCTTCAGCCAGGTGAAATCCGGCTGATTCTCCGTGTATACACCGGTCATCAGCTCGATGTAGGGCCCGTCCTCGTCGGTCAGGTTTCTGTCCCAGGCCTTTCCGAAATCTCCGCAGCCCCAGGTCCACTGCTTCTTTCCCGGGGAAATATGATGGTCCGCCACATGAAGCAGGCCGGCTTCCTTCTGATAATCATACCCGCCCACAAAATCATAATCGGAATGCTCTGCCATGTAGGAGGTGGGAACCGGGATATTCTTATACCGGGAAATGTCTACGCCCTCGCTGTAATCGTGCTTGTAATAGACGCCCCTTGCGATGGGGAACCGGGACACGTCGCGCTTTCCGTGATCCATGACTGAATGTACATCCGGCGGGAAGATGGACTGGGTATAGTCATTGACAGCCACCGCCGGATTTGCCCACCAGAGGAAGGTCTGAGGCATGGAGGTCCGGTTGTAGAGCTGGCCGCGGATCTCGATGTAAGCCTTTCCCGGATAGAGGGTAAAGGCCGCGATGCCCTTGGTTCCGTACATCTGATCCACATCGTTGACCAGCAGCGTCCTGCTTCCGTCCGGATTCTCCTGGAGCTTGTAATCTACCGGCATATAGGTGGTCGGTCTGTGGTGCTGGGGCCAGTTGAACTCGATGCCTCCTGAAATCCAGGGTCCCGCCAGGCCTACCAGAGCCGGCTTAATCACATGGTTGTAATACACAAAATCATAGTCGTTTGTCTTGTCGTAGGCTCTCTGAATTCTGCCTCCCAGTTCCGGCAGAATCATCACCTTAATATACTCGTTTTCCAGGAAGACCGCCTGGTATTCCTTATCCGTCTTCACCCGGCTGATCTTCTCGGTCGTCGGATAAGGATAGACCTTTCCGCTGCTCCCCTGGTACACTCTCTTTTCCAGGAACATGGGATTTTTGTCCGGTTCGCCCACCTCATAGGTAGGAATTACAATCCTCTCTTCCCAGATTTTCACTTCACCCATTTTCACGTATCCTTCCTTTCAAGAATTTATCATTTTTGTTTTATTATATCCGACAGATTTCCTGTATTCATTAGCTTTTTTTGCTGAGACGTTTAAATAAATTGACAATCTCTACCGGGCTTTTTATAATAAAACCAGCAAAAATTTTAAGGAGGGTTCCCTATGCGTTCACAGGAAGCCAAGGTGTCCCCGGACTCAGATTATTACGTATACGCTCCCAGCGCTCTGGCCGCCAGACTCTATCTCTATCCCACCTCTGTGGGGTATTTCTATTATGACGCCGGCTACTGGATCCGGCGGAACCGTTTCGACAGCTTTCTCATCATGTATATTGTCAAAGGGAGCTGCAGCATTACAATCCCTGGAAAAAAGCTCACCGCAAGAGCCGGGCAGTTCGTGATTCTGGACTGCTACCAGCCTCACAGCTATGGCAGCACCGGTTCCTGGGACGCCCTGTGGCTGCATTTTGACGGCAGGCTGGCGCGGGACTACTTTGAGGAAATCACCAACGGCCATGGTCAAATCCTGGATACGGAAGGCTCTGACGCCCCCGTCCAGCAGCTTCAAAAGATTTACGATGTATTCCGCACTGCCTCCACGATTCTGGAAGGAAAGCTGTCCGGCTATATTACAAAGCTTCTGAACAACTTTCTGTATTCCTCTGAGGACAGCAGGCGCAATAAAGTCTGCGGGGCCACCATGGCTGACGCCATCTCCTATATCAACGAACATTTCCAGAGTGATCTTTCTCTGGAAAAGCTGGCGGCTGAGGCCAATATGAGTCTCTTCCATTTTACCCGGGTATTCACAAAAGAGACCGGAATCACGCCCCATCAGTATCTGATCAAGACCCGGCTCTCTGCCGCGAAGTATCTGCTGAAGTCCACCGAGACCTCCATCAAAAATATTGCCTTCAGCACAGGCTTCAACAGTGAGACCAGCTTCTGCACCACCTTTAAAAAATGGGAAAATGTGACGCCCTCCCAGTACCGCCAGTCCATTCTGGAATAAGCCTCTGAACTGCCATCCGGACATCTTTCCGGATACAGAAAACTGGAGCTGCCCGCTCCGGCAGATGTTTCATCCGCCGGAGCGGGCAGCTCCATATTATCAGGCCTTGTCTTTGAAATTTATTCTGCGTCTTTACCCATTACTTCTTTGTAGTTGTCAGGAGTAACTACCACTGCGTCTACAGCTGTCTCCATCTCAACATCCTCGCCGTTGATGAGGCCGAGAAGCACTTCTACAGAACCCTCGCCTACTGCTGCTGCCGGGAAGTACGCGGATGCCTTCATGCAGGTTCCGTCTGCTCCCTTGTTGTTCCACTCATCCTTTGCCATGTAAGCGCCAAGGCCTACTACGCAGGCGTCTTTGTCCAGACCAGCGCTCTCCAGAGCACGAACCGCACCGATACATCCCTCTTCGTTTGCGCCTGTTACCAGCCAGGTCTTGATTTCCGGATGTCCTGTGATTACGGCTGCTGCTGCAGTGTTGCCCTTGTCAGTAGTTCCGTCATAATCAGCCTTGAAGATTCTTGCGGTATCAAACTCCGGTACCAGCTCGGTGAACTTGTCATACTCGCCCTCAGCACGCGGTACGCAGCTGGATACGGTATCCATGGTCATGATCAGAAGACCTACTTCCTCGTTCTCAGCCAGGCTGTTCTCTTTTACATAATTGGCAAGCCACTCGCCGTTTGCTTCACCGATTACATAAGCATTGATTCCTACCCAGGGAGCCAGCTTCTCGCCAGCTTCATCCTGCAGAGCGTCATCGGCAGCTACAACCGGGATTCCAGCCTCTTCACACTTGGTAACAACAGCCTGGGACATGGTCTGGTCCGGTGTACAGGTAACGATACCGGATGCGTTGTTTGCAATCGCGTTGTCAATGGCCTTCAGGTACTCTTCCGGGTTCATCTTTGCGTCTACATATACGA
>CALWAZ010000076.1 GCA_944375725.1 uncultured Merdimonas sp. | reverse complement strand
GAAAATCCAAAAGTTTAGATTTTCTCAAAATGCTTATCTTTTGGTCTTTGGTTCGGAATAGTGTAGTGCTGGCGGTCTATCTATTGTTTTCGGTTGCTTGCTTCTTTACCGTACATGAGCATTATGTAAAGGTTGTTATTACCCATTTTGGTGGTATTTGGAATATTCCTTTTACTTCGATTGCAATCATACTTTTACTGGTCATTTTCTCATGTGTTATATCAGTCTACGCTCCGGCAAAACGCATACGCAACATGGCAATTACTGAAACAATCAATGAATTATAATTGTAATCTACTTTAGAAAATTTAATGTAACATCTGCCGGGCGACGGCAAAGAAAAAAGCCGTCGTTCAGCAGGCAATTACCATGCCTTTATCATGTACCGGCGGCTTTGAAGAAATTCAGGACCGCCGCTCTTTTGTACCCTTCAAAGGAATGACGGCCATACGCTAAGAGAAGGCTGCTTCCGCTGTACAAAACGGGCAGAAAATAAGGGATATCCGGGATGTCTAGACACAGTCGTCCAGAGCTTGATTGAACTCCCCGATAAACGGGAATTTATTGGAATAAATCAATATCTATCTCATACTTATCATCAATCAGCACATATTTTACATTATACCTTTTGGCAAGCTCCAAAAACTGTGTATTATCTTCCAAAACACTTTCCTTAGTACACCATTCATCGTCTAAGCGGCTTTCTATGGCACTTGCATACTTCTTGATACTGTCGAAATGATTTTTAATATAATTTTCGCTCATTATAAGGCAAAAATATCTGATGTTCTCAAGATATTCTTTTGCAAAATCATTTGTCCAATCAAAAGGGATATGACACCCTTCAATAATAAGGTTTTGCCTATTTTCTATGGCGGTTTTAATCATTTCGCGAACAATAGGCCATAGATACTCTGTGAGTTTGCCATCGTCTTCGGGTGTGAGTTTGGTATAGCCGCTGCGAATCAAACCCATTTTCAAGTGGTCTATCGATAAATAAGGATATTTATACTTTTCAAGCTTCCCGCTCTACAGCTTAGGATTTATTGTTTTCTTTAACTTTCCGGCAAATTGGAACGCTCATAGTAGTTCAGCATATACTCATATATATTCCTCGCTTGCTCTTCATCGCCCCAGTATAAAGAATCGCCAGCGTAGCATAATATCTGAAATGGCTCTATATTTTGAATGTTCTCTGGCAGGCTTTTCCATAAGTTATACATTCGATTCGCAAATGCTTTTATATCCGTACAATTTGTATAAATGACCTTTAATTTGCTCATTAAAACTTTGCCAAACCGATTAAAATCAAAATTATTATAGTCCATATGCGTCCTTATATTGACCACGGCTTTTTTTATGTCGGTTTCCCATTCTAAATGAAGTAAATCATCATTTTCAGGATTGCTGAGAAATAATTCATCAAGCAGATTATTATATTCACTTTCTTGAATTAATTCTTCAGAGAGCAAGACTGCATAAATCAAAAGCTCTTCCATGACAGCACCTCTTCAAATATTCATTTTGAAATTCTGCACTCTTAATATACTTCAAATATGCTTCGATTTTAGACAACAATGCTCTTTGAGTTTTTTCTTCTCCATCAATAAAACCATAGCAAATCAAGAACAGTACAATCTCACCTGTTTTCTTTTCTGCCATAATATCAATAGAGTATAAATCTCCAAACATTTCTTCTATCGTCATACAATATTTCTCCGTTTTGTTTTCCGCAAATTACCCTTTATTTATTTCGTTTCGACGCTCTTATTTCATTAAAAAGCAATACTACACCATATAACCCGCAACTTAAAAGAATCAGGTCTTCATAAGCATGAAAAAACACTGATTTTATTCCAGTTAATCCCCAAAGTGTTAAAAGGGCAAGAAGCAGCTTGTTTTTATTTTTATATCCTGCATAAACAGTTATACTTAAACTTATTACGGGACAAGGCATAATGTATGTTGCCATTTGTGGAAATGAATTACCTAACCATACGGAAACAAAAGGATAAAGCAGATAAAGTGCTAACAATGCCGCTTGCAATATATTAGGTTTCAGGAGAACATCATTTCTGTTATGCCAGCTTTCATATAAAAACAAAACTCCGCAAAGCAAGTATAACGGCACGGCAAAATATTTTTGAACAGGTTCTGTTCCATATAATCCAAAAAAAACGAAACCTATAAATAAGTTTGTAATTCCCAATGCAAATTTAGCAGACCAGTTTATTTTTTGCATATAAGATACTACAATGGCCGAAATTAAAAATATGAATAAGCCTATTTGTATTATCATGGTTTGTGCATTGTATTCTCCAATAACATTCCAGAAAATCTGTGCATCCATGTTTTCCATCTACCTTCTACAAGTTCTATTTTCTGTTCTACGACTTAGGATTTATCCGTTCCTTTTTATTTAATTCGGCTGCCCGTATTAGTATCAATAAAATATCTGCCCGTATCATCAAAGCATAACTCCAAGTCTGTACCTACCGGCATATTAGGTGTCTCTCACAAATCAAATTTTTTCAATGATACTATTCTTGCATAATGGAGATGTTTTCGTATAATTAACTATAATCTGTTTCATTTCTTCAAAAGAATTACCATAAAAATATAAATTTGTTTCTTTTTCACCAATATAGTAACTGTAATATTGACCTTTTCCTTTAAGTAAAGCATTTATTTCGGAAATAACATCGTTTACATCATTTTCTTTGTATACATCCTCACTCAAACCAGTTCCATCAAGCTGCAGACTGAGCCCTTCTAATACTCCAATTTCTTTTTTTTCGCCATTATACTCTACATAAATATAACTACCCCGGGCAATAGTGTGAGCATTTTTTAAGAAAGAAATAAAATTGTCAATTTTATCCCTCTTAATTCTAAAATCTATATCACAAGAAATTGGCATTCTCTCTTTTGAAAGTGATGTCCCTCCACCAATCACTTCTCCAATGTCATATTTATGCAATATATCATCAATAGGATCTTCAAAGAAAGTTCCTCTATCAACAGGCATTAACCGCATATTTAAGTGTAATATGATATTGCATTCCTCATTATTGGTATTTTCCTCTTTACTTTTGATAGAAAAGATTCCCATAATATCCTCACTTTCAATTAGAATGACTTAGCTTCATCCCCCCCTAAACTCTAATTCGTCAATTAGGATTTTTCTTTTTCACAACCCAATTATCATTTTGTGTTTTTCTTTCTGCATAATAACCGCATGGCATATCTTTAAGAACACCAACAGAATTGTCTAAATCGAACACTTCTTTTAAAGATACCATTCTCGCTTCATCTGTATTGTGTGTCAAGCCACACAAAAATTGCCACATTCCATCATCTTCATCATGTGATACATATAAGATGGGTTCATCATCATCTATAATATGGCAGCAGATTATCGTGGCTGTATTAGGTGCATCATAAAAAGGGAAATCCATATGCAGCGCTCCTCCCAAACTTCAATTTATAGTTTCTTTTTTAGACAAACGGAATCGGATATATCTTCATATTGCCCATAGTTGGAAATATTTTTATACCCAATATTTCTATACAAAGCCATTGCCGCAGCATGTGGTTTTCGCTCTGTTATTATTTCCACGTTTGACACCGCCCTGTTTCCGCCTGATTATTCAGTTGTTTTGACCTGCTATTCCATTTTTGCCCGCATCATATTGATTTCCTGGATAAATAAAGACGTGGCCGGAGAAAACAGATGATTCTTTTTCCAGACAACCACACTTCGGGTGGTGTGCTCCGGATAAATCGGCAGAAACCGCAGATGCGGACTGCTGTGTATAGCCAGAGCCCCGTCCAGGCAGAATGCGCATCCCAGACCTTCCTCCACAAGCAGAACCGCATTGGAAAGAAGTGTATAGCTCAGAGGAATCTTCAGTTCACTTTCTTCTTTATTCAGCCAGTTTAATATTTCTGCCCGGGGCTGCTCCCGAATAGGAAGAATCAACGGATATTCCACTATTTCATCCGGCATGATAAACTCTTTTCCGGCCAGCGGATGATCCTCCCGCATCAGCACGCCCCAGGTTTCTTTTTGGGAAAGCCGCACAAAATCATATTTTGACGTATCCACCGGCTCCAGCAGCAGTCCTACATCGATGAGCCCCTTATCCAGCCGATCCCGGATGTAATCAGCCATCTCATTGTACAGCTGAAACTGTACTGCCGGATATTTGTCTGAAAAATGTTTGACCAGCTTTGCAAACAGTCTGCTGCCTACGGCTTCTGTCGCGCCAAGCGTAATCATGCCGCTGACTTCTGCATTTTTCTCCACAAAAGCTTTCTCCAGGCGGTCTGTCAGTTCCACAATTTCTTCCGCCCGCTGCCGGAAAAACATGCCGTCGTCTGTCAGAGCCAGCCCCTTCTTGCCTCTGAGCAGCAGGGTAACTCCCAGTTCCCGTTCCAGATCCATAAGCTGTCTGCTCAAAGTAGGCTGTGTTACATGCAGGATATCTGCCGCTTTTGTAATATTCAGCTCCTGCGCCGCCGTCAGAAAATAGCGCAAGGTACGTAATTCCATGCTCCAGTCCCCTTCTTTATAAAATCTCCTGTTTCACAGCGCAGGCCTGATATCACTGCTGCGCCGCGATCCTTGCCGCCAGATCTTCCAGATACATCCACCGCTCCATCTTTTCATTCAACGCGGCTTCCGCTTTTTCCTTCTCGGCCATGATCTCATTTAATTTGACAAAATCATGGGCATACGTCTCGATATCTTTATCCAGCGCCGCAATTTTCTCTTCCAGCGCCGCGATATCATCCTCAATGGTCTCATATTCCTTCTGTTCCTTGTAACTGAACTTCAGCTTCTTTTCGCCCTTATCCCAGGTGGGCTTTCCGCCGGAATTTCCTTTTTCCTCTGTTCTTCTGCCTGCTTTTCCTCCGGCGTTCTTTTCCGCGGAAGGCTCCTCTCCGCCCCGCTCCCGCTTTCTGGCTTCCAGATAGTCTGTATAGCCACCTTCATACTGGCGGAAATGGCCGTTTCCATCAAAGGCAAAGATCCGGTCCACTGTGTTATCGAGGAAATACCGGTCATGGGAAACCAGGATCACGATTCCGATAAAGGAATTCAGATAATCCTCCAGAATGGCCAGGGTCGGAATGTCCAGTTCGTTGCTGACCTCGTCCATGACCAGCACATTGGGGCCGGTCTGTAAAACACTCAAAAGATACAGGCGGCGCTTCTCGCCGCCGGAAAGTTTTCCGATGGGATTGTACTGCATGTCCGGCGTGAACAGAAAGCGTTCCAGCATCTGTGAGGCGGAAATCCGGCCGTCCCGGGTAGGAATATACTCCGCGATATCCTTTACATAGTCGATGACTCTCTGATTCTCGTCCATATCCGGAATTTCCTGGGCGAAATATCCCAGGCGGATGGTCTCTCCCAGCTCCACAGTTCCGCTGTCCGGCTCGATCTGACCCGCAATCATCTTCAGGAGCGTGGACTTTCCGCAGCCGTTTGGCCCCACGAACGCCACCGTCTGGTTTTTCAAAAAGGTGTAGGAAAAATTATCCACGATTTTCCGGCCGCCGTAGCTTTTGGAAACTCCGTGAAGCTCCACGGTTTTCTTCCCCATGCGGGTTTCCACGGAATCCAGTTCCACCGCCTTGTCAAATTCCGGCGCCCGTCCTGCCTTCAGGGCTTCCAGCCGTTCCAGCCTGGCCCGCTGCTTGGTGGTTCTGGCCCGGCAGCCCCGGGCCGCCCAGGAAAGCTCCATGCGCAGAATACTCTGGCGCTTCCGCTCTGTGGCCAGCTCCATCTCCTCCCTCTGGGCCTTCAGCTCCAGAAACCGGGAATAGTTTGCCTCATAGCTGTACAGCTTTCCTCTGCTGATCTCCAGAATCCGGTTCGTCACCTGGTCGAGAAAATACCGGTCATGGGTCACGAGAATCACAGTTCCACGGTACCGGCGCAGATAGCTTTCCAGCCAGCTGATCATGGCTTCATCCAGATGGTTGGTAGGCTCGTCCAAAACCAGCACGTCCGAAGGAATCAGCAGGGTCCGCGCCAGAGCGGCCCGTTTCTTCTGGCCGCCGGACAGACTGCCAAGCTTCGCGCCATGCTCTGTGATGCCAAGGGTATTCAGCATGATTTTCGCCTCGTTATCCGCGTCCCATTCCTCCTGGCGGACCACGGAAGCCACGTAGGAAAGCACCGTCTCCTCTTCTGGAAACTCGCTGTTCTGGGAAAGGACTGCCAGCTTCAGCCCGTTCTGCCGGACTATCTGGCCTTTATCCGGCTCTTCCGCCCCGGAAATCATCCGCAGCAGGGTTGTCTTGCCCGTGCCGTTGATTCCGATGATTCCCACCTTTTCTCCTTCCTGGATACCGCAGGAAATATCATCAAAAATCCATTTATCCCCATACAGCTTACTCACGTGTTCGATATTCAATATGTTCATGTATCTCAAAACTCCTTTTTCTCTACAGGCTCATCCGCCGCAGTCCCTCATCCCGGTACTGACATAATCTCTTTTTCAAGGCCTGGTGCTCCGGAAGAACCAGCTCCGGGTCCATCTTCTGAAGCTTTGCGGCTTCCCCGCTTGCCTCCTGCAGGATCCTGGCATCTGTAAAAATATCTCCGATCTTAAATTCCAAAAGGCCGCTCTGCCGGACGCCGAACAGATCGCCCGGGCCGCGCAGCTTCAGATCCTCAGACGCGATATAGAAGCCGTCGTTGGATTTGTTCAGGATCTCCAGCCGCTTTCTGGTATCCTTATTGTCCGTGCCGCTGATAAAGATGCAGTAAGACTGGTATTTTCCGCGTCCTACCCGTCCCCGGAGCTGATGGAGCTGGGCCAGTCCGAACCGCTCCGCGTTTTCCACCATCATCACGGTGGCATTGGGTACGTTGACCCCCACCTCGATGACGGTGGTGGAGACCAGAATCTGAATTTCTCCCGCCGCAAAACGTTCCATAATCTCGTTTTTCTGGGCCGGTTTCATTTTTCCGTGCAGATACTCGACGGTAATAGATGGATTCAGGCTTTCCTTCAGCTTCTTTGCGTAATCCACCACATTTTCTATCTCAAGCTCGGGATTTTCCTCCACCATCGGACAGATCACATAGGCCTGCCGGCCCGACAGCGTCTCCTTCTCCAGAAAACGGTAAGCATTGGGCCGCCAGGACTCATCCACCACGCAGTTTTTGATGGGGAGACGGCCCACCGGCATCTCGTCAATCACAGACACATCCAAATCCCCGTAGACAATGATAGCCAGCGTCCGGGGAATCGGGGTGGCGCTCATGACCAGCACATGGGGATGCTGTCCCTTGTCTGCCAGAGTCTCTCTCTGGCGGACGCCAAACCGGTGCTGCTCGTCTGTCACCACAAGGGCCAGCCGGTGAAAATGAACTTTTTCCTGAATCAGCGCGTGGGTGCCGATGATAATCTGTGCCTCTCCGCTTTCGATCCGGGCATAGGTTTCCCGCTTCTCCTTTGCAGTCATGGACCCGGTGAGAAGAACGATTTCCACCTTCTTCTCCAGGCCGCAGCCCTCCAAAAGCTCTGACACAGACTGGGCATGCTGTCTTGCCAGCACCTCCGTGGGAGCCATCAGAGCTCCCTGGTATCCGTTTTCCGCTGCCGCCAGCAGGGCCAATACCGCTACCACCGTCTTTCCGGATCCCACATCTCCCTGAACCAGCCGGTTCATTACAGTCTCTCCGGAAAGATCCGTCTGAATCTCCTGCCAGACACGCCTCTGGGCTCCGGTCAGCGCATAGGGAAGAGAGTCAATCAGCCGATCCGGCCAGGCTGCCGCCCGGATCGGGCACAGATTCTTTTCTCCTTTCGTCTGCTCCTTCATCTGCCGCAGAGCCAGGATAAACAGAAAGAATTCGTCAAAAACCAGACGTTTTCTGGCAGGCAGAAGGGCTTCCCGGCTGAGGGGAAAATGGATGGCGCGGACCGCGTAATTGTATTCCGCCAGCTGCTGATCGATGCGGATGTGCTCCGGCAGATATTCCGGAGCCAGGGAAGGCTCCTCCAGCGCCTGGCGCACCGCCTTTGTGACTGTTTTATTGGAAAGCCCGGCCGTCAGCGCGTAGACAGGCTGCATGGTGCCCTGAAGCTTTTCGTAATCGCCCGGCGAATAGATCTCCGGCTGCTCCATCACCAGGCGGCCCTTCTTTTTCTGCACCCTGCCCCGGAAAATATAGGTACCGCCCGGCAGCAGGCTGTTCCGCAGAAAAGGCATATTAAACCAGCTCAGATGGAGATACCCGCCAAATTCCTCCAGGGTCAGGGTCGTCACCGTCAGACGGCTCATTTTTTTCGTATCCGGCGCCCTGTGGACAAAGCCAGCCACCGCCTGTACGCGGTCTGTCTCCAGATTGGCGAAGGTCACCGGTTTTTCGTAGATATCATAAGTTCTCGGATAATAAGACAAGAGCTCTCCCACCGTGTCTACGCCGACACGGTGAAAGAGCGCAGCCGTCTTTTCTCCAACGCCTTTTAAGGCTGTCATTGGGGAAGCTGTATTCATTTCACACTCCTGTGAACAACAATCACTCTACAGATGCCACGTAATAATAGATAGGCTGGCCGCCGAAATGAACCTCCACGTCGCAGTCCGGATATTTTTCTCCCAGAGCTTTTCCCAGGCTCTCTGCGTCTTCTTCCTTCACATCAGCGCCATAGTACAGGCTGATCAGCTCGGAATCCTCATCCACCAGCTCGTCAAACATGGCCAGCGTCGTCTCTGTCACATCTTTTCCTACCGACAGAATCGCATGATCCCCGATCCCCATGATGTCGCCTTCCTTGATCTCCTTGTCATCAATGTGGGTATCACGCACCGCGTAAGTCACCTGTCCGGTCTTTACATTCCCGATCTCCTCAGTCATGCGCGCCTCATTTTCCTCCACAGAGGAATCCGGCATATAGTTAATCATGGCTGTGATGCCCTGGGGAACGGTCTTCGTGGGAATCACAATAATATCCTTATCCTTAGAAAGAGCTTTTGCCTGGTTTGCAGCCAGGATAATGTTCTTATTATTCGGCAGAATGAAAATATGATCCGCGTTCACCTGGTCAATGGCATTCAGCATGTCCTCGGTGCTGGGGTTCATGGTCTGTCCGCCCTCGATCAGATAGTCCACCCCAAGTCCCCGGAAGATCTCTCCAATTCCGTCTCCGATGGACACGGAGATAAAGCCCATCTCTTTTCTGGGCTCTTCCTTCTTTGCCTCCGCCTGCTGGGCCGCGATCTTGGATGCCTCCTTGATCAGCTTCTCCTCATGCTCCTCCCGCATATTGTCAATCTTCAGACGGGACAGGGAGCCCAGCTCCAGCGCGCGCTCAAGCGCCTGGCCGGGATGATTCGTATGTACATGTACCTTTACGATATCATCATCCGCCACGCATACAATGGAATCACCAATAGATTCCAGAAATGCCTTGAAGCCGTTTTCTGTCTTTGCGTCAAACGCCTGATTCAGCTTGATAATAAACTCCGTGCAGTAGCCGAACTTGATTTCCGTCTCCGCGCCGGTCTGGACGGCAGTCTTTACCGGAGCGCTCTTCGGCTCTTCAAAGGTGTAATCCACTTCCTTGCCCAGGAAAGCGTCGTAGGCTCCTTTCAGCACCTCCACAAGGCCCTGTCCGCCAGAGTCCACCACTCCCGCTTCCTTTAAGACCGGCAGAAGATCCGGAGTCGTCGCCAGCACACGTTCCGCCTCCGCAATCACTTCCGAAAACAGCACGTCCAGATCGTCCTCCTCCGCAGCCAGCTCAGCCGCCTTGTCGGCCGCGCCCCGGGCCACTGTCAGAATAGTTCCCTCTTTCGGTTTCATAACCGCCTTATAAGCTGTCTCCACAGCCTTCTGCATGGCGTTTGAGAGAATCTGGGCGTCCAGAACCTCGTAGCCGCGGATCACCTTTGTAAAGCCCCGCAGAAGCTGAGAAAGAATGACACCGGAATTTCCGCGGGCCCCTCTCAAAGAGCCGGAGGAAATTGCCTTCGCCACTGTCTCCATGGTCTTTTCCGACAGATTGTTTACCTCAGAAGCCGCTGACATGATCGTGAGCGTCATATTTGTACCCGTATCGCCGTCCGGCACAGGAAATACATTCAGTTCATTGATCCATTCCTTTTTCGCTTCCAGGTTCTTGGCTCCGGCCA
>CALWAZ010000075.1 GCA_944375725.1 uncultured Merdimonas sp. | reverse complement strand
TACTCAGGCTCTTCAAAGGAGACAGCCACATGGGACTGGGCAGCCAGATTATAAACCTCGTCCGGCCGGATTTCCAGCATCAGGCGGACCAGATTCATGGAATCTGTCATGTCTCCGTATACCAGATGGAGGCCGTCTCCCTTTTTCTCCCGCTCCTCAAGAAGATGGGCGATCCGCTGGGCTGTATTTGTGGAGCCCCGGCGGAAAAGCCCGTATACCTGATATCCCTTTTCCAGCAGAAATTCCGCCAGATAGGATCCGTCCTGTCCTGTGATGCCTGTGATCAGCGCTGTTTTGCTCATTCTTTTAGTTCTCCTTTTTGTTTTCTGTTATATTTCGGCTCCGAGAAAATCCGCAGAACCTATAAAATATGGCTCAGCTCTATCTCGTCCCAGTTGAAGGTGATGCGGTTGATGTCCTCATTTCCCACGCTGGCGCCCACATGGATTTCAATGTATTCAAAATCCCGAAAGGCCTTGACGGCATGCCGCTGATTTTTCCGGATGCAGACCGCCTTTCCGGGACTGAGAGGAATCTTCGTCCCTTCCAGAATCAGTTCGCCGCTTCCGCTTAAAACGGTCCAGATCTCATCCCTGTTTTTATGAAAATGGTAACTGGAAGTCATTCCGTCATAAATGTGTATTTTCCGGGTCAGAGTAAAGAGCCCTTCATATTCACTCTCATCCAGGGTCTCCAGCGTACCCCAGCGGCGCTCCTCAAACATGGGCCGGGAGGAAAAGGCAGCCGCCAGCTCCTTCACCCGGGCGGTCTGGCTCTTATCCGCTATCAAAATACCGTCCTGGGACGCCACCACAACCATGTCTTTCGCGCCCAGCACCGCCACCGGAGCCTTCAGCTCATTGACAACCTGGGTGTTTTCGCAGCTCTCATCCAGCGCCACATTTCCGATGGTGTCCGTACTCATCTGCTCCGCCATCACATCCCAGGTTCCCAAATCCTTCCAGTACCCGTGAAATTCCACAGCCGCCAGCCGCTCTGCTTTCTCCAGCACCTCATAATCAAAGCTGATTTTCGGCAGTTTATCATAGGCGGCACACAGACCGTCATAATCTCCCGGCGCACCGTAAGCCTGTGCCCGTTCCAGCATATCTCCGATGCGGACGCAGAAGACTCCGCAGTTCCAGAGAGCGCCCTGAGCCATGAGCTCCTCCGCCTTTTCCTCATTCGGTTTTTCCGCAAACCCCTTTACGGAAATCCAGCCATCGTGGCGTTCTCCGGGCAGAATGTATCCATATTTCACAGAAGGGCAGGACGGCACCACTCCCATAAGTCCCGCTTCCGCGCCAGACTGTTTCATGACCTCCTCCAGCTTCTTGACTGTCTCGAAATAGGACTCTTCCGTATAGGGATCCACCGGCATGATGGCGGCGTAATCATCCTCGGAGGCTCCGCCCTTGCTGCGCAGCCAGGCACAGCTGAGCAGTACGGCCGCAAAGGTATCCCGTCTTCCCGGCTCTACCGCGACTTTTGCCTCTCTCACCTGGCTCCGGAGCAGCTCCGTCTGATCTGCTCCCGCCGTGATCACCGCACGCTCCGCTATCCCGGCCTCCTTCAGCTGCGCCCAGACACGCTGCAGCATGGAACAGCGCTCCATGGAATTTTCCTCCTGATTGACCAGTTTCAGATACTGCTTGGGCCGGGCCTCGTTGGACAATGGCCAGAGTCTCTTTCCGGAACCGCCGGACAGCAGAACATAGTACATATTCTCATCCTTTCCCGCCCCGAACTCATCTCCCGCGAGCCTGGGGCTGTACTTTCTTGTAAATCAGAATCTTTCTTTTTTGCTTGCTTTTGCAAGTATATACCTGTATATTTAGATTAACAAGTGAGGATATTGCCGAAAACAGGTATTTTATTGCTCTGCGCAGACAGCTTCAGGCCCGCGATCTTTCCGCCGGGCCGCAGCCTCAGACTTTCCGCCGGGCCGCAGATACGGGCCGGCCGCACGCAGATGCAAAAGGAGGAATCCGTGATGGATAACTATTTTGACAGATTTCCGGACTCTTATGTGGAGAGCTCCCGGCGCATGATTCAGACCCCCAGCGCCTTTGCCCGCTCTGCCTTCTTCTATGTACAGGAGACAGGCTATCTCAAGCTGAAGGAAAGCCATGTGGCCCGGCGCAAGAACCTGGAATCCTATCTGGTCGTTCTCGTCCTGTCCGGAAGCGGCGTGCTTATGTACGACCAAAAGACCTATAAGCTTCAGAAAGGCTCCTGCTTTTTTATCGACTGTATGGTGCCCTATTACCACCAGAGCAGCGCTTCAGACCCCTGGGAGCTGATCTGGGTGCATTTTAACGGAGCTACCTCCGGAGAATACTACCGCTATTTTGCCGCAAACAGCCTTCCTGCTTTCACGCCTGCCAGTTTTCCGGAGCTTCAGGAAAAGCTGGAAGGTCTCATCGATGTAAACAAGGACTCTGATTTTCAGGCTGAGATTGCCTCTTCCCGCCTGATTGTAGATATTCTTTCCATTTTGCTTCAGGACATAACAGGCTCAAGAGAAGAAAAACACCCCGACCGTCTGAAGATGGCCGAGGTGCGCAAATATCTGGATGAGCATTATACCGAAAAGTTCTCTCTGGATGACCTTTCGGAACGCTTTTTTATCAGTAAATATCATCTGTCCAGAGAATTCCACCAGTACTACAATGTGACTCTGAACCAGTATGTAATTTCCCGCCGTCTGACCCGGGCAAAGAAGCTGCTGCGATTCTCCGGCGGTACTCTGGAAGAAATCGCCCGCTCCTGCGGCTTCTACGACGCCAGCTATCTGAACCGGCAGTTTCGGAAGTCGGAGGGGGTAAGCGCTTCGGAGTTTCGGAGGAAGTGGATGAACTGAAATTTGTGTTCAGGGTCACGAAGCCGAAATTCTGATATCCTGTGTTCGGACGTTTCACGGACATCCGTGTGCTTCCGGACGGACTGAAAACAGTCCGCCTGAATCCCACAGCTGTCCGCGAAAAGCCGGACACTTGGATATCAGAATTTCGGCTTCTGTGCACTGAATATTAATTTCCTCACGAAAAAATGAATACGCCTATAGAACTCATATGCGAAAGAGCGGTCTGGCGGGTGGGATGTATTCTGCCGGCTGCCCTTTTGCAATTGGTATTTCTGTTTATTTGTAAATTTATATTACTCAAACTTCCCACACCGTTTGGTGTAATGAACCTTAAAAAATCAATACTTTGACCTAATAAAAAAGGCACAAACCTGCACTTGATGGTATCATTGAATTACTCAAAACAATCACACTGCAGGAATTTCCCGGAGATCCGTTTATGCAATATCCTTATTTTACATATACAAGAAAATATATCGCATACATCCAACAATTGAATTAATTTTGGACATCGCAAGCCGTTTTTTCTCCATATGTACAATCCACAGCTGATATCGAGACAGAAAAGTAATATTCAGCCATGATAACAGTACTTTTGGGTATCAAAACAGGAAAATGCTGTATATATCCAAAAACAGCAGCCATCAACCTTTCCACTGCTCCGTTTTACTACCCTGCTTTGCGGGACTATCCGCAAAATATGTGCTGTTTGACATCCAGCTTTATTCAGAAACTGCCCAAATATATGCAGGAGGCCCTAAAATATGGTTTAAATACTGCCTGAAGGCTGTTTTATGAGCTAAAGTATTGATTTTTCAAGGCGCAAATCCCATTTTTAATGTGGGAAGTTTGAGTATATTATTTATAGATTAATAATTGTACGGCGGGGTCGGACAGGTTTTCCGGGGTAATCCAGGTGTGGCCTGTGTCGATAAGAGACGCGTTTTCCAGTCCGGCGATTTCCCGAAACGCGGAGACTGCCGAGGCGTATCCCATGGCGCAGGGATTCTGGGCCATAATACCGGCCAGCCGGCCTTCTTCCAGCAGCTGGATTTCGTTTTCGGATGCGTCAAAGCCGGTGGTAAGAATGGTTCTGTCCTCCGGGCCATACATTTCCAGAGCCGCCGCAAGAGCCTTTGTGGTGTCTTCATTTGTGGCGGCATAGGCTTTCAGTTCCGGATACTCCGCAAGCACCGCTGCCACAATATCGTCCGTGCTTCTCTCATCCTGATCCTGGTATGCCACATTGACCAGCTCCACGTTCGGATGATTTTCCCGAAGCTCATCCCGGAATCCATTCTCCCGCTCGATGCCGGTCTCCGTCTCGGAACTGTGTACCAGAAGAGCAATCTGTCCTTCCTCACCAATCAGCTCACAGAGCCGGGCCGCCGCTTCCGCGCCCGCCTGATAATTGTCTGTCTTGCTTTCGCTGATCAGAAGAGAGTTTTCGATTCCGGAATCCACGGCAAATACAGGAACGCCGTTGGCCTCTGCCAGCTCAAGCTGGGTCCTTCCGGAATTGATATCCAGAAATCCGATAATCAGTCCATCCGGGCTTTTATCCAGCATCTGGTCAATGATATCTATCTGCTCCGCAATATCGCTGTCTGCCGGAGCGTCATAATTCAGCTCCACTTTGTCGCTTCCCGTAAAGCCCAGAGCCGCATTGATATCATGCACCGCCTGTGAGGCGCCCTCATGCACCTGTTTCCAGAAGCCGCTTCCGGAATCCTTGCCTACCATCGAAATCCGCACTCCCGGCGGAAGCTGAATTCCTTCTACGGAAAGATAATCGATACCCTCTGATACCACATCAAAAAGCTCCCGGAAATCCGCCGCTTCCTCTGTGTCCTCCTGGCTTTCAGGAGCTTCCATTTCTGATTCTTCAGCCGGGGCTCCTTCTGTCTCCTGTGCGTCCTGAGCCAGCGCTTCCTGAGTCTCCGGTTTCGGAGAAGCCGCTCCGGTTCCGCAGCCCGCCAGAAGACTCACCGCGCATACTGCCGCTAACATTTTTCTCTTCATTTCTGATTCAATCCACGCTTTCCCATAAACAAAAAAGTTCTCTAGGTGCTAACGCTCCTCAGTATAGCTTAAAAAGGGATATGCCGCAAGACATATCCCTTAAATACCGTAAATATTAAGAAATTGTTTTGTTTTTGTTAAGAGCGGCTGTCTGCGGATCCCTTTTCCGCCGTCAGGCAGGCTCCCCTTTAAACGACTACGCCCTTCTGCAGCATGATATTGGCGTACAGCGCTTTCTCACTGGTAGCGATGATCGCGTAGGCCTTCTTTGCCTCTTCATAAAAAGCGAAACGCTCAATATTGCCCACGCAGGCGTCCCCTCTGGAATCATATTTTTTGATAATATCCTTGTAGGTATCCCAAATCGGGGTCTCCACATTATCACCCGGAACGACCTCCATCAGTGTCACCGGTTTTTCCACATAGGTGTCCAGCGGAACCAGCTGCAGAATCGCGTCCAGAAGCTCCGGCACGCCATGTCCGTCACAGCGGATTACGATGGCGTCCTTTCCCATAGACTCAGCCGGGAAATTGCCGTCTGAAATTACGATACGGTCACCGTGTCCCATCTCACAGAGCACCATCAGAAGCTCCGGTGATAAAATCTGCGGAATTCCTTTTAACATATTGATTTTCCTCCTGTTTTCCGGCTGCTTCAGATCAGGCCGCAAAGGACAGCCGGAGTGATGAAAGGGGCACACCGGCTGGTGCGCCCCTCTGTTTTTCCTTTATCTTCGGGAACAGATGGTTCCGATTACTCGTACAGGTTCTGTGCGATTTCCGGATCGTCCATGTTCTCAGCAGTGTACCACTGGCAGCCGGTATCGATATCAGATACTTCTTCACCGTTTGCAGCTGCTACCAGAGTCTCAACCAGTTTCTCGCCCATTGCTACAGGAGCCTGGGTAACTGCGCCAAGGAACAGACCGCTTCTTACAGCGTCCATGATGCCTGCGCCGGAGTCGAATCCAGCTGCGATAACCTGGCCTTCGCCGGTTCCGCACTTGTTCAGGTTCTCATTTGCGGTAATGATAGCGTTTGCGGAGTGCTCGTTGGAGCCGTAGATTGCGATGGTGTCATCCTGCTCCAGGATAGCGGAAGCGTCAGCTGCGGACAGCTCGGAAGTAACGCTTGCCGGTACACGAACTTCGATAATGAAGTCTGCGTCGTCATTTACTTCTACACCAGAGTCGGTTACATAACGCTCGTTGGATACAGATGCCATACCAACAGTCTTGCCGTCAGCCTCTGCCAGCTCAGCAATCTTTGTGATAAAGCCAACGCCGCGGTTTACAACGGATTCAGAAGTAGCGTCCTGAGCTACCACGCCTACACGAACGGGGCTGGTGGCTGCCTGAACAGTTGCCTGAATTGCAGCGTATACATTCTCTGCTGCCAGTCCGCCTGCTGCCAGGTTGTCTGTGGAGCAGTTTGCTACGATAGCGCCTTCGGGAGCTCCCGGAACACCGGAGTCAAAGCCTACGATGGGAATGCCTGCCTCAACAGCTCTGTTCAGAAGGTCCATAACAGACTCTGTATCCAGAGCCGCCAGACCGATTGCGCTGGGATCTGCGTTCAGAGCGCTCTCCAGCTGCTGTACCTGCTGCTGAATATTGGACTCACTGTCCGGTCCCACAAAGTTTACAGATACGCCAAGCTCTTCTGCCTTGGAATTTACTCCGTTCAGAACTGCCTGCCAGTATGCATGCTGAAGTCCCTTGGATACAATTTCCAGATGAAGATCGCCTGCGGCTGCCGTACCAGCATCCGCTGTCTCTTCCGTTTCCGCGGCATCCGTGGTTTCCTCTGTTGTGTCAGTGGTCTCCGTAGTGTCTGTAGTGTCGGATCCTCCTCCGCCGCATCCTGCCAGCAGAGTCGCTACCATTGCTACGCTGAGAAGCGCTGCCAAGAGTTTCTTTTTCATTTTAAATCCTCCTTTTATTTGATTTCTCCCTTTTGGGTTTTATGTAAGCCGCCTCTTCCGACGGTACATAATCATGTTTTCAGGTATCCTGCACAGTCTCAGGAAAGCTTTTTGTTCTTCAGAACATCAATATAAACCGCGATAATCAGAACGACTCCGATGATAATCTGCTGCATGTTCGCCTGCAGATTTACCTTTGGCAGGCCGGTCTGGAGCACTGACATGATAAATACTCCGAGAATCGTGCCCGCTATGCTTCCGGAGCCGCCGCTCATGGAAGTACCGCCAATAATCGCTCCGCCGATGGCGTTCAGCTCTGTGCCTGCTCCGCCGCCCGGAGCCATGGACTGAAATGCCGAGCTGTAAGCCAGCGCCGCCAGGCCTGTAAAGAATCCGGAGATTACATAGGCCAGGGTCTGATATTTCGCCACATTGATTCCAGAAAGGCGGGTGGCCTCCTTATTGCTTCCGATGGCGATGATATAACGTCCCGGACGGGTCTTGTTCAGGAAGATACTCATCACGACAGCCGCAATCATTACCCACAGAAATCCAAGCGGAATCTTTGTGCCCGACGCCAGTGAAAATTTGAAGATGCTTCTGGTCCAGCCTTCCGGAGAACTGGAAAGGGGCCAGGTGATACTTACGCCGCCGGTAAAGATAGCGCCCAGTCCTCTGGCAATCATCATGGTACAAAGAGTCGCCAGGAAAGGAGCGTGTCCGCCTTTTGAGACGATCAGTCCGTTGATCAGCCCCATAATGACTCCGCACAGGAGCGTCACCAGAATTCCCACGATAACAGGCATACCCTGTTTGGTAATCAGATATCCGCCTATCAGCGCGTAGCAGAACATTCCTGTTCCGATGGAAAGATCCACGCCTCCGGTAATCAGGCAGAAGGTTACGCCGATCCCCAGGAAGGCCAGATAATAAGTATAATCCATGATACTCAGAAGCGATGCGTAGGAGCGGAACGACGGAGCCGCCACACCGAAGAAGACAAGCATGATAATCAATACCAGCACAACGACGATTTTCTGTACGCCAATCGCTCTCACTATGGGATTGTTCGTAAATGCGTTTCCATTTTTCTTATCTGTCATCGTCTTATCCCCTCCTAATTTCTAAGCGTCGCCGCGTGCATGATGCGTTCCTGAGTCGCTTCCTCAATTCCGAGCTCCCCGGTCTTGCGTCCCTCGCACATGATGATGATCCGGTCACTCATACGCAGGATTTCCGTCATTTCCGAGGAAACCATGATGATGGATTTTCCTTCCGCCACCAGCTCGTTCATCAGATGATAAATCTCGCTTTTGGCTCCCACATCGATTCCCCGCGTCGGCTCGTCAAAAATCAGGATGTCACAGTTTCTTACCAGCCATTTGGCGATTACGACCTTCTGCTGGTTTCCTCCTGACAGATTCACCACCAGCTGGTCTACGCCCGGCGTCTTGGTCTTCAGCAAATCCACATATTTCTGGGCCGCCTCATTTTCCTTTTTCTTGTCAATGAAAATGCCCTTCATGTAGTTTTCCAGAGACGCCATGGTGGAGTTTTCCGCCACCGTCTTATCTACCACGATACCAAAACGCTTTCGGTCCTCGGACAGATAGCCGATTCCGTGTTTTACCGCGTCCTGAGGCGTCTTGATATCCACCTTTTCCCCATTGACATAAATATCGCCGCTCTGCTTCGGGTCTGCTCCGAACAGAGCTCTCATGGTCTCCGTACGTCCGGCTCCCATCAGTCCCGAGAATCCGAGGATTTCGCCCTTGCGGAGCTCGAAGCTCACATCCTGCACCATCCGGCCCGCGTTCAGATGCTCTACCTTCAGCACCACCGGCGCGTCTTCTGCCACCTGGCTCTCCGTCTTCGGATCCTCATAGATGACACGGCCTACCATCATATTGATGATATCTTCCTTGGTACAGTCCTTGGTAATCAGCGTTCCCACATACCCGCCGTCACGCATGACAGTCACACGGTCTGTAATGACTTTAATCTCATCCATACGGTGGGAAATATAAACGATTCCCAGCTGCCGGTCTCTCAAATCCCGGATAATCTTGAACAGCTCATCAATCTCGGCTTCCGTCAGCGCCGCGGAGGGCTCATCAAAAATGATAACCTTCGCCTCATGGGAAATCGCCTTCGCAATCTCACACATCTGCTGCTTTCCTACCGTCAGACGGCTCATAGTCTCTGTGGGATCAATGTCGATGCCCAGCTGGTCAAACAGCTTTCTTGCTTCTTCATTCATCTTCTTGTCATCAATGAGCCGGCCCTTCATGAACTCCCGGCCGATGAAGATATTCTGCGCCACGGTCAGATGGCCCAGCATATTCAGCTCCTGATGAACAATCACGATGCCCGCGTCCTGAGCCTCTCTCGGATTGGTGAACTCCACTTCCCTGCCTTCAAAGGTGATGGTTCCCGCGTCCTTGCTGTAGATACCGGTCAGCACCTTCATCAGTGTGGATTTTCCCGCTCCGTTCTCGCCCATCAGCGCGTGTACCTCGCCTTTGCGGACCTCCAGGTCCACGTGGTCCAGCGCGTGCACTCCGGGGAATGATTTGTCAATACCTTTCATGGTTAAAATTACATCGCCCATTCTTTTCGCTTCCCCCTTCCGCTTAACTGCGCCGCCGGCGGCTTCTCAGGTCCGTGTATACAACGACCAGAACGATCAGTCCGGTGATAATATACTGATAATTGATATTCTTTCCCATCGCCAGGATGCCCTCCTGAAGAAGGGAAATAATCAGAACTCCGATGAGCGTTCCTCCGATGGAAGCCACACCGCCCGCCATGGAAGTGCCGCCCATAACGCAGCCCGCAATCGCGTCGTTATTGAAGGTATCTCCAAGGCCCGGCTGAACTGTAGTGTAGGCGCCCACATAGAAGATAGCGGCGATTCCTGCCATCAGTCCGCAGATAATATAGGCCAGGGTCTCCCATTTCTTTGTATTTACGCCCGAGAGACGGACCGCCTCTCTGTTGCTTCCGATGCAGAGTATGTAACGTCCGATTTTCGTCTTGTTCAAAATGATGGAACAGATGATGGCTCCCACCAGCAGAATGATAAGTCCTGTGGGAATGTCCACGCCGCCCACATTGATTCTGACCAGATTCCGGTAAGCGCCGTTCTCAGCCGCTGACTGGGGCCAGCTTACAGACTGGGTCTTTGTCCACACCGATCCGACACCCTTGGCAATCATCATGCTCGCCATGGAGGTGATAAAGGATGGCAGCCCTCCAAAGGACACCAGAAGTCCGTTGAACACTCCGAACATAGCTCCCACCAGCACGCTCAGCAGCAGACATACCACCAGCGGCCAGCCCTTCATGGTCAGCTGGTAACCGGAAATCAGCGCCGCGCAGAACATCACCGGTCCGATGGAGAAATCAATTCCTCCGGTGGCGATTACAAAGGTTACGCCCAATGACAAAAATCCCAGGAAATAAGCATAATTCAGCGCGCTCACAATACGAGACCAGCTCACAAAGGTCGTATTTGCTTTCGCGTTTACAATTGGCACCAAAATGGCGAACAGTATGTACAGCAGGATCATGATAACCAGCAGAACCAGACTGTTAAAGCCAATCTTTTTGACGATTGCGTTGTTTCTTATCTTATCCACGTTCTTCCCTCCTAGTTACCGGGCGGCTGCCCGCCCGTTCCGTCCAGTATCCCGCAGAAACGACGGGCCGAAAGGGATACCTGCCCCTTGTCCGTTTCTGAATCTATGTACATTATATGTCCAATCTGTGAATAAATTAATAGAAAATCCTTTTTGAAAAGGTTAAAATTTTCCACATTTGAGCCGTGCAGAGAAAAAAATAAGACAGCTGGAGAGAAAAGCTGCTTTCCGCCTTTCTCTCCAGCTGTCTTATTTTTTTCTCTATAGGGCGAAAGCCCGAAGCCGCGGGAAACCGCTCTTTGTTTCCCGCGGCCGCACGGCTCAGTCCCCAGACAAAGCCCCAAATCCACCAAACCGCTCTTTGTTTCCCGCGGCCGTACGGCTCAATCCCCAGCTCTGCACATAATTCCGCCTACTCCCCTACCGGGAACAGCAGCTTCTGATTTTCTTCTGTATACATATTTTCCTTCGTAATCAGCTCGGAGCCGGAATCCACATACGCTTCCACCTTTTCGCCCCGGGCGGCCCGGACTGCCGTCTCTACGCCCAGATACCCCATATTGAAGGGCTTCTGGATGGCCAGAGCCTCGAAAACGCCTTCCTCCAGGAGCTGTATCTGTTCCTCAGAGCTGTCGATGCCCGCCATGCAGATGGAACCGGAAAGGTCCAGGTCCTTCACCGCTCTGGCGGCGCCTACCGCCGAGTACTCATTCAGGCCTACGATCATGTTCATATCAGGATATTTTTCCAGCAGGCCGCAGGTGAGCTCATAGGCTTTGTCCGTGTCCGAATCGCAGAAGACGATCTCTGCCACCTGCTTTTCCGCCTCTCCCAGTCCGGCCCGGAAGCCCTCTTCCCTTCCCAGCGCTGTGGAGCTGCCTTTCACATGACCCACGATTCCTATGACCGTATCTTCATCCGCAAACTGCTTCATATAACTGCCCATCTTATAACCCAGTTCATAATTGTCCGTAGCTACTACAGCCGTCCCTGCCTCTTCCTCCATAGTGGAGTCCAGCAGAATCAGCGTGATACCCGCCTCTTCTATCTGCCGGGCATAGGGAAGCGTCTCTTCACTGCTCCCGGGAGCAAGGACGATGGCGTCCGGTTTCTCTGCCACCGCTTCCAGTATCATTTCGTTCTGAAGCTCTGTATCCTGCTCCTTTTCCGGACCCGTGACCGTCAGAACCGCGCCTGATTCCTGGGCTGCCATCTGCCCTCCCTGGGCAATGGAACTCCAGAAATCCGTATCGTCCATGGCTTTCTGAATCATAATGATCTCTACCGGCCGGGAAGCTGCCGTATTTCTCCGCCAGCAGACGATTCCGATGGCCGCAGCCGCAAGCACAAGAATCCCTGCCGCCAGAAAACGCAGCTCAGTTTTCTTCCGTGTCATTCACCTTCCCCTTTCTCCCGGGAAGCCGTATGGTAACCAGCGTCCCCTTCCCCGGCCCGCTTGCAAAGCTCAGTCCGTATTCCGCGCCGTAGTACAGACGGATACGCTCATGGACATTCTGCACGCCCACGCCGTTTGACTTGGTATCCCGTACATGCTTCTCAAAAACATGATCGAGGGTCTCCTGATCCATACCCCTTCCGTCATCCCGCACCTGCAGGATAATATCGCTGCCGTCCCGGAAGCCGTCAATTCGAATCAGGCCTTTTCCTTCTTTATACTTTATGCCGTGATAAATGGCATTTTCCACCAGAGGCTGCAGCACCAGCTTAACAGTCTCCTCCTTCCGGATATCCGGATCCACCTCAATCTCATACTCCAGCTTATCCTGATACCGCATTTTCTGTATAGTCAGATAGGCCTCCGTATAATCGATCTCTTCCTCGATAGTCACTACCTCCCGCTCATTGCTGATGCTCCGCCGCAGGAGGCGGGCCAGCGAAGAGGTCATTTTCACTACCTCCTGATTCTTTCCCCATTCCGCCATCCAGATAATAGAATCCAGCGTGTTATAGAGAAAATGGGGGTTGATCTGGGACTGGAGAACCTTCAGCTCGTATCTGCGCTTGGCCTTCTGCTCCTTTTCACTCTGTTCCATCAGGTTCTGGATTTCCCGGGTCATATTGTTGAAGCTGCGGCTCAGGCTGCCGATCTCATTATTATCCTGAACCTCCGGCGCCACATGGGAAAAGTTTCCTTTCTCCACTTCCTTCATGGACAGCTCCAGAGACTTCAGGGGCTTCGTGATTTCATCGGACAGCAGATAGGCCATACCCATGGCAGCCGCAAACAGCACCACTGCTACCAGGAAATAGGTCACGCGGGCCTCATCCGCCCCTTCCATCAGTTCCGAAACATAGGAGACACCCACCACCGTCCAGCCGGTGCTCTCCGAGCGGGAAATCGTATAAAGCCTGTCATCATCCGTCAAAAATGAGGATTCCTCTGTCTCCATAATCTCCGACAGCAGTTCTTCTTTCATACCGCTGTAAATCAGCTGCTGCTGGGGATGATAGACGATGCCTCCATCCTCGTCCAGAATGTAGATATATCCCTTTTTCCCCAGGCTGATCCGTTCGCACAGATCCCGGATGGCATTGTAATTCAGATCCACGAAAAAGACACCGCAGACTCCGGGGCTCGCGCTGCTTGTAATGCTGCGGCTCAGGGTCACGACCCATTCATATTCTCCGGCAATGGCATTCTGAACATGGGAAGTGGAAATGACGGCCTGCCCTTCAGCGCTCAGAGCCTTCTGATACCATTCCAGCTCAGAGATCTCCGTGTAAGGATTCAGGCTGTCGGTTCCGTCATTGATCACTGCCTTTCTTCTGTCCGGCAGAAGCGCGATGTTCGTAATATCCTGGCGGGTATCTGTGACCGTCTGAAACACAGAGACAATCCGCTCCCGCAGCTGGCTGGCCCGCTCCCAGGTCAGGTTCTCCGAAAACAGATAATCTCTTACATCCGAACTGCTGGCCACAATAAAAGAAATATTTTCCATGTAACTGATATAGGAATCAATATCATTATTTACCTGCCCAATCAGCTGAGACGTGTATTCCGTGGAATTTTCCAGCACGGTCTTCTCCGTATACTGAAGGGAGGTGATAAAGTAAATAAGAAGCGCGAAGACCACAAGCACACCGAAGGATACGATGATTGCCGTGCGGACGCTTCGGAAGCGCATCAGCAGTTTTTTCTTCATCGGCTCCTCTTCTCCCTGGCATACTCTGTCGGTGTCTTGCCCGTGGCTTTCTTAAAGGCGACGCTGAAATAATGGGGATCGGAAAAGCCCACTTCCTCCGCCACCTCATAGGCTCTTTTTGAGGTATTTTCCAGCAGCTCCCTGGCCTTCTCCATCCGTTTTTTCGTCAATGCCTCGATAAAGGTCTCCCCTGTATGCGTCTTGAACAGAGTACTGAAATAGCTGGTGCTCATGGCAAGATAGCTGCAGACGGAATTCAGGCTCACATCCGTATTCATATAGTTCTGATCTATGTATTCCAGCGCCCGTATAGCCTGCTTTTTTCCGTAGCTGTCCCGCCGTTCGCCCAGCAGCTCGGAAATGCTGCGGCAGATGGAAATCACATCGGCCGCCATATCCCGCAGACGCTCGTAATTGTACAGGCGGTTCATCAGCTCTTTTTCCTCTTTCAGCACCTGGCTTGCCTGCTCTTCCGTGAGATTAGCCGCGTTGATCACTGCCAGCAGCAGATTCTGCATGTAGATAATCGCCCGGTTCTGGGAGCAGCGCACCTCCCGGAGCTCCTGGGCAAAATCCTGGATAGTCTGCTCGATACCTGCTCTATCTCCCTCCTTCACATGCTGAAGGACTCTCACGGCCCAGTGGGACACATCCACCGGCGCGCTGTTTTCCGTCTTCAGAAGGCTGGCCCGGAGCACCTGGCTGCCTCCCAGCAGCCATTTCAGCTCCAGAGCGCCTCTGGCCTTTTCATAAGACTGATAAAGCCTGGAGAGCTCTTCCACCGCCTCGCCGGTTCCGGCTGTGGTCTCGATTAGAAGGAGCCTTTGAATGGTTTCCCGCACCTCCTGAAGGGACTCTTTCATACATTTCTCCAGTTCCTCCCTGCTGTTCCCGCAGAATATCATGATCGTCTTCCCATCCATATTCTGAAAAACCACGCCCAGTTTCTTCTGCTCAATCAGCTCCTGGGCAATGTTGCAGATGGAAAACAGGGCCAGCTCATCCCGGACTCCCGGATACTGATCCACAAAGGGCGACAGATCGTCTCCCTCCAGAACAGCCGTATTAAAAACAGTACCCGGAAGAGAAATCTCCAGTTCCTTCATTTTCTCCTCCAGGTACTCGGGCCGCTCATCTCCGCGCAGAAGACTGTTCAGAAAACGGCTGCGCAGAAAGGGCCTGTTGCTCTGATAGGCCCCTTTCAGCTTTTTCAATGTTTCATTTTTTTCATGCACTTCATCCAGGCTGGCTTTGGCCTTCTCCAGAACCTCCGTCAGCTCCGCAGGGGTAACAGGCTTTACGATATACTCCATAACCTGGTACCGCACCGCCTGCTTCGCATATTCAAACTCATCATAGCCGCTGATAATGATCGTCCTGGTATCCGGACAGTTTTCATGAATGTACCGGGCCAGTTCGATCCCGTCCACATACGGCATATAAATATCCGTGAGAACCAGGTCCGGAGGGTTCTTTCGGATAACCTCCATGGCCTCCTTCCCGTTCTCACAGCTTGCTATCAATTCAAACCCCATTTCTTCCCAGTGAATGTTTTCCCGGATCGCTTCCCGGATCAGGACCTCATCATCCACCAGCAATACCTTATACCTCAATGACTGCTCCCCCACTGTGTTTTTTAATCGAGCAGGCTGTTAATCCAATCCACGATTTTATCAAAAAATCTTGTAATAAAATTGCCTACCTTCTCTGTATCAATATTGTCCAGATCCAGCCCCATGCCTTTAAGCTTGTCATAGAGCTGGGAGGCCTGCCGGGCAAGGGCGTCCACATCAATATCCAGCTTGCTGATCTTATTCATCAGCTCCACCAGCTTCGCCACATCCTCGTCAGACAGATTAATATTGAATTCCGCCATGGCGCTGCGGATAATCGTCTCAATATCCTCATCACTGTCCACACCCTGCTCAATGATCTGCTGCTTGATATAGGCTACAATGTCAGAGGCCGTCTCGGAATCCCCAAGCACATCTCCGATCTCTCCTGTCACCACCAGCTCATTGACTGCTGTCTCAAGAGCGTTTTCATTTACGGAGCCGCCTGTCATATCCGCATACCCCTTCACCGCTCCAATCAGCGCCGAGGTTCCCGAAATATTGGACGGAGCCGCCACATAGACATCCGCGTCCTCCAGCCCCGCGGTCAGAAGCGCGTTCGTATACATATCAATGGTACAATAACTGATATTGTAGGTGTTCACATGCAGACCCGAACCCTCGGACGCCGGACGGATCAGCACAGAGGACAGTGCCCTCGTTCCGATAACGCTGGAACTCAAGTAAGCGTCCAGATACTGATGCTCTTCCTGATTAGTCACATAAATCACGTCATAGTCCGCCAGATCCGCCTCACTGACTCCCAGAAGGCTCAGCACGGAAGCTCTCTGCTCCGCGCTCAAATCAGCGCCCAGCGCCAGAATCGGCCGGTCTCCCGAAGCCGCTCCCGCGGTCATGCCCAGGCCCAGTGTCATGGCCAGTACCAGCAGCAGTGAAATCCATGTCCTTATCTTCTTCATTTTATTTTCCTCCTGTTTTGCGGCGCGGGTCAGAGGCCCGCACATACAGCCAGGCATACAGATCACGCAGCACCGTGTCACGGTCTGTCTCATTCAGGATCTCGTGCCTGTCATTGTCATAGAGTATCCAGGTGACATCACTCATGCCCGCAGCCTCAAACTGCTTTCTCACCTGTTCCACTCCTTTTCCATATCCCCCCACAGGATCCTCGGCTCCCGACATGAACAGGACCGGAAGATCTTTCGGCATACGCTCCAGATTTTCCTGCTTTGAAGCCTCTTCTATGCTCACGAACAGATTGTAAAAGCCATTCACCGTAAAACGGAATCCGCACCGCTCATCCGCCAGATAGGCATCCACGATCCGTCCGTCCTTTGTCAGCCAGTCCATTCTGGTCCTGACTGGCCGGAAACGCCGGTTGTAGCTTCCGAAAGCCATTGCCTCCACCAGGCCGCTCCGGTAATGCCAGCCATGTACCTTTGCCAGCAGGCCGCAGAGCTTCTGTCCCAGCCGCAGCGCTGCCGCCGGCTGCGTTCCTGTGCCCATGATAATGGCGCCGTCCAGCTCTTCCCCGTATCTGCAGAGATACTGCCGCAGGAGAAATGAACCCATGCTGTGCCCCAGAATAAAATAGGGAACCTTCGGCCATTTCTTTGCCGTCTTCTCATGAAGTCTGCGCAGGTCCCCCAGCAGCACCTCATTTCCGTTCTGTTCACAGAAAAATCCGTAATCCTCCTTTGAAACAATGGAGCTTCCATGCCCCAGGTGGTCGTTTCCAACCACCACAAACCCTCTTGTTGTCAGATATTCCGCTGTATCTTCAT
>CALWAZ010000074.1 GCA_944375725.1 uncultured Merdimonas sp. | reverse complement strand
GAAAGGAAAGGAAAATTGATATGATCCACACACCGATATGTGACATGCTGGGAATTCAGTATCCGGTATTTCAGGGCGGAATGGCATGGATAGCAGACGGCCGTCTGGCGGCGGCAGTGTCAAACGGAGGCGGACTGGGCATCGTGGCAGCAGGAAACGCTCCGGCCGACGTGGTAAGGGAAGAGATTCATATTGCCAAATCTCTGACAGATAAGCCCTTTGGCGTCAATATCATGCTGATGAGTCCGTTCGCGGATGAAATCGCAGCCCTTGTATGTGAAGAAAAGGTTGCCGTAGTGACCACAGGAGCCGGCAATCCTTCCAAATATATGAAAGCCTGGAAAGAGGCAGGAATCCATGTGATTCCGGTGGTTCCTTCCGTGGCTATGGCAAAACTGATGACAAGACTGGGCGCGAGCGCGGTTATCGCCGAGGGCGGTGAGAGCGGCGGCCATGTGGGAGAGCTGACCACCATGGTGCTGGTGCCCCTGGTATGTGACGCTACCGATCTTCCTGTTATCGCCGCAGGCGGTATCGCGGACGGACGGGGCGTGGCTGCTTCCTTTATGCTGGGAGCCTGCGGCGTACAGATGGGAACCCGTTTCTTAAGCGCCGAGGAGTGTTCCATTCATCCCACCTATAAGGATCGGATCCTGCACGCCACAGACCTGTGCACGACTGTGACAGGAAAGCGTCTGGGACATCCGGTGAGAAGCCTGAGAACACAGTTTGCCCGTGACTACACCAAGGCTGAGTTCGGCGGAATGCCGGATGATGAGCTGGAGCAGCTGGGCGTAGGAGCTCTGAGAAAGGCCGTGAAGGAAGGCGACATGGAAAAGGGATGCTTCCTGGCAGGCCAGGCAGCTGCCTTTGTAAAGAAGGAGCAGCCGGCAGCGGACATCGTCCGTGAGGTTATCGAGGAGGCAGAGCCGATCCTGAAAGGAGCCTGCAAATGGGTAAAATAGCATTTGTATTTTCCGGCCAGGGAGCCCAGCATACCGGCATGGGCCGGGAGCTGTGCGGGCAGGTTCCCGCGTCGGCTGAGGTTTTCCGGAAAGCGGACGCGGTCCGTCCGGGCACATCAGAGCAGTGCTTTCAGGGAAGCGATGAGCTCTTAAGCATTACAGAAAATACACAGCCCTGTCTGTTTGCCATGGAGATGGCGGCGGCAGCGGCTCTTACAGAGGCCGGCGTTCAGGCAGATATGGCCGCAGGCTTTTCCCTGGGAGAGCTGAGCGCGCTGGCCTTCGCCGGAATGGCGGACTTTGACACCATGTTTTCTCTGGTATGCAGACGCGGACAGCTGATGCAGAAGGCGGCAGAGGAAAATCCCGCTTCCATGGCGGCTGTGGTGAAGCTGACAGCAGAGCAGGTGGAGGAGATCTGCAGGGGCTTTTCAGAGGTTTACCCGGTAAACTTCAACTGCCCGGGCCAGGTATCCGTATCCGGAAAGGCAGAGGAGATGAAGGCCTTCGGCGAGGCAGTGAAAAGCGCCGGCGGAAGGATGATTCCGCTGAAGGTAAAGGGCGGTTTCCATTCTCCGTTTATGAAGACGGCGGCAGAAGAGTTTGGAGCAGAGCTTCAGAAGACAGAGCTTGCGGCGCCGGGGCTTCCCGTATACGCGAACAGAACAGCGCAGCCCTATCCCGGAAAGGGACAGGAGGCAGAGGTGAAAGAGCTCCTGGGCGGACAGATTGTATCGCCGGTGAAATGGGAGCAGACCATCCGGAATATGATTGCGGACGGAGCAGACACCTTTGTGGAAATCGGACCTGGAGAGACTCTCTGCGGAATGATTAAGAGAATTGATAAAAATGTAAGGACCTTTGCCGTATCCGATATGGCAGGTCTGGAAGCCGCGAAAGACGGCATCCTGTCCTAGGGCTATTATCTATGAATCAGGGCTGCAAATAGCAGCGTCTCAGGAGCAGTGAAAACCGGGACAGAAATAATGGAGGAAACAGTATGTTAAAAGGAAAGATCGCGATTGTGACGGGAGGTTCCCGTGGAATCGGAGCCGCGGTGGTGAAGGAGCTGGCAGCGGCCGGCGCTGACGTGGCGGTCATCTATGCGGGAAACCGGGAGCTGGCCGAAAAGGTATGCCAGGAGTGCCGGGACGCGTATGGGGTGAGAGCCCAGAGCTACTGCTGCAATGTGGCGGATTTTGGCGGAGCCAAAGAGACAGTCGCAAAAATCAAGGAAGATTTCGGAAAAGTGGACATCCTGGTGAACAACGCGGGAATCACGAGAGATAAGCTGATTCTCATGATGAAGGAAGAGGATTTCGACGCGGTTCTGGATACAAACCTGAAGGGAGCATTCAACATGATCCGTCATGTGAGCGGTCTTTTCATCCGCAATAAGGGCGGCAGGATTGTCAATGTGTCTTCCGTGGTAGGACTTCACGGAAACGCGGGCCAGGCCAATTACGCGGCGTCCAAGGCCGGAATCATCGGTCTGACGAAATCCGTGGCAAAGGAGCTTGCAGGAAAAAATATTCTCTGCAACGCGGTTGCACCGGGCTTTATCAGCACGGACATGACGAAGGAATTGTCTGGAGCGGAAGAAGCCTGGATGAATATGATACCGCTGGGACGGGCCGGAGCGCCGGAGGAAGTGGCGAAGGCGGTCGCGTTTCTGGCAGATACAGACTATATCACAGGTGAAGTGCTGCGCGTAGACGGCGGCATGGGGATGTAAAGAGGAGTTAAGTTATGAATCAGATAAATCGCAGAGTGGTAGTCACCGGACTTGGAGCTGTCTCCCCCGTGGGAAATGATGTGAAAACAAGCTGGGAGAATCTGATTTCCGGTGTACACGGAATCGGACCGATTACCCGTTTTGATACAACAGAATACAAGGCAAAGCTGGCGGCTGAGGTTAAGGATTTTGACGCCAGACAGTACATGGAAAAGGCAGAAATCTTAAGAAGCGATCTGTACGCGCAGTACGCGATGGCTTCTGCCTGCCAGGCAATGGAGGAGAGCGGCATCGAGGGAACTGTGGATCCGGAGCGTTTCGCGGTATATTTCGGATCCGGAATCGGCGGAATCAATACCTTTACCAGAGAGCATACGAAGCTTCTGGAGCGGGGACCGTCCAGAGTATCCCCGTATTTTATCCCGATGATGATCGCAAATATGGGAGCAGGCATGATTGCAATCCGGTTTAACTGCCAGGGAGCAGCTCTTCCCGCAGTGACCGCCTGCGCTTCCGGCTCCAACGCCATCGGTGAGGCAGTCCGGGCTATCCGCCACGGATACGCGGACGCGGTGATTTCCGGCGGAGCTGAGGCCTCCATCAATGAGTGCGGCGTGGCAGGCTTCGTGAACATGAAGGCTCTGTCTGTAGCTGAGGATCCGGATGCGGCCTCCCTGCCTTTCGATAAGCGGCGCGCGGGCTTCGTCATCGGAGAGGGAGCGGCAGCTCTGGTACTGGAGGAGTATGAGCACGCGGTGAAGCGCGGCGCGAAGATCTATGGAGAGGTCTGCGGCTACGGTTCCACCTGTGACGCCTACCATATCACAGCGCCTCTTCCGGACGCGGCAGGCGGCGCGAGAGCCATGAAGCAGGCTCTTGAGGAAGCGGGATATACCGGAGAGGAGACTCTCTACATCAACGCTCACGGCACAGGAACGCCGTTGAACGATTCCGGCGAGACCATCGCTATCAAGACCGCCCTGGGCGAGGAAAAGGCTCACGCTTCCTATGTAAGCTCCACCAAGTCCATGACCGGACATATGCTGGGCGCGGCAGGAGCCATCGAGGCGATTGTCTGCCTGAAGGTTCTGGAGACGGGCATCATTCCGCCTACCATCAACCTGCTGGAGGCTGACCCGGCCTGCGATCTGAACTATGTGCCGAACAAGGCTGTGAAAGCTGATATTGATCTGTGTCTCTCCAACTCTCTGGGATTTGGTGGACACAATGCATGTCTTGCGTTTAGGAAGGTGTAAGTTATGAATGAAGCAGAGATCAGAAAATACGCGTCCCTGATGAGGGAACTGGATCTGACAGGAATAGAGATTGATGAGAGAAACGGAGTCATCCGTCTGGAGAGGGAGCCCAGCGGCTCTTTCCTTCAGGATACCGGCGCGGCGCCTGCCCCTGCGGCAGCGGCACCGGTCTACACGGCTCCGGCGGCGTCTGCCCCGGCTGAGGCGGCAGCGCCTGCTTACGCAGCGCCCGCGGCCGCCGCGGCAGAAACCGGCCTGGCGGCAGGCGAGATTCTGGAGAGCGTGACCTCTCCGACTGTGGGAATTTTCTACGCGGCTCCGGCCGAGAACGCGGATCCCTATGTAAAGGCCGGCGATACGGTACATAAGGGAGATGTGCTGTGCATCATTGAGGCCATGAAGCTGATGAACGAGGTTCTGGCGGAAAAGGACGGCGTGATTGAGGCTGTCTGCGTACAGAACGGCCAGGTAGTGGAATACGGAACCGAGCTGTTTAAGATAAAGGAGCTGAGCGCATGACAAAGGAAGAGATCAAGACAATTCTGCCCCACAGAGACGCCATGCTTCTTCTGGACGAGGTAGTTCAGGAAGAGGATACCGCGGTGGGAACTCTTCACATCAAGGGAGACGAGTGGTTTCTGCAGGGACATTTCCCCGGAAATCCTGTGGTGCCGGGCGTAATCCTCTGTGAGATTCTTGCCCAGTCTTCCTGCATCCTTCTGAAGGATGAGATGACAGAGGGAAAGCTTCCCATGTATACGGGAATGAACAACATAAAATTCCGTTCTCCGGTAAAGCCCGGAGATACGTTTACCACCCGCTGCCGTATCAAACGGTCCAAGGGACCCTTCTATTTCGCGGAGGGCAGCGGATATGTGGATGGAAAGCTCTGCGTGCAGGGCGAGTTTTCCTTTGCGATTGTGGCCCAGGAAAAGGCCTGAGGAATATTCGGGCTGCCGGGGGCGAAGCCCGCGGCAGCCATCGGGAGGAGCAGCTATGTTTACAAAGATATTGATTGCCAACAGAGGCGAGATTGCCGTTCGGATTATCCGGGCCTGCAAGGAAATGGGCGTGGCGTCGGTGGCGGTGTATTCCGAGGCCGATCGGGAGACCCTTCACACAGCTCTTGCGGATGAAAGCATCTGCATCGGCCCGGCGTCTGCGTCGGACAGCTATCTGAACGCGGAGCGGATTATCAGCGCGGCGCTGGCCACGGGTGCGGCTGCCATCCACCCGGGCTACGGTTTTCTGTCCGAAAACCGGGACTTTGCGGAGCTTTGCGAGAAAAACGGCATTGCTTTTATCGGCCCTTCCGCCGAGACCATGAAGGCCTTAAGCGATAAGGCGGAGAGCAAGGCCATGATGAAAAAGGCAGGCCTTCCTGTCATTCCGGGCACAGAGGCCTTAAGCGGTCTGGAGGAGGCCCTGAAGGAAGCGGAAGCCATCGGATATCCGGTGATGCTGAAGGCCCGTTCCGGCGGGGGCGGAAGAGGAATCCGTGTCATCCATACGCCGGAGGAGCTGGAAAAGGCCTATGCCACAGCAGAGGCGGAGAGCAAGGCGGCTTTCGGAGACGGAGCTCTGTATCTGGAAAAATATATTTTCCCGGCCCGCCATATTGAGGTGCAGATTCTGGCAGACGAGGCCGGACATGTGCTCTGCCTTGGAGAGAGAGACTGCTCCGTGCAGAGAAATCATCAGAAGCTGATTGAGGAATCTCCTTCTCCCGCTGTAGACGGGGAGGCGAGAAAACGGCTGATAGCCCTGGTGCGTGAGGCCGTGCCGAAGATTGGATATACAGGAGCGGGAACGCTGGAGTTTCTTCTGGACCCTGAAGGAAATTTCTGGTTTATGGAAATGAACTTAAGACTTCAGGTAGAGCACGGCGTGACGGAGATGCTCACCAACGTGGATCTGGTGAAATGGCAGATCCGCATCGCGGCGGGAATCGAGCTGAAGCAGAATCAGGAAGAGATTTCCATGAACGGTTCCTGCATTGAGTGCCGTATCAACGCCCGTTCCACAGGAAAAATTACAGCCCTTCATGTACCGGGAGGACCCTTTGTGCGCTTTGACACCTATCTGGTACAGGGAGTGGAGATTACGCCCTTCTACGATCCGCTGCTCGGCAAGCTGATTGTCTACGCGGGAACCCGGGAAGAGGCTGTACGGAAGATGAAAGCGGCTCTGTGCGAGCTGGTCATTGAAGGAGTGGAGACCAATCTGGAGGAGCAGTTTGATCTGGTAAGCGCTCCGGAGTTCGCTGACGGAACCTATGATTTACGCTTTATGGAAAGCAGGTGAGTAGATGCCTATCTTAAATTTCAGACACCGCCCCCAGAATGAGCTGGAGAGAGGGGGACGTTCCAGAGCCCGGGCGGATCAGACCGACCCGGAGACTACCTGTCCCAACTGCCACAGATCCATGCCGCTTACCAGCGTCTGGGCCAATTACAATATCTGTCCCAGCTGCGGATACCATTACCGGACCGGGGCAAGACAGAGAATCAGTTTTATCGCGGACGAGGGATCCTTCCAGGAAATGTTTTCAGATATCGTTTCCACAGATCCACTGAAGTTCCCGGGATATCCGAAAAAGCTGTCCGTAGTGCGGGCTGCCAGCAATGAGAAGGAGGCAGTGGTCTGCGGAACCGCGTCCATCGGAGGACAGAAATGCTGTCTTTTCGTGATGGAGCCCCAGTTTATGATGGGAAGCATGGGCGCGGCTGTTGGTGAGAGAATCACGCGGCTTTTTGAGTACGCCACAGAAAACCGGCTTCCGGTGGTGGGCTTTACCGTGTCCGGAGGGGCCAGAATGCAGGAGGGGCTTTTCTCTCTGATGCAGATGGCCAAGACCAGCGGCGCGGTCTTGAGACACAGCGAAGCGGGACTTTTGTATATTCCGGTGCTCACCAGTCCCACTACAGGAGGCGTGACCGCCAGCTTTGCCATGGAGGGGGATATTATCCTGGCTGAGCCGGGAGCCACCATTGGCTTCGCGGGAGCCAGAGTAGTGGAACAGACCACAAGAAAACCGCTGCCCAAAGGATTTCAGACAGCGGAATCCATGCTGGAGCACGGGTTTGTGGACGCAATCGTATCCCGCAGCCGGCAGCGCAAGGTGATTGCCCATCTTCTGAAGCTTCATACAGGAGGCGCCAAATGAACAGAACAGCCTATGACAGTGTAAAAATCGCCCGGGGCAATGACCGCCCCACAGGGCTTGACTATATCAAAGAAATTTTCACCGACTTTTTCGAGCTGCACGGTGACCGCCGCTACGCGGATGATCCGGCTGTGGTCGGAGGAATTGCCCGTCTTTCTGGAAAGCCTGTGACGGTCATCGCCATTGAGAAGGGACATACGGTAAAGGAGCGGGCGGCCCGCTATTTCGGAGCGCCGGGGCCTGAAGGCTACCGGAAGGCTCTGCGTCTGATGAAGCAGGCAGAGAAGTTCCACAGGCCGGTTATCTGCTTTGTGGATACTTCAGGAGCATACTGCGGTGTCGGCGCGGAGGAGCGCGGACAGGGCCAGGCCATCGCGGAGAACCTGATGACCATGATGGGCCTTTCTGTTCCCGTGATTTCTGTCCTGATCGGAGAGGGAGGCAGCGGCGGAGCTCTTGCTCTTGCTGTGGCAAACCGTGTCTGGATGCTGGAGAACGCCATTTATTCGGTCATCTCGCCGGAGGGCTGCGCCAGCATTCTTTGGAAGGACGCCAAAAAGGCGGGAGAGGCGGCGGCCTGCCTGAAGCTGACCGCCCAGGACGCGAAGCAGTACGGATTCGCGGAGGAGATTATTTCAGAGGAAAAGCTTGGACAGGCTGTGTTCTACACAGGGCTGCGCAGACAGCTGGAAAAAGAGCTTGGAGAGCTTCTGGAGCTGCCGGATTTAAGAGAGCAGCGCTATGAAAGATTCCGGGCTTTTGGAAGGAGCAGTTTATGAGTATCGTTCAGAACTTTTATAAAGAAACCATCGATGAGAACGGATGCCTTACAGATATTGAGACACACTGGCCGGAAAACTTCAATTTCGGTTATGACGTGGTAGACGCCATCGCGGAGGAAGAGCCGGAAAAGCGCGCTCTTGTATGGTGCAATACGGAAAACGAGGAGCACATCTTTACCTTCGCGGATATCCGGGAGCAGAGCAACCGGGCAGCAAATGCCCTCCTGAAAGCCGGAATCAAAAAGGGAGACCGGGTTATTCTGGCTCTGAAACGCCATTATGAGTACTGGTTTATCTGCGTGGCTCTCCACAAAATCGGAGCGATCCTGATTCCGGTGACGCATATGCTGACCACAGAGGATTTCATCTACCGGATTCGCAGCGCGAAGGTAAACGCAGTCATCTGCACCCCCATGGACGGAGTGCCGGGGAAGGTCAGAAAGGCTGTGGAAGAGCTGAAGGCAGACTGCAGGCTCTGGACAGTCAAGGAGACGGCAGAGGGATTTGAAAACTTTACGGAGGCCTGCGAGGCGGCTTCTCCCGAACTGGAAAGACGGGAGACAAAAGCCACAGATCCCATGGTCATGTATTTTACTTCCGGAACCTCCGGATATCCCAAGGGTGTCATTCATGATTTCACCTACCCGCTGGCCCACTATGTGACGGCAAAGTACTGGCAGCAGGCAGAGGACGGCGGTCTTCATTTTACCATTTCCGAGACCGGCTGGGCCAAGGCTTCCTGGGGAAAAATTTACGGACAGTGGATCGTGGGAGCCGCTGTGATGGTCTATGACTTTGACAATTTTGAGCCCAAGCAGCTGGCGGCAGTCATCAATAAATACGGCGTGACCTCTTTCTGCGCGCCGCCCACGGTTTACCGTTATCTGACGAGAAAGGACGCGCCGGCGGTGCCCACGGTGAAGCATGCCGTGACCGCGGGAGAGTATTTAAGCCCCGAGGTATTTGAAAAGTTCCAGAAAATTACAGGACTGACCCTCCGGGAAGGCTATGGCCAGACCGAGACAACCCTGCTTCTGGCAAATTTCACGGATTCCGATTCCAGGGAAGGCTCTCTTGGAAAGCCCTCTCCCATGTACCATATCGAGCTTCTCGGAAAAGACGGAAAGCCTGTTCCGGACGGTGAGATCGGGGAGGTCTGCGTAGTGCCGAAAGACGGAAAGAGACCCCTTGGTGTCTTCTGCGCTTACCTTGATAATGAGGAACGGTATCAGGAGGTCTGGAGAGGCGGCGTATACCATACAGGAGACGCTGTCTGGAGAGACGAGGACGGGTATTTCTGGTTCCACGGACGTTTCGACGATATTATCAAGACCGGCGGCTTCCGTGTGGGCCCCTATGAGGTAGAAAATGTATTGATGAAGCATCCGGCTGTGGCTGAGTGCAGTGTCATCGGTGTTCCCGACAAGCTTCGCGGCCAGGCTATCAAGGCAGTCATCGTACTGGCGTCCGGTTACGAGCCGTCAAAGCAGCTGGACAAGGAGATTCGGGAGTTCTGCAATTCGGAGCTGGCTGAATACAAATGGGTGCGTCTGATTGAGTTTGTGGATGAGATGCCCAAAACCATCAGCGGAAAAATCAGAAAGGCCAGACTTCGCGAGGAAAGCGCGAAAGCGGTATGAGAGAAAGATTTGAACTTTTTACAATAGCGGTTACACGCGCGTATAAGTATATTCAACAGATCAAGAAGCACGAAAGCGCTACTTTCGGGATCAAGGGCATCCATGTCATGTGCATGGTAGCCCTTGGAAAGAGCCCGGAGGGACTGACAGTGACGGAAATCGCTTCTTACTGCTGCGAGGACAAGGCCGCTGTCTCAAGAACAGTGGACAGCCTCGCGGAAAAAGGATATGTGGATTACGAGGAAGCGCAGGGCAGACGGCGGTGGCGGTCCAAGGTAAGACTCACAGAGGAAGGCCGGAAGGTCACGGAAGGACTGGACGGGCTGATAGATGAGATTGTGGGTCAGATTAAAGGCAGCCTTACCACGGAGCAGGAAGCGTTCTTTTACCGTGTATTTTCCATTATCAATGACAGACTTGCAGAGTATTGTGAAAAGCTGGAAACGAGATAGAAGATATCCCGTTTCCAGCTTTTTTTGTGCGGAATTTTCGGGAACCTTTTTTCCATCGGAAAGTGGAAAGAGTGGTCGTGGAACTTAAAACTCTTTCATGCTAAGATAACACCATCAGGAACAGGAACGACGAAGCAGGACCTTCCAAAGGAAGGACGATGGAAGGGTGGGGGAACAGGATGTTAGGAGAAAGATTGACGAATCTTTTAAGCCTTCTGACTCAGAATGAACCAAGGCCGCTCTCTGAACTGGCGGCAAAGATGAATCTGAGTACAAAGACGGTCAGAAATCTTGTAAAAGAACTGGATGAAGCCCTGCGGGACAATGGTGCGCACGTTGTCTCAAAACGGGGAGAGGGATTTATGCTGGAGGTAACTGATCTGGAAGCCTTTCAGTCCCTGTTTCTCTCCGGGGCCGGACAGACGCCCTCTGATTCCGCCCAGCGGGTCCGCTTCCTGATAGAGCAGTTCCTGAAAAATGACGATTATATGAAAATGGATGAGC
>CALWAZ010000073.1 GCA_944375725.1 uncultured Merdimonas sp. | reverse complement strand
AAGGTCTCTGCATGCTCCAGTTAAACAGATGATTCTTCTTTCGAGGCCAAAAAGAAATCACTATAGTCGCATTTTTCTCTAATGCGGTAGGCTCCATCAATAATCTTATATATTCCTCGGTCAAATTCACCTGTATGTACATAATACTGATTAAAATGAACGATGTTTTATCAGGTCCATACAGTCCACCTGGTCCACAATATCTGGTATAAATAACACGAAATACCACTAAATAGCATACCCAAAGGGTCCTCCCTCTACTAACTCACAAAATACTCCTCTGCGTTCTCGGGGAAGAACTCCTTAAACTCCCCGTAGAGCTGTGCCGCGAGGGTTTTATTGTGGGCGATGACCAGCGTCGGCTTGTTCAGCTGCTGAATAACATTGGCCATCGTGAAGGTCTTGCCAGATCCCGTAACCCCCAGTAAAGTCTGGGCTTGATTGCCTTCTTTAAAGCCTCCCACCAGCTTTTCAATGGCCTGCGGCTGGTCGCCTGTGGGCTGATATTCTGAGTGTAATTTGAAACCGGCAGCTTTTCCGCCAGTTTCATGAGCAGGGAGCTGGCCTTCGCCAGCGGATTGCGCCCGGATTATAATTGGCATAGCAATACCTGCAGCCATGGGCGCAGGTATTGTATACGCCAATATCCACGCTTGGAGCGCAGCCGCAGAGCGGACGCTGGTTCCGGTCCCGGCTATGCGGACTTCTGCCGCTGTCCCGGCTTCCGCCATCATTCCCGGAGCAACAGCCAATCTGTTTCTGACTGCCTCTGATGCGCTCCAGCCGCGCGGCGTCTACGCAGCTGGAAGGAAGGAGTCCCAGCGCGCCAAAGGCCGGATCCTCGGCGCAGGCTTTCAGGCGCAGGCCGTATCCGGCCGCGGCCTGCGCCAGTTTTCTTAAAAATACTGCCTTTTCCTCCGAAGGCAGTTCCGTAAGTCCCAGTCCCTGCATCTGCTTCTCCGTGTTCCGGTAATAGTCCAGGAAGCTGATCACGCATTCTTCCGTATACCCGGACAGGCGGGCAGCCATCTCATGAAACCGCTGCAGATGCCATTCCGGCGTATGCGCCCGGCTGAAGAAAATAGGATCGTAACGCCAGATAACGCGCTCTTTTCCGGCCCGGCTGGCCAGCTCCTGAAACACCGGAATCATGACCCGGGTTTTATCGGGAAGGCCCGGCTCCACATCCTTTCCATAGGGCGTCAAAGTAAACTGAAAATAATAGGAATAGTCTTTGAGAACAGAAAGTCTGTCCAGCATGGGCGTGGGATTTTTCGTCCAGAACACGATACCGTCCACTTCTTCCGGCGTAAGGCTGATCCGGCTGATCTGATGAGGGTTTCTCGGGTTGCGTGTCAGCACATAGCCCGCCTTCAGCCTGTTTTCCATCCATTCTGAATAAAAGGCTGGAATATCCGTCCTTCTGCTGGCGCTGATGATCATAACAGTATTTCCTCCTCCCTTCTGGCAAGCAGTGCTTTCCATTTCCCCTACAGAAGCTGTCTGCACTCATACGCGTCTCTCAGTTCCATAAGCTCTTGTTTCGTAAAGCACAGAATAAAGCACTGGTTCAAAGCGGCACGGAGAATCTCCTCACCAGCATCCTTTGTAATGCCATTTGCCGCAAACAGAAAAACCGTTCTGTTTCCCTTATACGCACAGATATGAACCAGGCTGCGGATCACTCCGATTCCAATCCTTCCGGACCAGTTTTTGCACTCTATCAGAATGTAGGCACCCATTTCCCACAGTCTGCCGTCGAGAGAGACATTGGCCGCGCTCAAATCAATTTCCTGAAATCCTGTCCGTACCCTTCTTCCGGTGATTCGAAGTCCGCAGATCTGCTGTATGTAATACTCTGCCGCCTTTTCCCAGCAGATTCCTTTTTCGTAAGCTGTACCCTTTCCCGCACGTTCCAAAAATTCTTTCATTTTCCCGGGCTGGTACACGGGAAGCTTCCTTTCGCATACTGCCCCCGGCAGCTCTGCACCCAGCGCTTCCCACAGATAGGGAATGTACACGTGCCGGCTCTGCAGAAGCAGCAGAAGCTCCTTCGAAATCACCGGTTCTTCTCTGCCTTCGAGAAATTCTCTGAATTTCTCTATGTTCTTTACCAGACATTTCACAAACAGCTCTTTTTCCAGAAATGCGGGCACTTTCTGTACCTGACAGATATACATCCTCACAAAATCCAGAAATTTTTCATACGCCGGAACGGCTGTTTCCGGCGTCCAGGTTCTATCCGACAAAGCCGTCAGATACAGAAATACCTTCTGCCACTCCTCAAAAAGCTCCTGCGGCTCGAACCATTCCCCATACGCATAGACAGGATTGTGAATGACCGTATCCACCGCCGCGGCCGTAACTTCTCCGAAATCATAAAATCCTGCCTTTTCCCTCACATAAGGAATCTCTTCTCCCATGCGCACCTTCCGGCCGCCTTCCAGAAGAAGATACCACTGCCGGCTGCCCGGATCGGGAACTGCTCCCAGAATCCTCCTTCCTCCCAGATCCCGGAGCTCAAAGGACTGAATCATCAGCTGTTTTCCAAAAAGCATCGGTTTCTCCCATTCCATCCACAACCCCACCACACTTTCGATAAGCTCATGGCTGCTGTCTTCGGGGCTCTGGCCGGCCCAGAACCCGGAAATCTCCCAGTCTCCAAAGCACTGCCCGTATGACCGCGGATACAATACCTGTTTCCCGCAGAAAACATGCTCCTGCACCAGCGCGCAGAATTCCTCCGCAAAGAAGTCCAATCCTTCTCTTTCCAGCTCAATGTCTTCTTCTTTCAGAATCCTCTGAAAATTGTCCTGAATCTGCTGTCCCAGGGCTGACGCAATCCTGTCCACGCTTTCGCAGCGGCCCAGGATACAGTACAGCTCTATATCTGCCCCGCCGGCAGTCTCCGCCTACAGACTGCGGACCTGTTCTGAAAAATCCATCAGATACTGGCAGCTGTCTGTTTTCCGAACATAAAGCCTGCCGTCCTCTCCCAGCTGTCCGGCAAGATAAAGAAACACCAGGCCGCAGCTGTCCAGCCTTTCTTCTTTCATGCCCTCTCCTCCTTCCTCATGCAGAAACGGCAGAAAAATAAGAACCGTCTTCTTATTCTTCTGCCATTTCACGGCTTACCTGTAATCTACACCTCTCCAGGAAAGCAGGTATTATAAAAATGGGTTATATAAACGATTTTACAGTCTCAGCTTAAAGGTCTTCGGCGCCAGCCGGTACACCAGCACACAGGCAATGATACTGTAGGCAGCGCAGAAAACGATGGTCATCAGCCCGAAGATCAGCGTCGGCATCTGTACCCGCATCATCAGATAGCATACCACATAAGTCAGCATCAGCACAATACGATAGGTGCCGCTCTTCATCTCCGCGCCTGCCGTGTAAGGCTGCAGCAGATAATAGATCATCAGATAATGAACTGAGAAAAATACGCTCATGCAGAGCACTGAGACCACCAGCACCGCGTAATTGACCGGGTTGTCCGTTCCGCCGGAGGCAAAGAGCAGCACAGCCAGGCCGCCGCCGATCACAAAGGCAGGCAGCAGATTGATCTTGATGATCTCCCGCAGACGGATGCGGAACAGCTTCAGAATCTGGCCCGGCTTCTTATAGAAGGAATAGGTCAGAAGGCTGTTGTCGCAGTTTATAAAAAGCGCCTGGGTAAACCCGGTTCCCCGGTTGATGGCATACAGAATAAACACAAAGTACGGCAGGAACTGCAGGGTCAGCTCGTTTGTCACGGACCGGGCAGCCGGATACAGCCAGAGCGCAAGCAGGGCAGCCAGCACCAGTACCAGACACACAAAGGCAATCTTTTCCGAGGCTTTCCAGAGGATTCTCTGGTGCCGTTTGATAAACAGCTCATTCAGATATTCAAAGCCCTTTCGGCTGCTGGTGATGCCCGCATCCATGGAAATAGCTTTTTCGCTCTGTTTTCTGGCCGCAATGGCAGTCTTGGACGCCCCGCTGGACATCCCGCTTTTGTCCATCTGGTCCATCCAGTCCCGCAGAAGCTCCTGATACATTTCCCTATATGCGGAAAACCGCAGAATCTTTACAATGGAAAACGCTCCTGCCGCCACGCAGCATGCCATGAAAATCAGGCTTACGGTTTCCGGCAGGAAAATGCCCAGAGCCGGAAGGCCGAAGGCCGCTGCCAGACCCACAAATAATGCAGTCCAGTAAAGGGCTCCCACCTTATTTTCATTGGACGCCTGTCCGGTCTTTTCATAATCCCGAA
>CALWAZ010000072.1 GCA_944375725.1 uncultured Merdimonas sp. | reverse complement strand
GTGCAGGCATCATTGCGCAGCACCCGGATATCCGGCCCCACAGTGCCTGCCAGCTGATAGAGATTGTAGGAAAAGCTGTCATAGTTATCAATCAGAAGTATCATTCCAGTCCCTCCTGTGCCTGTCTAATGGCCTGTACCACGGCCTTTGCCTTGTTCAGGCATTCCTCAAATTCCTTCTGGGGCTCACTGTCCGCCACGATTCCTGCCCCGGAACGGATGCAGATTTCTCCGTTTTTCCGGTAGACCAGCCTAATGGCAATGCAGGTATCCAGATTTCCCGCAAAATCCAGATACCCGATGGCTCCTCCATAGATTCCTCTCCGGGAGCCCTCCAGCTCTCCGATGATCTGGCAGGCCCGGAATTTGGGCGCTCCGGAGAGGGTTCCCGCCGGAAGCACCGCGTCTACCGCGTCCACTGCGTCCTTATCCTCCCGAATCTGCCCGGTAACTGTAGAACCCAGATGCATCACATGAGAAAACCGCTCCACACTCAGATACTTTTCCACCTTCACCGAGCCGGTTCGGCTGATTTTTCCAAGGTCATTCCGCCCCAGATCCACCAGCATATTGTGCTCCGCCAGTTCCTTTTCATCCTGCAGAAGTTCCTGTTCCAGCCGCAGATCTTCTTCCCGGTTTCTGCCCCTGGGCCGGGTGCCGGCCAGCGGAAAGGTGCTTAAGGTCTGCCCTGTAAGCTTCACCAGAGTTTCCGGAGAGGCCCCTGCAATCTCAATGTCATCGCTGGAAAAATAAAACATATACGGAGACGGATTGGAGGCTCTTAAAACCCGGTAAGTATCAAACAGGCTTCCCTCCGCTTTTGCCCGGACAGGATTGGACAGCACCACCTGAAAGATATCTCCCTCAAATATATACTTCTTCGCCCGTTCCACCATGCGTCCGTATTCTTCTCTGGAAAACAGGGGCTTAAGCTCCGACTGAAGCTTCAAAGGCGGAAATTCTTTCCGTTCCCCGCCGCGTATGAGGGCCGCCAGCCTCTCCAGCCTCTGTACTGCCTCATCATAAGCCTGCTTCAATTTTCCCGGTTCATGATTCTCCGGTTTATGACTCTCTGGTTTATGGCTCTCTGCTTCACGACTCTCTGCTTCACGACTTTCCGGCTCCCCTGTCCTGACCCCGGCAATCAGGCAGATTTTCTGACGGTAATGGTCAAAAGCAACGACCTCGTCAAACAGCATCAGATCCATATCCCGGAAATCCTGCTGCCTGTCTCCGTCCCCTCCTTCGGACGTTTCCAGTCCAGGCTCGCTGTATTTGATATAGTCGTAAGAAAAATATCCTGCCAGGCCTCCGGTAAAGGGCGGAAATCCTTCCATCACCGGACTCTTGTTTTCTCTCAGGATTTCCCGGAGCGCTTCTCCCGGATGTTCCACCCGGCGGCTTTCTACTCTCTCCGTTCCGTCCTTTCCCAGCCTGCGGATTCTCAGCTCGTGATCTGTCACTGTCAGTTCCAAAGACGGATTGCATCCCAGAAAAGAATAACGTCCCCAGACCTCCGTCTGGCTGGCGCTCTCCAGCAGGTAACAGTGACGGCTGGCGCCCCTTAAAATCCGCATAACTTCTACCGGTGTATACCGGTCTGCCAGAAGCTCACAGCAGATCGGAACGCGCCGGTATCCGCCGGATGACGCTGTCTGTCTGACTGTCTCAAGAGTTGGATAATACTTCATCTGCTTTCCTCCTATCTGGATTCATAAACCCGGGCATGGCTCATGGCTTTCGCGCACAAGAAAACGCCCGTCCCTGGCAGACAGCATAAACTGTCTGCCAGGGACGGGCGTATATAGTTATACTTTACCCGCGGTGCCACCCTGATTCACGGCATGACCCGTGCGCTTAGCAGAATACCTCCATACTCCCGGCAACTGACGTATGCCCCACGTCGCAGAATACTCGGCTTCCGGCCCGCGCTCCTTTCCTCTTATTACTATCTTACAATTCAGAGCTTCTTCCTTTCAGCCTTTGACTGCGCCCTCAGCGGTCCATTTGACAATCTGCATCTCGATCCGGCTTCCACCTGTCCCGGACTCTCTGTGCGCGCATAACTGCCGTTATCTCCGCTTCATCGGTTTATCTATTTAGTGTATTAAATTCTTTATAAAATTATCACAGATTCCGGCTTTTGTCAAGCAAAAGTTTTCAAAAACCTTTGATGGCTTACTGATAATCCTTCCACACAGCTTCCTCATTCTTGTAATTCAGTACCGCCGCGGAATAGGGCGGCATGAAGATCTCGATCTCGCCGTTCCACACCAGATAATAAGCCTTTTCCAGCGTAAAGCTGTCCTCCACCGACATAATCTGCCGGTTCATCAGCACGCCGTCCGGCGTCTCCAGGCGCCAGACAGGAAGCTCCAGCCTGCGTCCTTCTTCCGTATTATTGATTACCGTGACCACATAGTTTCCTTCCAGAAATCTTCCGAAGGAAATACAGCCCCCGTCTGCCAGAAGCCAGACACAGCAGCCTCTGCGGCAGGCCGGGTTCTCCTTTCGAATCCGGATCAGCTCCTTGTGGAAGCGGATCAGCTCCTTATCCTCATGGCCCCAGGGATACGTTCTCCGGCTGTCCGGATCGGTAAATCCACAGACACCGGCTTCGTCGCCGTAATAGATGGTGGGCGCTCCGTGCCAGGTCAGCATAAAGGTCACCGCCTCGCGGAAAACTGCCTTTGATACGCCTTCTTCCGCCGCCTTGCTTCCCAGATCTCCCACACGGCCCACCTTATGGTTGGTTCTGGTCAGGAAACGGGAATGATCATGGTTTGACAGCTGATTCATGGCCACCTCGTAGGACTGGCCGTAAAAGGCCGGCGTCTTATCCTGCAGAAGCCCCAGAAAATAATCCGCATTGTTCATCAGCTCCGGATTGTAAGCATCGCTGTGCTTCTCCATACCGGTCAGATACCAGGTGATCGGTTCCATAAAGGTATCATAGTTCATAACAGAATCCCATTCGTCCCCCTGCAGCCAGGCAGAAGCGTCTCCGTAATGCTCGGCGAAAATCACCGCGTCCGGATTGGCCTCCTTGACATTCCTGCGGAAATCCTTCCAGAATTTATGATTGAATTCCTCGGAAAGACCCAGATCCGCGGCCACATCCAGCCTCCAGCCGTCCACATTGTAGGGCGGGGAAACCCATTTGCGGGCGATGCCCATAATGTAGTCATAAAGCTCCTGTGATGTCTCATAGGAAAGCTTGGGCAGTGTGTCATGCCCCCACCAGCCGTCATAATATTTATTGTAAGGCCAGTCATGGGTATTGTTGAATTTGAAGAAATTCCGGTAAGGACTGTCCGCGGAAATATAGGCGCCTTTTTCATAATCGCTGTCGCCTTCATAGATCCGCTCCCGGTCCAGCCATTTGTTGAAGGAGCCGCAGTGGTTGAACACACCGTCCAGAAGGACGCGCATGCCCCTCTTGTGCACCTCTTCCACAAAATGAATAAAAAATTCATTGCTGGCTTCCAGATTCTCCTTGCTGACTACCCGCTTGATGTACTTTGTCGCCTTGGTATTGTCCAGCTCACCCGGCGGCAGCAGCTCGCCGCCGTCGTTTTTGATCACTGTAAAATGGGGATCGATGTAATCATAATCCTGGGTATCGTACTTATGGTTGGAGGGTGATACAAAAATCGGGTTCATGTAGATCACCTCAATGCCCAGGTCCTGCAGATAATCCAGCTTATCCAGGATTCCCTGCAGATCTCCGCCGTAAAAGGCCCGTACATCCATGGGCTTCGGGTATTCGTCCCAGTTCTCCACCCGCTCCACCTGCTCGCCGATATAGCTGTATTCCCCGGTCAGCACATCATTGGAGGGATCGCCGTTGCAGAAACGGTCCACATAAATCTGATACATCACCGCGCCCTTGGCCCATTCCGGCGTGGAAAAACCGGGAACGATTCCAAAAGCGTAGCAGCTCTGCAGATCCTCCGTCACATTTTTCTTATTGTAAAAAAGCCGTTCATCCCCGGAACGTACTTCGAAAAAATAGGGAACCAGCTCTGTCCCCACATCTATCTGTGTCTCATAGTAATCGAAATATCCTCTGGTCTGGACCTTTTCCATGGCCCATCGTTTCTCTCTGCTGATGACAAATACATTATCAACATCATCTCTGCCTGTACGGAATCTCAATGTTACCCGGTCGCCCGGTTTGGCTTCAAGGGGAATCCGGTATACGCTGGATTCATCCGCATAAAGCGCCTGCTGGTTAATTTTTCCCATACACTCACTCTTTTCTGTGCTATCCTATCTCTCCCGTATCATTTTATTTTATAATATCCGATTCTCGATTACAACCTTTTTCTGCGCAAAGTGAAACAGACAGCTTACGCTGTCTGTTTCAGGAGAAGGTATTTCTTTTTACTTATGGGGTGTAGCAAAAACTATATAATGTATTGGGGGTTTTACGAGTATTATTATATCATAGTCTGGAAATAAGTGTGCACAAACTTCACAAAAATTGAATGTTGTTTTTGTGAATTATTCACAAATCATTTCCAGCATTATGACGAACCCTCGTCCGGCTCCCCCTTACTCTGCCTGCTGCGCCTGATCAAACAGTGCCTCGAATTCCTCCCGGCCGATCTTTTCCTTTTCCAGAAGCAGCTCTGCCGCCGCGTCCAGAACCTTCCGGTTATCCAGAATGATCTTCTTCGCCTTTTCGTAGCACTCGTCCACAATCCTCTTAACCTCTGCGTCGATCTTGCCTGCCACATTCTCTCCGTAGGCCTTGGTATGGCCGAAATCACGGCCGATGAAGACCTCTTCATCGGAATCGTAGCTTACCAGCCCCAGCTCATCGGACATGCCGTACTTGGTTACCATGGCTCTCGCCACACGGGTGGCCTGCTTGATATCCTGGGACGCTCCTGTGGTAATATCGTCGAAGACCAGTTCCTCCGCGATGCGTCCTCCCAGGGAAACCTCTATATCCTGGAGCATTCTGCCCTTTGTATTGAACATCTCGTCCTTTTCCGGCAGAGGCATGGTATAGCCCGCGGCTCCGATTCCCGTAGGAATAATGGACACGCTGTAGACAGGTCCCACATCCGGCAGCACATGGAACAGAATCGCGTGTCCCGCCTCGTGATAAGCCGTAATTCTCTTTTCCTTTTCCGATACCACGCGGCTCTTCTTCTCCGCGCCGATTCCCACCTTCACAAAGGCCTTGCGGATATCGTCCTGCACAATATAGGGCCGGTCCGCCTTGGCGGCAAAGATGGCCGCCTCATTCAGAAGGTTTTCCAGATCCGCGCCTGTCATGCCCGCTGTGGTCTGGGCGATCTGCTTTAAGTCCACATCCTCAGCCAGAGGCTTGTTTTTCGCGTGTACCTGCAGAATCTCCTCCCGGCCCTTTACATCCGGCCGGCCTACCACAATCTTCCTGTCAAAACGGCCGGGGCGCAGGATAGCCGGGTCCAGAATATCCACCCGGTTTGTGGCTGCCATCACAATAATGCCCTCATTGACGCCGAAGCCGTCCATCTCCACCAGGAGCTGGTTCAGCGTCTGCTCTCTCTCATCGTGGCCGCCGCCCATGCCGCTGCCGCGGCGTCTCGCCACCGCGTCAATCTCATCGATAAACACGATGCAGGGATGGTTTCTCTTGGCATCCGCAAAGAGATCCCGGACACGGGAAGCTCCCACGCCCACGAACATCTCCACGAAATCGGAACCGGAGATGCTGAAGAAGGGAACGCCCGCCTCTCCGGCCACGGCCTTCGCAAGCAGGGTCTTACCTGTTCCGGGAGGGCCCTCCAGAAGCACTCCCTTGGGAATGCGGGCTCCCACACGGACGTATTTCTGGGGCAGCTTCAGGAAATCCACGATCTCCCGGAGCTCTTCCTTTTCCTCCTGGAGCCCTGCCACATCCTTAAAGGTGGTATGGATCTGCTCCTGGGTAGTCATCCTGGCCCGGCTTCTGCCGAAATCCATCATTTTCCCGCCGCTTCCGCCATTCTGGCGGTTCAGGAAGATCATCATCACGACCACCGCCGCCACGGCAGCCAGAAGGGAGATTCCCACGGAACCGAACCAGTTCTGCTCCCGCACCTGGGTAAAGGATACGCTGATATCCGGATTCTGAAGCAGAAGATCTCTCGCCTCTACCGTATCCGGCACATTGACCTCCCGCTCCGTGCCGTCCTTCAATGTCAGGCGGACCGTACCCGTAGGCGTGGCCGCTGACTGCCGTATCACGGCACTGGCCACCTGGTCCTCCTCCACGGCTGTCTCAAACTGTTCATAGGTATAGGTATTTTCCATATCCATGCCCGCGATCCACTGCAGAAAAAGCAGAATCACTACCACAAGGACTATCATGGACAGGCCTGATACCCGAAATTGTCTGCTGTTCAAATCATTTCCTCCTCTGAATTGCGTCGCTGCTAATCCACAAATTCTATTACTCCGATGTACGGAAGATTCCGGTACTTCTGGTCATAATCCAGTCCGTATCCCACCACAAACTCATCGGGAATCTGGAAACCGGTATATTCCACATCCACATCCACGACTCTCCGGGACGGCTTATCCAGCAGCGTACAGATGGTCATGCTCTTGGGATTTCTCTGTCCCAGCAGCTTCACCAGATGATTCAGCGTCCTTCCGGAATCGATAATGTCCTCCACAATAATCACATTCTTCCCCTGGAGCGGTTCGTCCAGGTCCTTGCTTAAGCGCACCACGCCGCTGGATTTGGTCTCGGCGCCGTAGCTGGATACCTGCATAAAATCTATCGTCACCGGCAGCGTGATTCTCTTTGCCAGCTCGCAGACAAAAAAGACACTTCCCTTCAGGATGCAGATCAGATGAACGCTCTCCCCAGCGAATTTTTCGCTGATCTTCTCTCCCAGCTCTCTGATCTTTGCGTCTACTTCTTCCTCCGGTATCATTACTCTGATTTTCTCAGCCATCATTCTCTCCTCCATCCAACTGTACTTTCAGGATTCTTTTCGTATCTTCCGTCACCTTATAGCCTTCACTGATCCGGTATCCCGGAATCCACACGATGTGGGATCCGTCCGCCAGCATCCACAGGCGCTCCCTCAGGGATGACGGGACCTTTTCATCCACCAGATAAGCCTTCAGCTTCTTTCTGCCATGCTCCCGGTTGATCTCCAGATAATCCCCCGGACGCCGCCTTCGGATTACCAGACATTGTTTTATTTTATCATAGTCAAACCATTTCGTATATGTTTTTTGCGGAATAATTTGATCTTTTTGCGCCTCCTCCAGGGAAAAATGCCAGGTCTTTCCGCCTGCCCGCACGCTTCCGGGCGGGCAGGGGCAGGGCAGGGCCTCCTCCGCCTGCCCCGCGGCCGCGCCGGAATCTTCCGGAGCCTTTCGGAACGGGTCTGCGCTCTCTTTTGCAGCGCTGATCCACAGGCCCCGGTAGTCCTTCCGGGCGGACCTGCCTCCGGGCAGGTCCGCCCGGCTTCCCGTCTGCTTTTCCATCAGCTCCGAAAGGATCCGGATATGGACCCTCTCCACATCCTTCAGGCCTCCCAGCTTCTCCATGCACAGGCGCAGCAGTCTCTGCCGGATCACCGGGTCCAGCCCCCGGAACCCCTGTTCAAACACAAAACAGGCGCTCTCCTCCTCCCGGACGCAGAGGCGGAAGGCTTCCCCGGTCTTCCGCTCCAGATAATGATCGATCTGGGAAAGCTCCCGGGCCGTCTCTGAAATATGGCGCTCTGCCTGGTCGTTGATCTGCTCCCGCACATAGGGAAGCAGCTCCCGGCGGATCCGGTTTCTCATATACGCGCTGCTCGCATTGGTGCTGTCTGTGCGCCAGGGGATTCCCCTGCTTTCCAGCCACTCCAGGATCTCCTCCCTCCGGATCTCCAGAAGAGGGCGGATAATATCTCCATTCACAGGCTCCATGCCGCTTAAGCCCCGGATTCCGCTGCCCCGGAACAGATGGAAAAGCACCGTCTCCGCCTGGTCATCCGCGTGGTGGGCCACCGCGATGCGTCCTCCGCCAAGCTCTGCTGCCGTCTCCCGGAAAGCCTCATAGCGGCAGAGCCGCCCTGCTTCCTCTACAGACAGCCGTTCCCGGGCCGCCCGCTCCCGCACATCGAAGCCAAAAACCCGCAGAGGGATCTCCTCACGGGCGCAGAGCTCCCGCACAAAGGCTTCATCACCGTCCGCCTCCTCCCCCCGCAGGCCGTGATGCACATGAACCGCCTGCAGATGAGCTCCCTGCTCTCCGCACAGCTCTTTCAGCAGAAAAAGCAGGCATACGGAGTCCGGGCCTCCCGAGACGCCTGCCACAATCTGCTCCCCCGGATGAATCATCTGATGCTCTTTTACATAGGCCCGTACCCGTTCCAGCATGCCGTTTTCCTTCCCATTTCCTCTCATATTCCCCATTCCGCGGGGATACTGGCTTTTTAAAATCAGTATACAGGCTTTTCTCCGGGAAAGTCAATACTTTACAAGGCCCATGACCAGCACAGTCATGTCGTCTGAAGGCTCCTTTTCCCGGTACTGGCGGACGCGTCCCAGGATGTAGGCCGCCAGCTCGGCCGGATTTCCCGTGTCGTGTTCCATGATAATATCCTTCATCAGGCTCTCCTGATGGGCGGCCGGAAGAGCGTCCATCACGCCGTCCGTGACCATAATCACCATATCCCCGTCGTAAAGCTTCTTTCCGGTGCAGTCCGGCTCCAGCCTGTGGAAGACTCCGGCCGGAAGGCTTGTGGAGGAGATGGTTTCCACCCAGTTTTCCCGGCGGATAAATGTGGTGGAGGCCCCCACCTTCAGGAATTCGCATACGCCTGTATACAGATCCAGGGACGCAATGTCAATGGTGGAAAACACCTGGCCCTCCGAGCGGAGAATCAGCGCGGAGTTGATCATCCGCACCGCGGTCTCCTTGGAAAAGCCTGCCTCCAGAAACTGCTCCAGCAGATCTATCACCAGCTCGCTTTCCCGGTAGGCCTTGATTCCCGAACCCATACCGTCAGACAATGCTCCGATAAACTGCCCCTCCCTGCAGTAACGCAGGGAAAAATTATCCCCGGAGATTCTCTCTTCCCCCTTGACCGCCTTTTCCACGCCGTAAAGGACCTGGAAATTAGTGCGTTCCACAAAAAGCACGGTTACTTTCTCACTGCCCACAAAGGCCCGGCTGTCTCTGGCCGGCATCATGGACTTTTTCATCAGCTTTGTAAGCGTGGCCGCAATATCCTTCACCGCCACGCACCTGCGCCTTCTGGTGCTCATGGTCAGATAAACCTCCTGGCGCCGGTGCTCCTCGCAGTAAACCAGTACCGAATAAACCGAAAGCCCCATGGATTTCAGCTTTTTTCTCAGATGCGCCTCCATCTCCTCATCGCTGTGGGTATCCCAGGCATGCTCCACCGTATCCGTCATAATCTGCGCCATCTCATTCAGCTGCACAGCCATGGCTTCCCTGTTTTCCTCCAGCTTCGTGTTCCACAGAAGATTGAGCTTTGCCGGCGCGTCCAGCACCGCCGCCCCATTCTCCGGGCGCACATGCTTTTCTCCCTGTTCCCCGTTTCCGCTTTCCGCGGCCTTTTTGGCCGAAAGGCCGGAAAAGCTCTGGGCCAGATTCCGAAAGGCGGTCTCGTATTCCCGCAGTCTGGCCCGGGCCGGCCCGAGTACGCTTGCAGGCTCCTGGTCCCGGGCCGGCAGCGGCTTAAGCAGCCATTCCATAATGCTCCCGCAGATGACTGTCAGCGAGCAGACCAGAAGTCCCTGGGCCGCTCCCAGAATCACCGCGTAATCCTGTTCCATCTGGAACATCCCCATACCAATCTGCATGGCGGCCACGCAGGCCCCGGCCGTAATGCCGTAGACCCAGCCCCAGCTTCCGTTTTTTTGCTGTTCCTCTTCCCTCTTCATTTTTCGTTCCTCCTGATCTCCTGTGTGTGTCTGTGTGATTGGGTATTATAGAGGACGGAAAACAAATATTTTGTCAAACTGCCGCCTCGAAAAACGGAAGTTTTAGACATTTTAGGACATAGAAACCGTCTTAAGATATTAAACTGTTGTTCCAGACTTTTACAGTCTTTTCCGAAGCAAAAAAACAAGGCCTGCCGCGGATTTCCGGGATCCCGGACTGATCATCCGGATCCCGGCCCGCAGAGGCCTTCTGGATTCTGATATGTATTCTTCCAAACGCCGGAGAAAATAAGCAGCTATTCCTCCGCTTTAAAAAGGATCTCATCCTTATAGACCAGCCCCAGCCGCTCCTTGGCGACCTCTTCCACATACTTCTTGGTCTGGACATATTTTTTCAGCTCCTCGATCTCCTTCGTTCTCTCCTGCTCATCGGAGATCTCTGCCAGGAGCTCTTCCTGCTGCTGCCGGTACGCGTCATTTTTCTGCTGCAGCCGAAGCTTCCCAAAAGAAGCCACAAGCAGCAGACAGAAAACCGCCGCCAGAACCAGCTTAAATTCCATGCGCTTTTTCCGTCTCATCACGCGCCGTGTCTTCGTGGTCATGGCTTCTTTCCTCCCTGGATAGACTTTGATGCCATTATACCCCCTTTGACTGAATTATGCAATTTCTTTCTCACTTTTTTTAATAACTTTCCTAATTGCAGACACAATAACATCCCCAGCACCACGGCCGCAATCGCAAAGCCCCGGATGGCGCCGCTGTTTTCCTCGTAAAGCATCCGGAAAATGAGAATACCGCATATCAGCCAGTAAAGAATATCCCCTGCCGCCAGAGCAACCGTTCCATGGCGGATCAGCCGCCGGATCAGACTGAGCAGGCCGTAAAGAAGGGCCAGAAAAATCCCCATCAGAAATGCCCGTCCAAAGAACTGCAGCTCCAGCATGATTCCCCCGCTCATATCTATTTGAACAGGCGGCCCAGAAGCGACGCTCCCGCCTTATGGAAGTCTGTCACTTCCGAATAGGCCATGCTGTCGATCCGCCCTTCGATGTCCACCTCGCCCTTTTCCAGTGTCAGGCGGTTTACATGCAGATCCGCGCCCTTTATGGTCAGCATTCCCTGCTCCGTCTCCAGCAGAATCTCCGCAATGTCAAAGGAAATGACGTCTGTCACGCCGCTTACAGTACCTGTCCTTCTATTGTTCAGCAAAAGCCTGTGCGCCTTTGCATACTGCTTTTCCTCCACAAAAAGACCTCCTAACATATTCATCTGTTGTTAAATATATTAGAAGGTCTTTGATTTTATTCTTATTTTCTTTTAAAGATACCGGTACAGTTCCTTTGCCTCATCCTTGCGCACGGTCTCCTGTACGTCCAGAACCTCCACCTTCACGGCTTTGCTTCCGAACTGTATCTCAATCACATCGCCCGCCTTCACGTTCACCGATGCTTTGGCGGTCTTGCCGTTCACCAGAACCCGGCCCGCGTCGCAGGCCTCATTCGCCACGGTTCTCCGCTTGATCAGACGGGAAATCTTCAGATATTTGTCCAGACGCATGGATTAGTTCAGAGCGTCCTTCAGTGCCTTTCCGGCTGTGAATTTCGGGGACTTGGAAGCCGCAATCTGCATCGGCTCGCCGGTCTGGGGATTTCTTCCCTCTCTAGCGGCTCTCTCAGACACCTTGAATGTGCCGAAGCCTACCAGCTGAATCTGCTCGCCCTTCTTCAGTTCCTCTGCTACTACATCAGTGAAAGCCTTCAGAGCCTTCTCTGCATCTTTCTTGGATAATTCACTCTTCTCTGCGATCGCAGCTACAAGTTCCATTCTGTTCATTCGGATAATTCCTCCTATCAATAATACTCTTACTGGGTTTTGATGATATGTCTGTGTGTGCGTGCTCCATATCGTCTTTCCTATTTATACCCGTTTCTCATATATTTGTCAAGGAGTTTGGCGGATTTTATTGCTGTTCTG
>CALWAZ010000071.1 GCA_944375725.1 uncultured Merdimonas sp. | reverse complement strand
TGGGCTTCCATGCTCTCACGGATGATCTCCGGAATATCCAGCCATCCGATTTTTCTGTCAAGGAAGAGCGCCACCGCCTTCTCATTGGCCGCATTGTATACTGTAGGCATGGAGCCGCCGGCCGCTGCCGCGTCAAACGCAAGCTTTAAGCCGGTAAAGGTCTCCATATCCGGTTTTTCAAAGGTAATCTCTGTCAGCGTTCCAAAATCCAGACGCTCCCCGGGCAGATACCGGCGCTCGGGATAATAAAGCGCATACTGAATCGGAAGCTTCATATCCGGCGTGCCAAGCTGGGCAATGACCGCGCCGTCCACAAATTCCACCATGGAATGAATGATGCTCTTTGGCTGCACCACGATCTGGATGTCCTTTGGTTCCACGCCGAACAGCCATCTGGCCTCCATCATTTCCAGTCCCTTATTTACCAGCGTGGAGGAATCGATGGTAATTTTCCGTCCCATGGCCCAGTTTGGGTGCTTCAGGGCGTCTTCCACCTGAATATGCAGAAGCTCCTCCCTCTTCTTCCCGCGGAAAGGTCCGCCGGAAGCTGTCAGGAGAATCTTTTTCAGTTCTTTCCTGTTTTCACCGTTCAGACACTGGAAGATAGCGCTGTGTTCGCTGTCCACCGGCAGAATTTTCACACCGGTCTCTTCCGCCAATGGTATGATTATATGCCCTGCCGTGACCAAAGTTTCCTTATTTGCCAGAGCAATATCCTTTCCGGCTTTCATGGCCGCGATGGTGGGAACAATTCCAATCATACCCACGATGGCCGTTACCACAATCTCTGCCTCCGGAACCGTGCAGACCTGAATCAGGCCGTCCATTCCCGAGACAATTTCCACATCCAGATCACGGACCGCCGCCCGCAGCTCCCGGGCCTTTTCCTCGCTCCAGACGGCCGCCGTCTTCGGCCGGAACTCCCGGATCTGTTCCTCCAGTTTTTTGATATTGGAACCGGCTGCCAGAGATACGATCTCCAGATCTCCGTTATTCCGGGCCACTTCCAGGGTCTGTGTTCCAATAGAGCCTGTGGAACCCAGTATCGCTATCTTCTTCATTGGTATCTCCTTTTACTGCAAAAATATAACTGCCAGAATATAAATAATCGGCGCTGTGAAAATCACGCTGTCGAACCGGTCCAGGATTCCTCCGTGGCCGGGAATCAGATGTCCGTAGTCCTTGATATTATGATTACGCTTGATGGCCGATGCTGCCAGATCTCCCACCTGAGACACCACCGCCCCCGCCGCGCAGAGCAGCGCGCATTCCGGCTGTTCCAGGGAAAAGACTCCCGCATAGATAAACCCGATCAGAGCCGCGCCCACGACGCCTCCTATGGCTCCCTCGATGGACTTTTTCGGGCTCAGCACAGGAGCCAGCTTATGCTTTCCAATCAGCATGCCCACTGCGTAAGCGCAGGTATCGCAGCCCCAGGAACAGATAAAGATCAGGAAATAGACAAGACTTGTACTCTCCCCTTCTATGGGAAGCATTCTGGTCTTCCAGATAAAGGAAAGCATCACCGGCACATACACAAAACCCAGAAAGGCCTCTGCAATCTCTTCTGTCTTATATTTCGGAAACGTAAACACATAGACTGCCATCAGCACCAGCAGATACGCAATCACAAAAAACAGAGCAAACTCATCCAGATCCCAGGCTCTCAGCCCCACATAATAAAAGGCCAGAAAAACGATCCCCCAGACTCCGGGCGCCTTCTTCTCCAGATGAAATACCCTCAGGAATTCTTCATACCCGATAAGAGAGATGGCAAGGGTCAGCGCATACAGCACGTCCCCTCCGAAGATTCCCGCCGCTATAATAATGGCAAGCAGTATGATTCCGCTGAACAGCCTGACAAAAAACGCCTTCATCCGATTATTCCTCCCTCACGCCGCCATACCGCCTGTCTCTGTGATTGTAGGCCTCTATGGCTTTGGCAAGCTCCTCTTTTGTAAAGTCCGGCCAGTGCACATCAGCAAAATAAAATTCCGTATAGGCCAGCTGCCAGAGCAGGAAATTGGAAAGACGCTCTTCCCCGCTGGTCCGGATCAGAAGATCCGGATCGGGAATTCCCGCCGTATCCAGATAGGAGGAAAAAGTCTCTTCCGTAATATCCTCTATCCCCAGCCTTCCCGCGTCCCGGTCTGCCGCCATCTTTCTCATGGCGCGGACCATCTCATCCCGGCTGCCGTAATTGATGGCAATCTGGAAATTCAGGCCGTCATTATTTGCGGAAGCTTTCTCCAGCTCCTCGATCCGGGCACGGATATCCTCGTCCAGCCCTGTCTTGTCACCAATCACGCGGACTCTCATGTGATTTTTTTCCGCGGTTTTCAGGCAGGTCTTCATATAGTTGCGCAGAAGCTTCATCAGGGCTTCCACCTCATCGCTGGGCCGTTTCCAGTTTTCTGTGGAAAAGGCATAGACGGTCAGATACTTGATCCCCATGTTCCAGGCTTCCCGGCAGATGGTCTCCACATTCTTGCTTCCCTGGGCATGTCCGTAATTGCGCGGCATTCCCTTTGCCTTCGCCCAGCGGCCGTTTCCATCCAGAATAATCGCTACGTGCTGCGGTATCTTCATATATTATTCTCCTTCACACAAGGAGACGGGCATCATAAACATATACCCGTCCCCCTCATTGTCTCTCTTATACTGTAAGAATTTCCTTTGACTTCTCTTCCACAGCCTTATCAATATCAGCAATGTATTTGTCTGTCATCTTCTGTACTTTTGTCTCAAGATCCTTCTGATCATCCTCGGAAATCTCATTTGCCTTGTTCTGCTTCTTAAAGGTCTCATTGGCATCGCGGCGGATATTTCTCACTGCCACCTTGGCTGCCTCGCCTTTCTTCTTGATGTCCTTTACCAGCTCTTTTCTGCGCTCCTCCGTCAGCTCCGGAAATACCAGACGGATTACAGAACCGTCATTGGTGGGCGTAATGCCCAGATCAGACGCCAGAATCGCTTTCTCAATAGCTTTCAGAAGGCTCTTTTCCCAGGGCTGAATCTGAAGCATCCGCGGCTCGGGAACAGAAATATTTCCCACCTGCTGCAGCGGTGTCGGAGCTCCGTAATAGTCTACCTTGATTTTGTCCAAAACATGCGGATTGGCACGTCCCGCGCGAATCGATGTAAATTCTCTGATCATCGAATCGTATGACTTTGTCATCTTTTCCTCATATACTTTTAATCTCTCGTCCATACTTATGTCCTCCGCTTCTATTTCGCTTTATTTACGCCGCCGGCGGCAGAAAACCTTGAAAAAACTTTCCGGTTCTTCCCGCTTTTGATGCCGGCTTATACCGTAACCTTCGTTCCGGTAAACTTTCCTTTCACCGCGTTTACAATGCTGTCCTCACCCTCCAGGCCGAAGACCAGCATGGGCATATGGTTTTCCATGCACATGATAGACGCCGTCAGATCCATGACTGCCAGCCGCTTATCAATAACTTCCGCAATAGACACCTCATCGTATTTCACAGCCGCCGGATTGATCTTCGGATCGCTGTCATAGACGCCGTCCACTGCCTTCGCCAGCAGAATTACGTCCGCTTCAATCTCAATGGCGCGCAGCGTGGTGGTCGTATCCGTGGAGAAATACGGATGTCCTGTTCCTCCCGCAAAGAAGGCGACTCCTCCCCTGTTCAGGCAGGCAAGCGCCTCGTCCTTCGTAAACAGCTTCGCAAAGCCGCCGCACACAAAAGGAGTAAATACCTCTGTGTCAAGTCCCACAGAGCGGAAAATCTCCGATACATAGATGCAGTTCATCACTGTAGCCAGCATACCGATCTGATCTGCCTTCACCCGGTCCATGTTCTCGCTGGTCCGTCCTCTCCAGAAATTTCCGCCGCCGATTACGATACCCACCTGGATTCCATCATCTGTCAGCGCCTTCACCTGACGGGCCACACCGAGAACCGTGGCTTCATCAAAGCCTGTATGCTTCTCTCCCGCCAGCGCTTCTCCACTTAATTTCAATAAAACTCGCTTCATACTGTTCTCCCGCTTCTTTTCTGAATGACCCGCGCACGGCCCGGCAGTGGTATCTGCCGCCCTCCGGCCGGCTCCGGGCCGGCGCAGGTATAATTGTCTGACGACATTATGACATATCCTCCGGATATGTCCCCTCCGGGGGATGCGCACGGCCCGGCAGTGGTATCTGCCGCCCTCCGGCCGGCCCCGGGCCGGCGCAGGTATAATTGTCTGACGACATTATACCATAAATACCGGAAATTTCAATCCGAAATCACTGCGGCTTCTCCATTTACTCTTCTGCCATATCGGCCGCGAAGAGGGCCGCTCCCAGGGCGCCGCAGAGCTGGGATTTATCACTGATGACAAGCTTTGTGCCCAGGCGTTCCTCCAGGGTCTTTACAAGCCCCTGATTCTGGGCCACGCCGCCGGTCATCATATATTTCTCCTCGCCGCCCACACGCTTCACAAGAGAAGCGGTCTTGGCCGCGACGGCCTTGTTCAGGCCGTGGACGATGTCATCCGGCGCCTTGTTCTGGGCGATCAGGGAAACTACCTCCGACTCGGCAAAGACAGTACACATGCTTGAGATTGTAATATCTTCCTTATAGGAAAGTCCGATTTTGCTCATCTCATCCAGGCTCATTTCCATGGTTCGGGCCATCATTTCCAGAAACCGTCCCGTTCCCGCAGCGCATTTGTCGTTCATGACGAAATTCTTTACGGTGCCGTCCTCATTCAGGCGGATGACCTTGCTGTCCTGGCCGCCGATGTCTACCACAGTGCGCACTTCCGGGTCCAGGAAGTGCGCTCCTCTTGCGTGGCAGGTGATCTCCGTAATGCTCTTATCACCCACAGAAATCGCGGTCCGTCCGTAACCGGTTGTTACTACCGTATCAATGTCTTCCCGGGCCAGACCGACCTCCTTCAGCGCTTCCTCCAGAGCCCGCTCGGCTCCCAGGGCCGCTCCTGCGCCGGTGGGCATGATGACGCCTGCCACAATCACTCTGTCCTTATTTAGTATTACCACATCCGTGCTCGTGGAACCGCTGTCGATTCCCGCATAATATCCTTTTCCCATGGTCGGCTCCTTTCTTCCGTCAGAGTCCATGCTCAGGCTTTCCGCGAAAGCCTCCAGCCTGGTCAGCAGCTGGCCGCTGCTCTGTACCGTATAATCCGATTCTATTTTCAAAAGAGGCACGTCCGCCCGCTCCTTAATCTCCGAATACTCAAAGCTGTAAAAATCGCAGAATTTTACCGTATGATAAATGATTCCCTTCAGGCTGGGATCCTGGTACAGCTGCTTTCTTCCCGTATTGTCCAGCATCCGCATACAGGGAAGCTGGCCCAGGATTTCTCCCGCGTACCATTCCATCAGAGCGTCAAAATCCACGCCGGCAGGCGGCTCTTCCCGTCCCACCGAACGGTTATTCACACAGCTCTCATTGACCACAGGAAGGGGCATGGCCTTTTTTGTCATCTCAAAAAGCTCCTCACCCATACGGGCCCCCAGTACGGCCAGGTGCGGTTCCCGGGTTCTCTCCCTGGGCTGAAAAGCTTTCCGGAAAAGATCCAGGTCAAACTCTCTTCCCCTATAGGCTCCATAGGCCTCCGCCAGATCCTTCAGCTGGGAAGCCACCCGTTCCCGGCTACAGCTTCCATCGCTGTGCAGCACATCCAGCATATACAGAAAATCCATCTGGCCGCTGTCCTCCAGCAGATCATAGACGCTCCGGATGGTATCGCAGCAGTTTACCAGAATCAGCTCTTTCACATGGCCGGCCAGCACGGCCTCCAGCACAGACTTTCCAAAGCCGCACAGGTTCGGATGGGCGATTTGATCCGCCCGCTCAAAGCCCTCCGGCATCTCATTTAAAATCTCACACTCGCCTCCAAAGGCTGCCAGAAGCTCAACCGGAGTATATTTGCATACATAATAAGTCTTATTCATGATCGTTCTCTCCCAGCATTTCCAAAAACGCGCCAAGCCTCGTGGCTGTCTGGCCTTCTCCCCCATGGCTGCGGTCACAGCCGTCTCCGTCCAGAATCAGAAGGGGAATCCCCTGTTCCTCAAATTTCTTCTTCGCAAGCTGAGATCCTCCCAGCGTATGCTTGCAGCCCCAGTGGTTGAACCAGACCACGCCGTCCGCGCCCGCCTGGCGGGCATGGCGGATGCCGGCCTCGATTCTTCTGGCGATGCCGCCGTTCAGGCAGTGATATACCAGCCTCATGGCCATCTCCTCAAAAGGATCCTCTGAATGCTTCGTCAGATCCACTGTCTGAGACAGCTCACAGCCCACAATCTGCGCGTTTTCATTGAAAACCAGAGCGTCCTTCACCGCCTGGGACCAGAAAGGAATCGTATGCATCCAGTAAATGCGTTTTCCTTTGGAAGGCGGCGCGCTCTTCAAATCCTCCAGCAGCATTTCCACAAATTTTTCTTCCTGCTCTGTGCCCAGAAGCAGGTTGTTCGTCATGCCGCTGTAAAGAGGCGACACCAGATCTGCCGGAATATAACGGTCTGCCCGGCCGCTCTGAAACTGCTCGAAAAGCTCCTGCGTCCTGCGGCTTCTTTTCAGGCGCTCTTTCAAAGCATCCTCTTCTATGGTCTTTCCCATGGCCTTTTCCAGGAAAGTCTTCATATCCCGGAGCTGCTCCGCCACATACGCCACATTTTCCTCACTCTGCTTGACCGGCACATCAATGGCAAAGGAAGGCACCCCATAATATTCGGCCAGCCGCCGGAAGGTAAGCAGATTGGCGTCGCAGGCCAGATTTGTATAGATAATACACTTCGGTTTCGGCAGAAGCCCTGTCTGGGCCGCTCCGATAAAAGTCTTATGATAGCTGCACAGCGTCTCGGACAGTCCGCTGTCCTCAGAAGCCTGCAGAAAAGCTCTCTCTGCTCCGGAAGCCGAGAGATAACAGGAAAATCCCTCCACGTTATAAGGATGCAGTCCGGCCTCCTGCAGCATTTCACAGGGGGTGAAGATACTTACCACCGCGGAATGCTCCGGATCCTTCAGCGGATACAGCATGGCATCCATCATAATGCGCGCCAGATAACGGTCCGAAGGATTCAGCTCTTTTTCCGGAAGGAACCGGAATTTCAGATCCTGGGCCTCCCATCCCGTCTTCAGCAGGCGGCGGGCCTTCGCCGGGGAAGACTCGCTCCATTTTTCCACATAATGTCCAAACGTCTCTACACCCTTCACTTAGTTAAACCCTCTTTCTTTCGTCAACCAGGCTATTCTATCAGAAAAAAATTTTCTTTTCAATACCCGCGCTTTTCCGCCCCGCTCCATAAAAATATCCCCTGCCTGTAAAATTTCTTTTGCAGACAGAGGATATACTCTCTTTTCACACCGGTTGTTCCGTTTTTCTATTCGCTCAATCCGTTCAGATATTCATCCAGCGCGGTGGTATTGATTGTCAGCGCAGAGGTATCCGGTCTTGTAGCCATATCATATACGGAATAGCCCAGCCAGCATACCAGAGCCAGCGCAATGACAATTCCCACAAACTGCAGCATGTGCTTATGCCGCTTCTCCTTCGCGAGAATCTGTTTCCGGTTTGCCTTTTCCTCTTTATAACGGTTTACTTTTTCCTGACTCATTTTTCAAATTCCTCTCTTACTAAATTACAGTCTCCTCCTTCGGAGATCGGACATGACTCCCCGTGGGATGCGCACGCGCCGCCAGGAAACCGGCTCCCTCTGGCCGCCCCGCACGGCGCGGATATAATGTCTGACGACATTATATCATATATTTCAAAAAAAGCCATGAAAAATTGATGAAATCCTGTGTTTAAAATGAATGGCCGCTCCGGAAAACCTCATGTCCCTGCGCGCTATACCACCACAATTACGCCGCCGTCACTGGCGTAAAGGCTGCTGACACCGGCCGTATCCAGCACCAGGATATCCTTTACCTGAATCCGCTTCCGAAGCTCCTCCTTCACCATCTCTGCCCGTTCCGGACAGTTGCAGTGGGAAATGGCCAGGATTTTTTCCGCCGGATTTTTCACTCCCTGGACCACATGATCCACCATTTTCTTCAGAGCGCGGTTGATGCCCCGCGCCTGATCCAGCTGGCAGATGGTTCCCTGCGGCGTGGATCCCATGACCGGCTTGATATTCAGCGCATTTGCCACAAAGGCCTTCAGATTGCTGAGCCGCCCATTCTTGCGCAGAGCCTCCAGAGACTCCAGCACAAAGTAGGTATGCTGTTCTTCGATATAGGCCTCCACTTTTTTTACCACCTCAGGAAAGTCCATGCCTTCCTTCTCGCATTCTTCTATTTTCAGAGCAATCAGAGTCTCGCCGATGGACGCGGAGCGGGAATTGAAGACGTAGATATTTTTCTTTCCTTTTTCCTCCTCATCTTCCTCATAAAGCTTTTTCCCAAGCTCGGCGCTGTTATAGGAGCCGCTCAGCTCGGAGGACAGTGTCACCGCATAGACATTGTCCGCGTCACAGCTGTAGGCCTCCAGATAACGCTCCGGTGAAGGGCAGGAAGATTTCGGGCAGTTAGGACTTGCCGCCACCCGTTTCAGAAAATCGGCCTGATCAAAGGTCTCATCATCCACAATGGAATGCCCGTCTATATCCAGCACAAGAGGCACACTCTCAAAATGCGGATCTTTTTTGCATCTTTCCGGCAGCTCACCGCAGCTGTCCACAACAATTTTATAACTCATAGCTCTCCTCCGACAATTTGCAACTACTATACGTAGTTTTTAATACCAGATAAAATAGTAGCATACTGTCAGGACCTTTTCAAGAGCTTTCCGGAAATTCATATAAAGATTTCGTCACAGAGTTCTCTTTTCTCTGACGCAGGGAGTCTGCCTCTTCTGCCGCTCCTCTTCTGCCTTTCCGATTCTACAGGCTGTAAAACGCCTGAACCGCCCGCACCAGGCTTTCCTGATCTGCCGTTCCCATCAGTTCCCGGCTGGAATGCATGGCAAGAAGGGGCACACCGATATCCACAGTCTTCACCGGATAGAAGGAAGAGGCAATGGAGCCCAGGGTGCTTCCGCTTGTTCCGTCGGAACGGTTGACGAATTTCTGATAAGGAATCTTCCGGGCATCACAGATCTGCTGCATCACCGCCACAGCCTCGCTGTCGGTGGCATAGGACTGAGTGCTGGCTTCTTTGATGCAGATGCCCCGCCCCAGCACATTTTTATTTGTGGGATCGTTCTTATCCGCATAATTGGGATGAAGGGCATGGCCCACATCCACAGACAGAAGCATAGCGTCCGCAAAGGTCTCCAGGAATTTTTCCCTGCCGCGGCCAAAGGACAGGAGGATCCGCTCTGCCACGGAAGACAGGAAGACTGAGCCCGCTCCCTGCTTCGTCCTGCTGCCAATCTCCTCATGGTCAAAGAAAGCCGCCAGATTCACGCCCCGCTCACGCTCTCCTTCTATCAGAGCCGTAGTGACCGCCTGCACGCTTGTCAGGTTGTCAAGCCGGGGAGAGGAAATGAACTCCTCTGACATGCCCAGGAAATCTCCCGTGTCCGTATTATAAAGTCCCAGCTCATAGTCCAGAATGTCCTCTTTCTCCACCCGGAGCTGTCCGGCCAGATATTCCAGGAAAAATTCTCCTGTTCTGCCCTCTGCCGCTTCTTCTCCAATGCCCAGCACCGGGAGCAGATCCTTCTGACGGTTCAGTTCCACACCCTTATTGATATCCTTGTTGATATGAACGGCCAGATTTGGAATGGTCAGGAAGGGCTTTTTAAAATCCACATACCGGACCTCAGGATGAAAGAGCTCCTCACTCCGGAGGGTTACACGGCCTGCCGCCGACAAAGGCCGGTCCAGCCAGGTGTTCAGAATCGCACCCCCGTATACCTCCACATTCAGCTGCCGGTACCCTTCCTTGTCGATTTCCGGACTGGGCTTGATCCGCAGGCCGGGAAAATCCGTATGGGCGGCGGCAGCCCGGAAGGTGTCTCCATAGGCAAAATGCTTTCCTATGGTAAAAGCGGCAAGACTTGAGTCGTTATGTACCAGATAATATTTTCCCCCGTTTTCCAGGCTCCAGTCCTGGCGCATGTTCAGCTTCTGAAAGCCCGCCTCTGCCAGCTGGCGCTCCACGCTGGCCGCCACATGAAAAGGAGAAGTGCCTTCCTCCACCAGAGAAAGCAGTTTTTCCGCATGTTCCATCTGATTCATTCTTCTTGTATCCTCCTTGTTTTTTCCTGTCTGAGGCCATTATATAACCATTTGCTTTCTGTTTCAATTCCATGTATACTGTTTTCATGGAAACCGGCCGGACAGCAGGTCCGGCCGGACTAATTCGTTTTGCGCCAGGCGCGCACAGGAGGTTTTTATGATCGCTCTTCAGATTCAGGATATCAAGGATTTCATGAGCCGGCTGCTGCTCTCTTCCGCTTTCGACTCCTTTCTCATGGTAGAGGGAAGTATCACCACCTTCAGCACCTTTCAGATAGACGGGCGGTTTCATCCCGATTATTATTCCAGAGATGAACAGGAGGATTCCCGGCTTTCCGGGCGGCGTTTTTCTCTTTGGAAGGATATCCGGCCTTTCTGCCTGGAACTCATCAAAGGAAAACGGACCCCTCTGAGCTTTCATTTCACCTTCCAGCTTTCCCCGGAAAACACGGAAAAGCTTCTGGCACAGGCAGACTCCTCCTTTTCCGTCTCCGATGTAAACGGTCTTGTGCTGAATATCCGCTTTGAAGGGGGCACTCTTTCCTGCGTCACCGGAACTTCTCTGAAGCTTTTTACGATGGATAAATCTCTCGATCAGGCCTGGGACCGGATGATCCAGAAGTTTTTCACTCAGCAGAATCTTGCTTTCACTCTTCCGTAGAGCTCTCCTCCAGCGCAAGATACAGCACATCATCTCCCAGAAAGGTATTCAGATTGTAAAGAAAAAGCACATCGGTAAACTCCTCTTCTTTCATCAGGCTTTCCAGATCCCCATAATAATACCGGGGATCCACCAGCACAATCTCCCGGAACTGCGAGGTGAGAAAGGGCACAAAACAGTTGGCGTAGGAATCCTTGATCAGAAGAAGCTTCCTTTCGCTTTCCGCCATGGTCCGGATCTTCACCAGGGGATGATTGCCGTTCAGAAACATTCCATACTGATCCCTGGTATTCAGTTTTTCGGCCGCGTAAAGGGAGGCCGACTCTTCCTGCTCCTCCACATAGCTCACCACCAGATCCGGCCGGGTCTGCGGCCAGTAGACGGAGATCGTGTCCGGCGCCGCTGAATACCCGCTTACGGAAGCCAGGGTCCCCGTAAAGGAATCGCTGACCGGATAAAGCGGAGGCTCCTCCTCTCCCGGAATTTCCAGCCCCATGGCGGAGGCAGCTTCCCGGTACGCGTACCAGGCCCCAAGCGTGGTCCAGTGATGATCGGTTCTGTAATAGAGATATTCTTCTCTGTGTTCTCTCAACGTATCATATACGGAAATCTCCTTTACGTCCGCGCCCAGATAACCGCTGATCTGCGCCAGCTGGTCCCGCTGCGATTCCACAGGCGCGAAGGCTGGAAGCTCCTCCGGTTTCACACCGGCCGCGTCAGGAACCAGCATCATCCAGGAGGAAACCTCCGGATGGCGCAGGCAGAAGCTTCTGACCGCGTCCAGATTTCTCCGGGTCTGCTTTCCCGCTGCTGCGGGCTTTTCATACAGGCTGCCGTCTTTTCCCAGGAACACTCCGCCGGATTCGTTTTTCCCCAGGATCCGGTCCACCCGGGTCCGGAAGGTAATCCAGCCGTCCCGGAACACAAACTGATCCGTCTGCCAGGCCTCAAAGTTTTTCATAAACTGCCCGTCCAGCACAGCGGACAGCTCCCACCGGGGCTTCTGCTGCAGCAGCCGGTTTTCCGCGTCGGAAAATTCCCGGTCTCTGTGAAACAGGTTCAGAACTCCAAATCCAAGCAATAAAAGCACAAAACCCGCGCCAAGCACCGTATAGGCCGGTTTTTTCTGATGTCGTCTCATACTGTATCCCTCTCAAAACCGAAAATATAGAAACGGATTATAGGTATCATGGATCAGATAGGCTGTACTGGTCAGAAACAGCCCCAGGTAAAAAAGCAGCAGTCCTGGTTTTACCCGCTTCTCTGCCCACTGCCGGTCACAGATCCGAAACGGCAGAGGTGTGGAGCAGATCCAGGAAAGCACGAACAGAACCAGGCTGGTCAGCAGATAATAGAATCCCCCATTATCCGTAAGCGCTGCTCCTGAAAGGCCGAACATGGTCCGCAGATACTCTGCGGCAGCCCCCGGAGCCGGGCTGAAAAAGAGCACCCAGCCTGCCATGACCAGAAGCATGGTGTAGACCGTCCCCAAGACAGGAATCTTCTCGGTCACCCGGTGAAGCAGATACTTTTCCAGAATCAGAAGCACTCCGTAATAGAGTCCCCACAGTACAAAGTTCCAGCTTGCCCCGTGCCACAGCCCGGTCAGCACCCAGACTGCCAGCAGATTTCCCATATGCCGCAGCACGCTTACCCGGTTTCCGCCCAGCGGAATATACACATATTCCCGGAACCAGGAGCCCAGGGAAATATGCCATCTGCGCCAGAACTGGGTAATGCTTCTGGCGCAGTAGGGATAATGAAAATTCTCCTTGAATTCAAAACCAAACATCTTTCCCAGCCCCACCGCCATATCTGAATATCCGCTGAAATCAAAATAAATCTGAAAGGTGTAGGCCAGCACTCCCACCCAGGCCGAAAGCACGGACAGGGAGCCAAGCCCGGTTACCGCCTCAAATACCGCTCCCAGATTGTTTGCGAGCAGCACCTTCTTCGCCAGTCCCCCGATAAAATACCTGGTTCCCTCCCCAAAACGCTCCCAGGAAGTGACTCTTTTCTTCAGCTGGGCGTCAATATCCGCGTACTGGACGATGGGCCCTGCCACCAGCTGGGGAAACATGGAAATATAAAGACCAAAAGAAATCAGATTCATCTGCCCTCCGGTTTTCCTTCTATATACATCGGCCAGATAGGAAATGGACTGAAACGTATAAAAGGACAGTCCTATGGGAAGGCCTAAGGAGACCGCCGGAAGCTTCACAGACAGAAGCTGTTCCAGGTTTTCCGCCAGGAAGCCGTAATACTTAAAGAACCCCAAAAGCAGCAGATTCACAGCCACTCCCAGAATCAGACTGCTCTTCCCCGTCTTTCCCTTTTCCTGCTGCCTGGCGATATCCAGCCCCATCACATAATTGAACAGGATGCTGTAAAGCATCAAAAACAGATATACCGGCTCTCCCCAGGCATAAAAAATCAGGCTGGCCAGCAGCAGCACAAAATTGCGCAGCTTCACCGGAGCCAGATAATAAGCAAGTATCACAAGCGGAAGAAATGTAAAAATAAAGACAATACTGCTGAAAACCATGCTTTTTGTCCATCCTTTCTGTCAATGTCACAGTCTGTCAAAAACGCCGGAATGCGAAAGCTTTCTCAAAAGCATCTTCCGCCTGGCGCGCCTGCGCCGAGACCACAAAAAGCACACAGGTACCCTTTGTCCGAATCACGCTGTCATCCAGAAGCTGTACCTGCTCCGGGCCATAGCCTTCAAAATTCTTTTTCTGTGTCTCCACACGGGCTTCTGCCGCCTGCCGGACCTGCTCCGCCTGCTCTTCCGTCTCACATTCTGCCAGAAGCAGTTCCTCCACGGCCATATTATCCTCCGCTGTCCAAAGCGTCCAATTTTCCAGCTCTTCCCCATTCAATCCGTAAAATCTGCGAAGAAGGCGGGCATCTCCCTGCTTCATTCCGGTCAAACCCACCGCCTGCTCCACATCCTCCCGAAGCAGGGAGAAATCCACCTCTCCCGCGCTGCCGCGCAGAATCATCCAGAACATGAGGACAGGCAGAGCCAGAAGAACGATTTTTGCCATTTTAAGTCCTCTGTCTTTCATAAGCCTGCCGCCTCCTCCATCCGCGCCAGCCACTGGGTATAAGGCTCCGAGGTCAGATGGACCGAATCCTTTTGATACCAGTCCTCATGGCCTTCCAGAATATCCCCGCTGTCCAGAAATGGAATTCCCCACTTTTCACAGAGCTCCTTTAAAGCTCCATTAAACTCCTCCACATATCCGAATACCGGCTTTTCCTCCACAGCGGCGGGGAGCACCGGCATAATCGCGTTCACATAAACCGGCAGATCCGGGGCCTGCTCCCGAATCTGCTGAAGCACTCCCTCATAATCTCTCACAAAACGGCTGCTGTCTCCCTTGCAGTATTCCAGGTCATTGAGGCCGATGGACAGGAATAGATGGGTAGGCGACAGGGAAAGAGCCTTTTCGATATCCGGTCCGGCCGAGTCCGCCCGCAGTCCCTTCTCCGCCACAATCGAAGACGGATCCAGGATCTCATAATCAAGAAACCCTTCCGCCACAGAATCTCCCACTATCACAGACTGCCCAAACCGCTTTTTCAGGCTCTCTCTGTCTGCAGGCTTCTCCTCCGCGCCGCTGCCTGCTCCTTCCGCGCCTGTCTGAGTCCCGCTGCCGGCCAAAGCCTGCTGCCTCTCTGCCTCGTCTCTGGCGTTCAGCTCCGCCTTAATCTCCCCTGTATCCTTCTGTTCCAAAGCTGTGATCCATGCCACCGCCGGGAACTGTTCCTGCTCCTTCTGCCAGATTCTGTTTCCCTGCCAGACCAGCAGCGCCGCCAGAAACGCCGCCGCCAGAAATCCCCTGCCTGCTCTCTTTCGCCTCATCTCCAGCTGTCTCCTTTCAGGCCTTTTCTATCTATTATTAAGACGTACTGTCCTTCCTTTTAGTTTCAAAACGGCCGCAGAATCTTGCAGCCCTCAGGGCCATTATAGCACAGTTCCACCGGCTGGCCATGGCTCTTCCAAAACTTAATAAAAACTTTAAACTTCTGTAAAAAACACAGAGAAATTCCCTTCAGTTTATTGTTTTTTAAGAAAGTTTATGAAATTTTGTTAGCACTCATCCCTTTAGAGTGCTGATTTTCTATTGACTTTTTGAAACCTGTGAATTAAAATATGGAACAGAGTAAAAAGACAGTCTGCCGGCTCAGCCTCTGGCTGGATACAGGCAGGATGATTATCAGAAGGAGTGAATCACAACATGGCAGAAAAACATGGAAGTCTTTCCATTAACAGTGAAAATATTTTTCCGATTATCAAAAAATGGCTCTATTCCGATCATGATATTTTCTTCCGCGAGCTGATTTCAAACGGCTGCGACGCAATCACCAAGCTGAAAAAGCTGGCGCTGATCGGCGAGTACACTTATCCGGAAAATCATAAGGACAGTATCCGCGTCATTGTAAACCCGGATGAAAAGACACTGAAATTTATCGATACAGGACTTGGCATGACCGCCGAGGAGGTAGAGGAGTATATCAACCAGATCGCTTTCTCCGGCGCCGCTGATTTCCTGGAGAAATATAAAGATAAGGCAAATGACGACCAGATCATCGGCCACTTCGGCCTGGGCTTCTACTCCGCTTTCATGGTGGCGGACGAGGTTCACATCGATACCCTTTCCTATCAGGAAGGCGCGAAGGCCGTGCACTGGGAATGCGACGGCGGCACGGAGTATGAGATGTCCGACGGCAGCCGCACCGAGATCGGTACTGAGATTACCCTGTTCTTAAACGAGGACAGCCTGGAGTTCGCAAACGAGTACCGGGCAAGAGAGGTTATTGAAAAATACTGCTCCTTCATGCCGGTGGAAATCTTCCTGGAAAAAGCAAACGCGCCCCAGGAGTACGAGACCATTGACGAAGCTGATTTGAGAGAGGATGACGTAGTCGTAGAGCACATCCATGAGGATGCCAAGACAGAAGAAGTGGAAAAGGAGGACGGCACCAAGGAGACAAGGGAAGTTTCCCCGGCCAGAGACCGTGTGAAAATCAACAAGCGGCCCGTCTCCTTAAGCGATACCCAGCCTCTGTGGACCAAACGCCCGAACGAGTGCACCGATGAAGAATACAAGGCATTCTACCGCAAGGTATTCCGGGATTACAAGGAGCCCCTGTTCTGGATCCATCTGAACATGGACTACCCCTTCAACCTGAAAGGAATCCTGTACTTCCCGAAGATCAACACGGAGTATGATTCCATCGAGGGAACCATCAAGCTGTATAACAACCAGGTCTTCATCGCGGACAATATCAAAGAGGTTATTCCGGAATTTCTGATGCTCTTAAAGGGCGTCATCGACTGCCCGGACCTGCCTCTGAACGTATCCAGAAGCGCCCTGCAGAACGATGGCTTCGTAAAGAAGATCTCCGATTACATTTCCAAGAAGGTGGCAGACAAGCTTACCGGCATGTGCAAGACTGACCGGGAAAACTATGAGAAATACTGGGATGACATCAGTCCCTTCATCAAATTTGGCTGCTTGAAGGACGAGAAATTCTGTGATAAGATGATGGACTACATCCTGTTCAAAGATCTGAACGGCAAGTATCTGACTCTGAAGGATCTGGTTCCGGAGGAGGAAGCTTCCGCAGGCGCAGAGGATGTGGATATCGTAGAGGACGCTGACCAGACCGCGGCAGAGGACAAGAGCGGAGAAGAAACGAAGGAAGACGGGAAGGAGCCTGAAAAGACCACCATCTTCTATGTGACCGATGAGATTCAGCAGAGCCAGTATATCAATATGTTCAAGGAAGAGGGCAAGAATGCCGTCATCCTGAAGCACAATATTGACACTCCCTTCATCTCCCATCTGGAAATGAAGAATGAGCACATTAAATTCCAGCGGATCGACGCGGATCTGACCGAGGATTTCGTGGAGAGCACCGATGAAGAGGCCCTGAAGGAGACCACAGATTCCCTGACAGAGATCTTCCGCAAGGCTCTGAACAATGACAAGCTGGAGGTCAAGGTGGAGAAAATGAAGAATGAAAACATCTCCTCCATGATCACCCTCTCTGAAGAGAGCCGCAGAATGCAGGATATGATGAAGATGTACAGCATGGACGGCAGCTTTGATGCAGGCATGTTCGGCGGCCAGACTCTGGTCCTGAATGCCAACAACAAGCTGGTGCAGTATATCCTGAACCATAAGGACGGCGAGAATGTAAACCTGTTCTGCGAACAGCTATATGATCTGGCTCTTATCAGCCACCAGCCCCTGTCTCCGGACGCCATGACAAAGTTTATCGCAAGAAGCAATGAGATTATGATGCTGCTGGCAAAATAAGTACAGATACCGGCAGATTGGAAAAAAGAAGAGGAGGAGCCGTGCCTGAGCACGGCTCCTCCCCTTCTTTTCCAATCACTCATACCGGAGGGCGTCAATGGGATTCATCTTCGCCGCCCTGCTGGCCGGATAATATCCGAAGAACACACCGATAAAGACTGAAAATGCCACTGAAAAGAGAATTCCTTCCACTGAGGGAGACGCGGCATAGCCCATGGCCTTCGTGACAGCGGCAGCCAGCAGAAGCCCCAGCACAATTCCGATCAGTCCGCCCAAAAGACAGATAACCACGGCCTCCATGATAAACTGCAGGCGGATGGAGCCGCCGGGCGCGCCCAATGCCTTTCTGGTGCCGATTTCCCGGGTACGCTCTGTAATGGATACCAGCATAATATTCATGACTCCGATTCCGCCCACCAGAAGCGAGATTCCCGCGATGGCAGAGATGGCTGCCGAAATGGTTGTAAGCATTCCTGTCATGGACTTCACCATATCGGCCATGCTTGCGGCGCTGACCTCATAACGCTCATTATGCCGGAAATATTTCTGATTGAACCAGTTTTCCAGTTTCCTGGAAAACTCCCGGGAATCCACGCCGCTCCTGGCCGCCAGGGTAATCTGGGAATACCCCGGAGCAGCATGCGTCTGCTCTCTGGCTGTCTCGAAGGGCAGATACAGCTCTGTGGAAATATATTCTTCCGGCAGAGCCGTAAACGCAGACTTGTCATATTCGTACACCCCTGCTACTGTGTAATTATAATACCGTCCATTGAGATATACCTCGATCTGGCTGCCTGCCGCCTTTCCGGTATCTCCTCCGAAAAGTTTTCTGACCACCCGGTCTGAGATCAGCGCCAGATTCTTTTTTTCCCTCTGATCCCGGTCTGTTAAAAGCCTTCCGCTCAGAAGCTTCAGATCCTGGCTTTTCAGATAAGGGGTATTGGCGCCTGTCACCGACACATTGGAGGACAGTTTCCCATCCTTCACCTTTCCTTCTCCCACATTTTCAGACAGCAGCACTCCTTCGAGCTGGTCCGCGAATTCTTTTTCCGCCTCTTCCAGCATCTCTTCGGTCAGATAATCCTCCTCGGACATGGAAACCTGTCCCATCCCGCCCTCAAAACGGTAGCCCTCTTCGGTCACCTCCTCTTCCGGTTCCTTCTGCCTGAGGCCGAGCGTAATATGATTGGCGCCCATGGATTCCATGGAGGAGGTCACTGAGGTGCGGATGGAATTGCCCACGCTCATGATGGCGATGACTGAGGCGATTCCGATGATAATGCCCAGAATCGTAAGAAGAGCGCGCATTTTATTGGCCCGCAGGCTCCCCAAAGCCAGCAGCACATTTTCCAGAAACAGCATCAGATTCTTCTCCTTTCTCCTGTGATCTCTCCGTCCCGTATGGTAATGATCCGGTCTGTCTCCTCTGCCAGCTCGTTGGAATGGGTGATCAGCACAATGGTCTTTCCCTCCTCCCGGTTCAGCCGGTGGAAGATGTCCATGATTTTCCGTCCCGTCCTGGAATCCAGCGCTCCGGTAGGCTCATCCGCGAGAATGATCGAGGGATCGTTGGCCATGGCCCGGGCGATGGATACCCTCTGCTTCTGTCCGCCGGACAGCTCATCCGGCTTATGGTACAGCCGCTCTTCCATTCCCACCATCTCCAGATACTGCATGGCTCTTCTGGTTCTCTCCTTCCGTCCGACTCCCGCGTACATCATGGGAAGCTCCACGTTTTTCAGGGCGGTGGTGCGGCTGATCAGATTATAGGTCTGAAACACAAAGCCGATTTTTCGATTGCGGATGCGGGAAAGCTCCTGATCTTTAAGGGCCGAGATATCCAGGCCGTCCAGCCGGTAATCCCCTTTTGTGGGCCGGTCCAGTACGCCGATGATATTCATCAGCGTGCTTTTCCCTGAGCCAGACGCTCCCACAATGGACACAAATTCTCCCCGGTACACTGTCAGATCAATTCCATGAAGGATTTCCAGCTCATGGGGCTTTCCAATGTAAAAACGCTTGACAATTCCTGTCAGCTCGATTGTCTTTTCTCTGTTCTCCATAAGCCCTCCTGTCAAAATCCATAGCCGAAATCATCCATGTTTTCCGAAGTGTCCTCTTCGGGCAGCTGTCCGCCCTCCTTCATTCCTTCCGGAAGATAGACAGTCATGCCCTCCTTAAGCCCTTCTCCTTTGATTTCCGCATAGTAGTCGGCTTCCATACCCTTTTCCACCACGGTTTCCTTTTTCTGTCCGTCCTCCATCACATAAATCACCTTCGTACCGTCTTCCTTCGTTTCCACGCAGTCATACGGAACCGCCAGAACGCCTTTTTTCTCTTCCTGGACGATGCTGATCTTGGCCGTCATTCCAGGGCGCAGTCTGTCCTGTTCCCCTTCGATGGTAATTTGAATCTGATAGACAGCCGATCCGCCCGAGCCGGTCTGAGCGCTTCCTGCCCCTTCTCCGCCGCTTTTTCCGGTTCCTGCCACGGGCGCCACGTAGGTGACCGTTCCCTTCAGCAGTTCTTCCCCCATGGAGCTGGTCTTCACATAGGCCGTCATCCCCTGGCTGATTCTGACCACGTCATATTCATCCACAGACGCCTCTACTATGAAATGCTTCAAATCCTGTATCTCATAAATGCTTCCGCCAGCGAAATTCTGCCCCTCATTCACGGAAAGAGCGGTAATCACGCCATTCATAGGCGCCCGTACCGTATAATCCTCCAGCTGCTCCTCATACTGGCTGATCTGTTTTCTGGCATCATTATCCGGAATAAGCCGGGATTGCAGCCTGGATTTCTGATAAGCGGTCTTTGCCTCCTTTATACTGCTCTCATAGGCGCTTTGGGCCTCCCGGCCCGCCGTCCTCGCCTGCTCTCTGGACGCCGCGGCCTGTCCTGCCTCTGCCTTCACCTGCTCACAGACCTCCCTGGTCCGCCCGGCTTCCGCTCTGGCCGCCTCCAGGGCCGCTTTTGCGGCGCTGTATGTGTCCAGGGTATCCTTCATGGCCGTATAGACCGGGCCGTTCACATCCAGTCCCGCCAGATAAGCGTCTATGTCATTGATGGTAACCGGTGTCCTCTCCGGAAGCTTTTCCGGGGAACTTTCCTCTGTCTGTTCTCCAGCCTGTCCCTCTGCCGCTCCGGCATCCTGGCCGCTCTGGCTGCCGTTCTCAGGCGCCGCTTCCGCCAAAGCGGCATCCTGGCCGGAGGCCTCCGCCTCCTGCGGGCTCTCCTTCAGGGCTTCCTGGCGGGCCAGCTCATATTCCGCCTGCTGTCTGTCCTCATAAGCCTGTGCCGCGGCTGAGGCTGCTTTTCTCGCAGCCTCGTACTCCGCCTGCCTGGCGTTCAGAGCGGCTGCCGCCTTGTCAGCCGCCGCCCGGGCCGCCTTCTCTTTTCCGGATGCTTCCTGCCAGTCTTTCTCCGCCTGCTGCTGCTTCTGCCGGGAATCCTGAAGGCTTTTGTCCGCCTGCTTTACGCTGTCCTGGTACTGTTTCTCATAATCAGCGCCCATGGCATCCAGCTTTCTGTTTATCTCATAATTGTTCCGGGCAGCTGCCAGGGATTCCTCGAGCAGAGTGGAATCAAAGGTACAGATCACATCTCCCTCCTGAACCTCATCCCCCACCTTCACATGTACCTGTTTCACCTTCAGATTGGTCAGGCCGGTGTTGCCCGCCCTTCCGTCTGCCGTGGCTGTGACACCTGTGACGCTGACAGATTTCAGCAGATCCCTTTTCTCAATTACAGCCGTGTTCAGCAGCTCGTCCATGCCGTCCTCCTGCGGCTTCCCGCCTGTAAGAAACGTCCGGACTCCTGCCGCGAGAAGAAGAGCCGCCGCCAGTCCCGCCGCGATCCGTCTGTATTTTTTATACGTTCTGTTTTTTAAAAAGCCCATATGAAATGCTTTCCATGCTTTCAACTGAATTTTCCTCCTCATAACTGAATTTATAATGACAAAAACCGGCCAGGGAATATCTCCCTGACCGGTCCTATATTAAAGAGAAATTCTTAACAGATCCTAATCTGTTTCTTAACAGTTCTGAATTTTTTCCTGCGGCTCTGCCCATGGGAAAGAAAGCTTAAGACGGAAACGCTCCCCTCTTTCTTCTGCCGCGCAGGCTCCGTTCATCCTCTCCATCATTTTCTTTATGTTTTCCAGGCCGATGCCTGTGCTGTCCGTCTTTCTCTCCAGCTTCCTGCCCGCGTTTTCAAAGACGATGCCTGCCGTTTGTTCCGTATACTCCGTGCTGACGCGTACAGGGTAAACCGGGTCCGCGTATTTCACCAGATTGGAACCTATGTTATCCAGAATGCGGATGACAAATTCCGTATTCACCCGGATGGCTTCTTTTCTCCATGCAAGCTCCAGCTCTGTCCGGAAGCCGCTCTGCTCCAGATAGGCGCAGGTCTCTGACAGCAGATCGTAAAATACCGCGTCAAAGGGCGCCGGCTCCTCCAGTTCTTCCCCTCTGTCTCCTGCCGCCAGCGCGTATTCAAACAGATGATCGGTCAGCTGCTTCATCCTGCGTGTCTTCTGATCGATTTTGTCAATGTATTCCCAGAACTGTTCCCCGCTTTTTACCTGGCGTTTCTTCAATATCTCCGTATAAAGCATGATGGCCGTCAGAGGAGTCCGGATGTCATGGGACATCTCCGTCACCATCTTCTGGCTGGCCTCCATCAGCCGCGCCTCCTGCCTTACCTTTTCCCGGAAAGAGCTCCGCATTTCATCCAGCCCCTTCGCCAGGGCCGCAAGCTCGTCCCGTCCTTCCACCGTGATTTTATAATCCAGATCGCCGCCTTCCAGAATTTCAATTTCACTGCGCAGCTTTCGGATATAACGGATTTTATAACGGATTCCCAGCATTACAATTCCTATAAACAGCACAAAGGAAAGAAGGAGCTCCGCGGTCAGCGCGTAATTGTAATACTGATAAAAATACATGCCATGGATAGAGATCTCCGCGTTTCCGTCCGAGAACCGCACGGTATAATAAACCGTCCATTCATAATCCCCTGCCTCTATCTGCTCTGTCTCCATATCCAGTCCCGGATATTCTGAGTCATAAACCAGAATCCCGTTTCGGTAAAGCTACAAAGACACGACTCTCTGCCGTCTCACCCAGTCTGTCAGCTCCTTCGTGTCTGCGGTGGAGAGCTGGTTCCGGGCCACATACTCCTGCAGTTTCCCGATATACTCCCCGTTTTTCTTTTCCTCATAGCCGGGACTGGCATAAAACCGGTTCAGCAGCATGTCTCCCGCCCAGTTTGTAATCAGAAAGAAAAGACCGGAAACCACGCCGGCGAAAACCAGAATTCGGAACAGCTGAACATAAATAGAATCCCGTTTACGCACCACTGGCATCGAATTTATACCCCTTTCCCCACTCTGTCCGGATATATTCCGGCTTCTGCGGATCCTTTTCTATCTTTACCCTAAGCTTCCGGATATGTACCATCACCGTACTGCTGCAGGTATAAAAATAAGGCTCCTTCCAGATGCTTTCGTACAGATTCTGGGCGGAAAAAATCTTTCTCGGATGCTTCATCAGAAGCAGAAGCATCTGATATTCAATATTGGAAAGCTCCTTTTCCACTCCGTCCACATAGACCTCATTAAATTCCTCGTTAATCCGGATACCGGAAAGCTCCAGATATTTCTCAGCCGCCTCCTCCTGCTTCTCTGTCTTTCCCCGGTACACCTGATACCGGCGCAGCAGTGCCTTCACTCTTCCAAGCAGCTCCGCATAGGAAAAGGGCTTGGACAGATAATCATCCCCTCCGGCCATAAGCCCGATGAGCTTGTCGGATTCCTGGGACTTGGCTGTCAGAAACAAAACCGGCACATTGGAACGCTTCCGAATCTCCTCACAAGTGCGGAGCCCCGACATTCCCGGCATCATAACATCCAGAATCACCAGGTCCGTATCCTCGGTCAGAAGCTCCAGACCCATTCTTCCATTCTCTGCCTCTGTGACCTGGTAGCTCTCGCTCTCCAGGAGAATCCTGACGCCCTCCCGGATATCCACGTCATCCTCAACAATCAAAATTTTTGAATTCTGCATCTGTTCCTTTCCTCTCCCACACTCAGGCTCTCCCGGATTCCGGTCCGCGGAGCAGCCCTCTTTTCCCCTATTCTACCCGGGACCGGCAGTTTCCGCAACCGCTTCCTGCAAAGTTCTTCCGTGGTCCCGGGCAAAGAAAGGGCCTCAGACCTTTTTCCGGTCTGAGACCCTTTCTTTTATGGCGCGGCCGCAGATTTTTCCTTCCTGTCTCCGCCGCCTCTAATCCGCGTTCCGCTCCGCCGGCATCTTCCATGCATTGTGATCGGTATGGAGCAGCTCGTGAGCCCGGTGGGACAGAGGTGATCCCAGATAATCCTCATAGCACTTGAGCACAGAGGGATTTTCATGGGAAAACCGAAGCGCGCTGTTTTTATCCAGCGTGTACAGCCGGCTTCCGCGCACCTCTCCCAGCTCCTGTCCGTCATGGATGGGCTGTCCGCCGCCTCCGGAGCAGCCGCCGGGACAGGCCATGACCTCCACAAAGTCGTAAGAAACTTCTCCTCTTCTGAGGGCTTCCATCAGCTTTCTGGCATTGCCAAGGCCATGGGCCACAGCTATCTTCAGCTTTGTATCCCCCAGCATGAACTCTGATTCCCGCCAGCCGTCCATGCCGCGGACTGCCTGGAAGGCGTCCGGATCCGGATTGGAGCCTGTAGCCAGATAGTAAGCGCTCCGGAGAGCTGCCTCCATCACTCCTCCGGTAGCTCCGAAGATCACGCCCGCTCCTGTGCCGATACCCAGGGGCATATCAAAGGCTTCCTCCGGAAGCTCCGCGGGAACGATATGCTCCGCCCGGATCAGCCGGTCTACTTCCCGGGTCGTAAGCACCACATCCACATCCTGTCCGGCCCCGGCGTCATTCATAACCGGCAGCGCGCATTCCTGCTTCTTGGCAATGCAGGGCATGATGGAAATGCTGTAAATCCGTTCCGGATCCACATTCAGCAGATTCGCGTAATAGCTCTTGGCTACCGCCCCGAACATCTGCTGGGGAGATTTGGCCGTGGAAAGCTGTCCGATCATATCCGGATACTGGGATTTCAGAAAACGCACCCAGCCGGGACAGCAGGAAGTAAACATGGGGAATGTTTCTTCCTCCCTGTGCTTCAGCCTTTCCAGGAATTCGCTGCCTTCCTCCATAATCGTCAGATCCGCGCTGAAATCCGTATCAAAGATATAGTCAAAGCCCATTCTCCGAAGCGCCGCCACCAGACGTTCCGCTGTGGCAAATTCACGGGTCAGGCCGAATTCCTCGCCCCAGGCCGCGCGCACAGAGGGCGCAATCTGCACCACAGTAATCTTATCCGGATCTGCCAGAGCGTCCAACACCTTATCCACGTCATCCCGCTCCCGCAGGGCTCCTACCGGACAGTGGGTGATGCACTGGCCGCAGAGCGCGCAGTCCGCGTCCTCGATCTTCCGGTTCCGGGACACATCTACAGTAGTCCGGGAGCCTGTTCCTGCCACATCCCAGATATGCAGGGTCTGCACCTTATCACAGACCTGCACGCACCGCATACATTTGATGCATTTCTTATAATCCCGGATCAGAGGGTATGCAGGGTTCCACTTTGTCTTCGGGAGCTGTTTTTCAAAGGGCACTTCCAGAATGCCCAGATCGTTGGACAGCTTCTGAAGACTGCAGTTTCCGCTCCGCACACAGACTGCGCAGTTGGAATCATGTTGGGAGAGGATCAGCTCCACATTGACTCTCCGGGTGGCCCTTACCTTCGGGCTGTTCGTATGTACCACCATACCCTCCGCGGCCCTGGTATTGCAGGCTGTCACCAGCTTGGAATTTCCCTCTACTTCCACCATACAGACGCGGCAGGCGCCGATCTTGTTCAGTTTTTTCAGGTAGCAGAGTGTGGGAATATGGATTCCTGCCTGTAAAGCCGCGTCGAGGATCGTCGTTCCCTCTTCCACCTGAAGTTCTGTTCCGTCTATCGTAAGCTTTACCATTGTTCCACTCTCCCTCCCTTGAATGATCCGAATCCGAACTTGTCACATCGCAGGCATCTGCTGGATTCCTGCATGGCCTCTTCCTCTGTCATGCCGCATTCTATCAGCTTGAAGTCCTTCACCCGCTCACATACACTGCGCTCTTTCATGTTTACCCGGGCACAGCTCTTTCTGGTATCCATGCGCACCTTCGGGATCTTTACATCTACAGAAATCACATGGTGGTAGCCAAGGAATTCGTCGATATTGGCCGCCGCCACCTTTCCGGCCGCAATCGCGCGGATGACGGTCGCCGGTCCGGTCACACAGTCGCCGCCTGCGAAGACACCGGAAATATCCTTGACACCGCTCCAGTTCAGCGCGTCGATGACGCCCCGTTTAACCGGAATTCCAAACTTTTCAAAGTTTCTGGAGTCGATGCCCTGTCCCACAGCCACAAGCACCATATCGCAGTCCAGACGCACCTCAGGCTCGGAAGAATCCATGGGCTTTGGCCTTCCCTTCACAAAGGGGCCGATGATCTGGGGTTTCACCCAGAGGGCAGCCACCTTTCCTTCCTCATCCTTTTCTATGCGTATGGGAGCGTGAAGCTCCACCAGCTCACAGCCCTCGGCGATTGCTCCCTCCACCTCTTCCGGCATGGCAGTCATATCCTCCCGCCGTCTGCGGTATGCGATACGGAGCCGCTTCGCTCCCAGGCGGATGGCTGAGCGGGCCACGTCCATAGCCACGTTTCCGCCTCCGATGACGATAATATCCTTTCCCGTAAAATCCGGAAGGCTTCCGTCTCCGATTCCCCGGAGCATCTCCACCGCTGAAACCACGCCCTCGGCATCCTCTCCTTCGATTCCGATTTTACGGTCCGTATGGGCGCCGATGGCGATATAAACGGCGTCGTACTGGCTGCGCAGCTCCAGAATGTTGGGGCTCTCTCCCACGGTCACTTCTGTCTTCACATGAATACCGGTACTCAAAAGCTGCTCGATCTCCGCGTCCAGGGTCTCCCGGGGAAGACGGTAGCTGGGAATTCCATAGCGCAGCATTCCCCCAAGCTGCTTGCGCTGCTCGTAAATGGTCACATCATGCCCCATCAGTCTCAGATAATAGGCCGCGCTGATGCCGCCCGGGCCACCTCCGATGACAGCCACCCGTTTTCCGGTGGATTCCGCCGGCTCCGGAACAGGCACATTTCCCGCGTGCTCTACCGCAAAGCGTTTCAGGCCGCGGATATTGATGGGATCATCCATCAGCGTCCGGCGGCAGCGTACCTCGCAGGGATGCTCACAGATCAGGCCGCACACACTGGGAAGAGGATTGTCCTTCCGGATCAGGCGCACCGCGTCCGCGTAATTCCCTTCCGCCACCAGAGCCACATAGCCGGGAATATCCACTCCCGCGGGACATTGGGACACACAGGGCACGGGCTGGTTCAGCTCACAGATGCAGCGTCCCCGCAGAATATGCTCCTCAAAATCATTTCGGAAGCCCTTGATTCCTTTCAGTACCATCAGAGCTGCCTCATAACCGATAGCACAGTCCGCGGAATAAAAGATACTGGAAGCTGTGCTTTCTATCAGATCAATCGTATCCAGCGTGGCATTCCCGTCCAGCACATCCTCCATCAGGCGTTCCAGCTGTCCAAGGCCTACGCGGCAGGGCACGCATTTCCCGCAGGACTGTGCGTGGCACATCTTCAAAAAGGATGATGCCAGATCCACAGGACACAGGCCCGGCGGGCTTGCGCTGATTCTTCGTTCCAAATCCTTATACAGTTCTTCTACTGTGGTCTGAGCTTTGTTTTCTGTAATAATACTGAGTCTGCTCATATTTTCCTCCTCTCCTTCCTGCCGCAATCCCCTGTTCCGCGGAATATTCCGGGGCCCGCAGAAAATTGCGTATTACAGTTGTTAAAATTTTATCATTCTCTTCTTTCAACCGTCAATCCTACATTCTATAGGATGCAGCCGTTTATAGTAGAGTAGGTTAGAGGGCTTTTTGCCCTCTTTCCCCTCATCAAACCGTGCATGAGGTTCTCCCTCACACGGCTTTCCGACATTCTTCTTTCTACAGCATTACGTCATGCTCCAGCCATTTCCTT
>CALWAZ010000070.1 GCA_944375725.1 uncultured Merdimonas sp. | reverse complement strand
TCTCCGAACTTTCTATGAAGCTGCTGACGGGAATCGGACCCGTGACCTCCGCACTACCAATGCGACGCTCTACCGACTGAGCCACAGCAGCATCTTGCGCAACGCGCTAGATTATATTAGCATTAACCAGGAAAAATGTCAAGAAATAAATTGAAATTTTTTTAATAAATTTTATTTTCTTTTTCTTCCGGCATCACCGGCCGGATCTGCCGGGCATAACAGGGCCGCAGACGCAGGGAAAAATTCCCCTGCCTGCGGCCTTTCCTCTTCTTTTTCTTTCATCCTGCCCGTTTTCTTCTGCCGGTTTTATCTGGTTTTATCTGCTGGAGGCTGTCACCGCGTTTGCGTTGACTCCAAGCGTCACTGTGGCAGTCTGTTCCACATACTGTCCGTCAGACACGGCGCTGTAGGTGACTTCCACCGTCTCGCCGGAGCTGTAGTAGGAGATCAGCTCCTGAAGGTCTGAGAAGGAGGAAACGCTTGTGCCGTCAAACTTGGTGATAATATCACCTTTCTGCAGCCCGGCGGCTTCTGCCGGAGACCCTTCCTCCACAGAGGTGATATACACGCCTCTGGGCATATCATAGGCTTCCGCCACTTCGCTGGTTACATCCTGTCCGGTGATTCCCAGATACCCCTGCTGGCCTTCCGGCGCTTTCTCCGTGCGCACGGTGCGGTTCATCAGCTCTTCAATGATATCTATGACATCGTCCACAGGAATGGCGTATCCCATGCCCTCTACCGTCGTATCGGAATACTTGGCGGAGTTGATGCCTACCAGCTGTCCTGACATGTTCAGAAGTGCTCCGCCGCTGTTGCCGGGATTGATGGCCGCGTCAGTCTGAATCAGCTCATTGGTAATGCCGTCAATGGTAACCGGGCGGTTCAGCGCGCTGACAATGCCCGTCGTTACAGACTGTCCATAGCCAAGAGCGTTGCCGATAGCCACAACCTGTTCTCCTACCTTCAAATCAGAGGAGCTGCCGATTTCAATAATTTTGATCTTTGAAAGTGTGTCCGCAGACAAATCGCTTAATTTGACAGAAATCACCGCAATATCATGATCCGCGTCTGTACCCTTGATCTGTCCTTCCGCAGCCGTCTCATCAATAAAGCCTACGCTGAGTGTCTTGGCTCCCTCTACCACGTGATTGTTCGTGGCAATCAGAAGCTCTGTATCCGTCTGGCCCACAATGATGCCCGTTCCGCTGCTCTCACTTTCATATGCCTGCCTCTGGCCAAACCAGTTCTGCATCTCCTGCACACTCTGGTTGGTGATGGCTACCAGGGAAGGCATTGCCGCTTCCGCAATGGACGATACATCCGACTCCGTTTCAGTTTCTGAACCGGAAGCCGATGAGGTTCCGGAAGCCTTCGCTATATTCAGCTCTGCTGCCTGGCTCTCCTCGTTTTCCTTATCAAACTGATGAAAGATATAATTTGTACCCTGAAATGCCGCGCTGGCCACTACGCCAAAAGCAAGCGCCACTGCAGCAACCTTTGCTCCTTTTCTTATACTCAACATATTTAAGACCTCCTTAGGTTTATCTTTTTTCTTTTGATATGGACATTATAAGAAAGGTCTGTGATGTAATTGTGGCATTTGTATGGAAAATTTGTGGCGTTCCTGTGTTTTTTCTGTGTCCTCTGCGCATACTGACTGAAAAAGGAGGCTTTTATATGAACCGAATCAAGGAACAAACGGAAGGAAAGAAACCGAAAACAGCCTTCAGCGGAACGGCTGACGCGGAAAACCAGACCGTGATAGACAGCTACGATTATCTGGGAAATTCCGCTTCTGCCACAGACTGTACCGGCCTGATCCCAAGCGCGCCCAAAACCCGGGCCGAGCGGGAATCCTATGAAGAAGTATATCATTATCAGCCAAAGCCTTCCCGGGAAAAATAATCCGTCAGGGTACGGCGCGGGCTGCCAGGCGTACAGGAAAAAAGGATAGAAAAGGGTGTGCCCAAAGCCGCGCTATGGCTTTGGGCACACCCGCTTTTCTTTCTCATTTGTCATTCTGAAACCAGGCTACTCCTGGGCATCTGTGCCGGCGTCCGCCGCGTCGGAGGAAGTGTCAATCTGAGCCTCTCCCCCCTCTGCTGTACCTGCCACATAATCAAACAGCGTCTTCGCGTCCGTATAGCGTCCCTCTTCGCTGTCCTGCATGATGGCGGCCACATAGCGCTTTCCGTTGATTCCGGCTGATGCCACCAGACATTTGACATCGTTAAAGCTTCCTGTCTTCATTCCGGTAGCCCCCTCATAATAGTACTCGCTGGAGGGCTGAAGAAGCAGGTTGGTGTTCCGGTAAGTCACATCCTTGTTGTCAAACAGCGCCCGGTAGGTGGATGCCCCGCAAAGCCTCATGATGGTATCATTTTCCATACAGGCTCTGGCAATCCGGACCATGTCATGCGCCGTTGTATACTGATTGTCTGACTGATCGCCGTCGGGCGTCTCAAAATTTGAGTTTTCCAGATTCAGCTCCTCTGCCAGATCTCCCATGGCTCCCACGAAGGCTTCGATGGCATCTGCTGTGGAAGCTTCCGCATTGCCAAGGATCTTGTGACCCGCATAATTTGCCAGGGCATAGGCCGCATCATTTCCCGAGGGCACCAGCATGGCTCCCAGGAAAGTCTCCACCTTTCCGGAGGTACCCACCTCCAGGCTTGCCGTAGAAGCCTCCTCGCTGATCAGATTGATCTCCTCCCCTGCCGTCATGGTCTCATCCAGACTGCAGTACCGCAGCACAGTCAGCGCCGTCATAAGCTTAGTGGTGCTGGCCGGCGTCACCTGCTCCGTGCTGTTCTTCTCATACAGGATCAGGTCGTCATCGATGGAAAACAGGCAGACCGCTCCGGCTTCCAGAGAAAGCTCCGGCATACTGTCCGCAGTCTTAAGCTTCTTCGCCTCTTCCTCCGCCAGTCTCTGTGCCTCAGCTTCCGCCGCTGCCTGAGCGGCCGCGGCCTCCTCCGCCTCCTGCTTTTCCTGGGCGGCCTTTACCTCCCGCACACGTGCAACTTCAAGCTGCGTTCCCCGTCCCATGACGGAAACCAGCATCAGAACCGCCAGAAGCTCAAACTCAAAGCGTACCAGAGGCGGCACATTTCTCCTTCTGGAACGCTTCACCGTTCCCATACGCTCCGCCTCACGGAAAAATCCGCAAAGCAGGCAGAACAGAAAGTAGCCGATAAACGTGCCCACAAGGGCCAGGATCACGTCATCCAGCCGGCAGTCTGTGGCCGGAAGAAACAGCTGAAATATTTCAATAAAAAGAGCTGTGCCGCCGCATATGGAGAGAACCTTTCCCAGATGACGGTATCTGCGGAACAGAAACGGAATCAGAAAACCCAGCGGCACATATTTAAACGCCGCTCCCAGCACTGCTCCGAATCCCTTCGACACAGCCAGATCTATCATTCCCTTTATGGGTATCAAATCCGTCCCCGGAAATGTGGGTTTGATGGAAAACTCCAGAGCCGGGGTGACAGAGGACGAAAACAGCGTCAGAAACCAGAATCCCAGCAGAAGCATTCCCGCCTCATGGAAAACCGGCACCCGCATCTGACCGCGGTAATACATCAGCCACATCAGGGCTCGGAAAATCAGATATACGATAAGGCCGGTCAGAAGATACGGCACGGCGCTTCCGAAATAATTCGACAAAAAATCTCCTCCTTTCCCTTTTTTCAGTATAACATGAATATGGAGAAAAGTGGATGTCATTTTGACAAAAATCTTTTCAATTTTCTCCGGATCCGCTGCAGCGCATTATCGACAGATTTGGGAGAACGCCCCAGCGCGGAAGCGATGGCGGTATAGCTTTCACCCTCCAGATAGGACCGGAGAATCTTCTTTTCCATGGGGCTTAAAAGCTTCCAGATCTCTTCCTGAAGCCGTTCCATGTTTTCCCTGTCAATCAGAAGCTCCTCCGGGCTTTTCCCCTGGGGCCCGTCATCCTGAGTGTCCAGCTGCTCGGTAAGCTCCACATAAGTATTCAGCGGCACATGCTTCTGCCGTCCCGCTGCCTGTACCGCGCTGTAAAGCTGCCTGGAAATGCACATCCTGGCAAATGCCTCAAAGGAAACCTCCTTTTCCGGCCTGTAATCCCGAATCGCCTTGAAAAGTCCCAGCATTCCTTCCTGAATCAGATCGTCGTTGTCGCCTCCGATCAGATAAAGGGTTCTGGCCTGATTGCGTACCTGGCGCTTATACCGCTCAATCAGCGTATCCATGCAGGCTGTCTCGCCTTCACGGATTTTTTCCACAAGCTCCTCGTCTGTCAGTTCTTTGTACCTGCACATCTGTCTCTATTCTCTCATTCTCTGCCTTACAATCTCGTAGGCCAGCACTCCTGCCGCCACAGAGGCGTTCAGAGAGTCAATATTTCCTTTCATGGGAACGGAAGCTGTAAAATCACACGCTTCCCGTACCAGACGGCTGACGCCCTCGCCCTCATTTCCGATGACAAGGCCGATGGGCCCTGTAAGCTTCAGATCGTACATGAGTTCGCCGCCCATGTCCGCGCACACGAACCAGAGGCCCTTCTCTTTCAGTTCCTGAATCACAGCCGTCAGATTTGTGACCTTGGCCACCGGCGTGTAATTCAGAGCACCGGCCGACGCCCTTGCCACCACCGCTGTCAGCCCGGCGGCCCGGCGCTTGGGAATGATGACTCCGTGGGCTCCGGCCAGATTGGCTGTCCGGATAATCGCGCCCAGATTATGGGGATCCTCAATATTATCCAGAAGGATCAGAAAGGGATCCTCTCCCCTTTCTTTTGCCGCCTCCAGCATCTCATCTACTGTGGAATAGGAGTAAGCCGCGGCCTGGGCGATCACACCCTGGTGATGACCCGTGGAGGAAAGCTGATCCAGTCTCTCCTTCGGCACGAAATTGATAATCGTATCCTGGCGGCGTGCCTCTCTTTTGATATTATTGATGCTCCCATCCTGACATCCGTCCAGAATATAGAGCTTGTCTATGGTTTTTCCGGAACGGAAGGCCTCCAGAACCGCGTTTCTTCCCTCTATGGTCTGTTCCTTATACCGCATATATCCTCCTTGCGCTTTTTCCCTTTTCCCGTGGATTTCAGTTTTCTCCTCCGGCTGAGCCTTCCGGCCCCCGGTTTCCGCTTCCGGCATTATCCTCTTCCAGGTCCCGGTTTCCGCTTCCGGCATTATCCTCTTCCAAGCCCCGGCTTCCGCTTTCAGCCGCGTCCTCCTGCAGCCCCAGCCGGATCAGGGACAGCATACGCTCCGTCTGGCCGGTCAGATAAAGATAGCCCATCAGCGCCTCAAAGCCGGTAGCCTTCCGATAGTCTGTCATAGTCGCGTGCCTGGCCATCGTCGCGGAATTGGCGTTGCGTCCTCTGCGGAACACGTGCAGCTCCTCTTCCGTAAGCGCTTCCCGGATCCGCTCCAGGGATTCCGACTGGGCGCCTGCGTTGACCAGACTGCTGGCCTTTTTATGAAGACGGTTTACCTGGGCATTTCCTCTGCCTGTCAGCAGGGAACGGATTACCAGTTCGTATACCGCGTCCCCCACATAGGCCAGAGTCAGAGGCGAATAGGTCCGGATATCCGTATCATCCAAATCGAAAGTCTTCCGGACCTCCGCCATAAAGTCCATTATGCTCTCTTCCATTTTACACCCTCTCGCGTATCTTCCAGAATGATTCCCTTTGCCAGAAGCTCCGCGCGGATCTCATCGGCACGGGCAAAATTCTTTTCCTTTCTCGCCTGCTGCCGTTCCGCAATCAGCGCTTCCACATCCGCGTCCAGGAGATCCTCTTTTTTCTCGATCACAAGACCCAGAATATCGCAGAGCGTCTTCAGCCTCTCCAGGCATTTCTGAAGGTATTGCTTTGTATTTTCCGGACCTGTATGGGTATTCAGATATTTTACCAGCTCAAAAATGGCGGAAATGGCGTCTGCCGTATTGAAATCGTCGTCCATGGCCTCCTCAAATTTCTTCACATATGCTTCAGACGCGTCGTAATGCGCCAGCTCGCTTTCTGTCATGGAGTCATCCTTTGCGTTCTGAATCAGATGCTTCAGATTATCCGCCGCTGTAATGATACGGTCCAGAGACGCCTTGGAAGACTGCATCAGCTCCGCGCTGAAGTTCAGCGGGCTTCTGTAATGGGCATTCAGCATGAAGAACCTGAGCACCTGCAGATCGTATTTTTCACTGATTTCCCGTACCGTAAAGAAGTTGCCAAGAGATTTTGACATCTTCTTATTGTCAATATTCAGGAAGGCATTGTGCATCCAGTACTTGGAAAACTCCTTGCCGTTGCAGGCCTCGCTCTGGGCAATCTCGTTTTCATGATGGGGGAATACCAGGTCTTCGCCGCCTGCGTGGATATCAATCTGCTCGCCCAGATATTTTCTGGACATTTCCGAGCACTCGATATGCCAGCCGGGACGTCCCTCTCCCCAGGGTGAACTCCAGGCGGGCTCGCCTTCCTTCTTCGGCTTCCAGAGCACGAAGTCCAGCGGATCCTCTTTCTCGTCCTCTCCGGACACCAGAAGGGACCGGTTTCCGCTGCGGAGATCGTCCAGGTTCTTGTGGGACAGTTTTCCGTAAGGCCCGAATTTGCGGGTGCGGAAATATACGGTTCCGTTTACCTCGTAGGCATAGCCCTTTTCAATCAGCTCCTGAATCATCTGAATCATGCCTGGGATTTCCTGCGTAGCCAAAGGATGGGTCGTGGCCGGCTTCACGTTCATCATTTCCATATCCTTTTTGCACTCGGCAATATAGCGTTCCGAAATCTCCTGGGCAGACACGCCCTCTTCATTTGCCTTTTTGATAATCTTGTCGTCCACATCCGTGAAATTGGACACATAATTTACCTCATAGCCCTTATACTCCAGATAACGGCGCACCGTGTCAAAGACAATCATCGGACGGGCGTTTCCGATATGAATAAAATTATACACGGTAGGCCCGCAGACGTACATTTTTACTTTGCCTTCCTCCAGAGGAACAAACTCTTCTTTTCTTCTTGTCAGCGTGTTATAGATTTTCATGGTCTTTCTCCTTCTTTTCCCTGTTTTCTTTGCCTTCTTTTTTCTCTTTCTTATTCTTCTTTGTCTTTTCCAGTTCCAGAACCTGGGCCCGCAGCATATCGTTTTCCTTCTGCAGCCTGGTCAGGCATTCCATCACCGGATCGGGCAGATTCACCTGATCCATATCACTGCGGGGCACCTTCACATCATTGCGCTTGACGATCCGCCCCGGTACTCCCACTACGGTGCAGTTGGGCGGTACTTCCTTGAGCACCACGGATCCTGCGCCGATTTTGGAGTTCTCCCCGATGGTAAAGGACCCCAGAATCTTGGCGCCGGCACTGACCATCACATTGTCTTTCAGCGTCGGATGGCGCTTTCCCTTTTCCTTTCCGGTTCCTCCCAGAGTCACCCCCTGGTACAGCGTTACATTATCGCCGATGATGGCTGTCTCTCCGATGATCACACCGGAGCCATGGTCGATAAACAGCCCTCTGCCTATGGTAGCGCCGGGATGTATCTCGATTCCCGTCTTCCGCACCGTTCTCTGGGACAGCCATCTGGCCCAGAAATAATGCCCCTTCAAATACCACTTATGGGCCAGCCGGTAGCTTAAAATAGCCCGGAAGCTGGGATACAGGAGTACCTCGGCCGGTGTCTTGATTGCCGGGTCACGTTCCGTAATCACCTGAAATTCTTCTCTGATATACCTGATAATTCCCATACTTACTCCCCTTTATGATTTCCATTTCCGCCGTACAGAGAACAGCAGACTCTTTCCGGCAAAATAAAACGGATACCTTCCTCTCCAAGAGACGAAAGTATCCGCGGTTCCACTCTTTTTAAAAGGCATTGATCGATCTGCCTTTTCGCTTTTATCCGCATAACGCGCAGGCCACGTACCCGGCTTACGGAATTTCTCCCGCTCACCGGATCGGCTCCCGAATGCACTTCATCTGTCCTCTTCTGCCGGTGCGGCTTTCAGCCGGTGGCCGCTCCTCTCTGCTGCCTTCGGAATCAGATTACTCTTTCGTTCTCAGCCTTTATCCGATATAAAACTTCTTTCGTTTATAGAATATGCAAAATCAGGGATTTTGTCAAGTGCTGTCTTTCCGGCATTTTTTCTCCCATGGGGCCCAAAAAACGCCGCCCGCAGCCTCCTACACGGTCTCGTTGATATAAATACCGTCCAGCACCCGGATCCGCTCCAGCTTTTCCTGCACCGCCCGGGGATCCGCAGCCTCTTTCAGGCCCGGCAGTTCCTCCGGTCCCAGCATGCCGCAGAGAAAGCTTCCCAGATCCGCAATGGAGATCCGAAACTCCGGCTGGGCTTTCACCGGCACAAGGGCGCTTCTTTCCTCCGAAAATTCCCAGAGAAAGACGCCGTTATTTTCGGGCAGAATCCGATCCTCAATCTCCACGATCAGCTTCTGGCTCTCCTCAGCCCCGATATTTTTCACAAACGCAGGAAGGTAAAGCAGCCGGATCATCATGGGTGTGCTCTCCCACTCCGGCCAGGAAATATGGCGTCTCTGATAAGCCTCATCCTTCTCCACGTAAAGCTCATAGTCCTCTGAAAGTTCTTCCTGCCCCGCCTCCGCCAGGCCTTCCTCATCGTCATTTCCCATCAGCCGGAAATCAAAGGGAGTATAGATGGCCTCGTCCGCAGGCATCAGAAAAGTGAAGGGCTGCTCCTGCTCCTCCATATCCTGAAGGGCTTTTCTGAGCAGGGCGCGCATCAGTCCCCGGTGCCGGAAAGACACCCTGGTCGCCACAGCCACCAGATAATCCGCCGCCACCCGTTCACCCCGCAGCCGGAAGGTGTAGGGATTGCGGTGCAGCATGGACACAATCTGTCCTTCCTCCTCCGCCACAAGAATCTCATTATCCACCGCTTTAATCTGATAATAGGCATCCACAAAGGCTTCCTCATCCTCCACAAACACCTCTTCATAAAGGGCTCTGGAGCGTCCGTGCTCCTCTTTTTTCAGATAGCGAATTTCCATTCTGCTCACCTCTTCTGTCTTATTTTCCGCCTTTCAGTTCTGCTCACCCGCAGATGCCGCGCAGCCGGCACAGCCGCCGCACCCTCCCCGGGTCTCCATGATATCATCGTACACATACTCCGCTGGAAACAGAAGACAGATGGCCTGGGAAGAAATTCCCTCTCCGCTTCCCGTAAAGCCAAGTCCCTCCTCCGTCGTCGCTTTGATGTTAATCTGATTTTCCTCTATCTTCAGAACCTCTGCCATATTTGCGCGCATCTGCGGAATATGCGGAGCCATCTTGGGCCTCTGGGCAATGATGGTAGCGTCTATATTCCCGATCACATAGCCCTCCTGTTCCAGAAGCTCTCCCACATGCCCCAGAAGCTTCAGGCTGGAAATTCCCTTATATGCCGGATCCGTATCCGGAAAATGCTTTCCGATATCTCCCAAGGCTGCCGCTCCCAGAAGGGCGTCCATGACCGCGTGCAGAAGCACGTCCGCGTCGGAATGTCCCAAAAGCCCTTTCTCATAGGGAATCTTTACGCCGCCCAGAATCAGATCCCTGCCCTCTGTCAGCCTGTGCACATCATAACCCATGCCTACCCGCATTCTACACCTCTTTCCTTTCACGGCCTCTGCCGCGAAACCTTTGATCACTGATTTTCACTCTCCGGGTCAAGAAATTCCCGAATCACACTCCACTGCTTTATCAGATCATCCAGCGAACAGGAAGCATTCGCCGGACTGGTGGACGGCAGACGGAGCGCCTCTCTGCCCGTCACCGGATATGTGTATTTCTGATACAGCCGGAAGGCCGTTCCTCCATTTGCGTAGATCTGCCGGATGTCCGCCCTCTCCAGAATCCCGCTCAGGTCGTTGGGGACCACATTCCGGATGCTGCTGTCACTGGAACCCTTGATCTCACAACTGGCGATCACGTCCCAGAGCGCGATTCCGTTTTTCAGAAGAAATTCCTTTTTTTCCGGGATCGTCCGGGGCGTCTCCTGCTCCGTCACAGCCGCCAGCACCTTCCAGAACCGGTTCTGGGGGTGATGATAAAAGAAGCCTGCCTCTCTGGACTTTACCGATGGAAAGCTTCCCAGAATCAGAATCCGGGAACGCTCATCATACACCGGTGAAATCTCATGCTGTACCTGTGCCATGGCCTTTCCTCCTGCTGCCTTTCCATATCCCGGCCAAATACCGCTTTTCCGATTTCCGCCGGGCCTCTTCTCACAGTTTACAGGGACACCCCCTCTTTTGTCAATGGAAAGCGTGCCTCCTGCCATTCAATTATTTAACATAATGTTACTATTCCCAGCCGATTCAGACATGGAAACAGATGTGTCGTGCTGGCACGTAAGCATCTGTTTCCATCTATGAATCAGGACTGTGAAGCAGTCACCCCGCCCACATAAGCAGTCTTAGCTCCGTAAGGAGCGGAACTGGAGCCTCGAAGAGGCGGCGAGTGCGCATGCGGGCGGATGGCTGTGAATAGTAACAACATAACACAAAAAGCTCAAAAACATCGTCTCTCCAATGTCTTTGAGCTTCTCATCAGTAGCGAGGAAGGGACTTGAACCCCCGACACTGCGGGTATGAACCGCATGCTCTAGCCAGCTGAGCTACCTCGCCGTAATGGGACCTATAGGGCTCGAACCTATGACCCTCTGCTTGTAAG
>CALWAZ010000069.1 GCA_944375725.1 uncultured Merdimonas sp. | reverse complement strand
GCGCGGCTCTTCTTCTGATCCGGAAAGCGCTGAGCCGGCTGTCCGAAAAAAGCCGGAAGCGCCTGGTTCTGTTGTGCATCATCCTGCTGGCTGCGGGACAGCTGCTTTTTCTGGCGCTGATCCAGCCTCAGCTTCGCTACGATCCGCTGAAGGTCTTTGACATGGCTGTGGAGATGCTCCGCACCCATACCATCTCCGGCACCTATGAGACAGGCTATTTCGCCCGCTATACAAACAACTATCCTCTGACGATTGTAACCTACTGGTTCCTGCTTCTTCTGTCAAAGCTTGGCGCGCCTCAGTCCTGGTTTATGCCTGCGGTTCAGGTAGTGAATGTGGGCTGCATTACCCTGTCCATCTGGCTGGGCTATCTGATTGCAAAGGAGCTGAAAGGGCGGCTTTTCGCCAGCTTTTACCTGATCGTCTGCGTTATCTGCCCCCTTTCCTATGTATGGGCCGGTTATTTCTACACAGCCACCTGCTCCATGCCCTGCCTGATGGGCGTACTGTACCTGTATCTGCGCCTGCGGAAAAGCCAGAGAACGGAAACCGCCCGGCGCGTATTCCTGTGCGCGCTTCTGGGCTTCACCGCCGTCTTTGGCTTTAAGCTGCGCGCCACCGCGGCCATCGCTCTGATTGCCGTATTTCTCGACGCCATTCTCCGGCTCTGGCGGAGGCGGAAGCGGCCGGAAAGCCGGACGGCCAAAGCCTGGGCAGTCCCTGCCGCGGCCTTTCTTGCGGCTGCCGGCCTGACCCTGGGGCTTTTCTCCGCGGCCGTAGACCGCTATGTGGACTTTGACTACAAAAATACCGGTTTCCCGGCAGTCCACTGGGTCATGATGGGCGCCCGCTGGGACGGGGCCTTTGATCAGAATGATGAGCTCTATACCTCCAGCTTTGAGACGAAAGAAGAAAAGACCGAGGCCGATCTGAAGGTCTTAAAGGAGCGCGTCACGGACGCCGGACCTCTTGGCCTTCTCACTCTTGCCGGACGGAAGCTTCTGAATACCTGGGTGGACGGCACAGACAGCTACCTGGCTGAAAACAGTTATGTCCGCTACAGTAAAGCGTATGATTATCTTCTGGGGGATAAAAGCGGTTTTGTGACCTTATACTCTCAGGCATTCCGGGCTCTGAACATGCTGGCCATGGGACTGTGCGCCGTGACAGCCTTTGTACGCCTGAAAAGGCGGAAGGAATATCCGCCTCTGTTCCTGGCTCAGCTTACTGTGCTGGGAGGAATGTCCTTTCATCTGCTTTGGGAGACAAATCCTCTGTACAGTATCAGCTTCACCTTTCTCTGCCTGATGCTCCTGGCAGACGGCATCTCCGAGCTGGCGGAAAGCCCTGCCCTGATTCCTGTGCTGAAGAAAAGCTGGACAGGCTTGGCGGCAGGCTCTGTCCTTCTGGCAGTCCTGCTGTTTCTTGGGAAAAAGGAACTGGTGGAGACTCCCATTGAAGCCCGGGATTACCTGGTAAACCAGTATCAGTACGCAGGAGAAGGCGAGGGGTATGTGGACTCCTATGACCAGGTTTATAGGCAGACCTTTACGGCCAGCCGGCCCTTTAACCGTATCTCTATCCGGGTCATCAACCCTGTGGGCCCTTATAATCAGTCCGGTTTTTCCGTCCGGGTGACCGATGATGACGGCCATGTGGTTTATGAAAATGACCGTTTTCTCTCCGGTCTGGTAGACCAGCTTCTCAATTCCTATGAATTTGAGCTGGACGAAATCGTCCCCGACGGGCCTACGGTCTATACCCTGGAAATCTCTCCCGGATACATTCATGGAGAAGACAGCCTCCAGTTTCTCTCCTACAATACAGGAAACTGCGACATGTACCAGGACGGCTCCCTCGCCATAGCCGGAGAAGAGCAGAAAAATGGCGACCTGGCATTCGCAGTCTACGAATACGAGGTCACCACCTATTTCAGTATGAAACAATACGTTCTTCTATGTGCCGCCCTGCTTCTGGCGGCAGCGGCGCTGACTCTCGGCATGCGGTACGCCTTCCGCCGCAGCCGGTCCGCGTCCCGGAATGCCATTTACGGCGCCTGAGCGTCATTTTCCAAAAGCAGATAAGCTCCATTTTCATAGAGCAGGCTGGCGTCAGAGAGCTCCTGCTTATATTCTTCATAATGAGCCGCGTCGATGTAAAGGACTGCCGGCTCTTTTTCATGCAGAAATCCTTCTACGCCGCCGTTCTCACAGAGAAAATCTCCGCTGATCTCAGCCAGAAACAGCATATTCTGATCCCAGCTTCCGATTTTTTCCGGATTCTCTCCGGGCACGCATACATAGGCTTTCTCGCCCGCGTACTCGGAATCCTGGTCCGCGCTCTCCTGAATAAACAACTGAAAAGGATTTCCGTGGGCCTCCCGGATCACATGGAGATAGGAATTCCACATATAATAACCGGTCAGGAAAACACAGGCCCCGGCCAGAAGCCAGCATCCCAGGCCATACAGCGCTTTTCCTTTTCCAGGCTCCTTATCCAGAGGAGCCCTCAGCGCTTTTCCAAGCAGAATGGCCCCTCCCATGGCAAGAGGCACAGTACAGGGATAACAGTACCAGATCAACTTGGTGCGGATCAGGGAAAATCCCAGGAAGGGAATCAAAAACCAGAGCAGATACCCGAAGACATCCTTCAGCTTTCCGTTTTCCCAGGCTTCCTTCCAGCCTTTCTTTTTCCACAGCCAGAACGCTCCGGCCGCCATGCCGAGCAGGCAGATCAGCAGAAGCCAGGGATAGATAAAGGCGCTGTCTCCAAACACCGTATCATAATAAAAGGAAAATGGAAATTCATGCCCCTCAAAGTTGGAGCTTCCCGTCCGGGCCAGCAGATCCACCTCCACCATCTGCTTCAGAAAGAAAAAGCCGTCCTTTGTAAAGCGCCAGCCAAACCACAGAAGCAGAGGCCCGAAGACAGACAGAAGAAAGCCTGCCCATTCCTTCTTTTTCAGACGGAACAGCTCCCCTGTGCCAAGCAGCCAGAGTCCTCCTATGGCCGCAATCATTCCCGCGTGCCAGCTTTTCGTGAGAAACGCCAGGGAAAACATCAGGCCGCAGACATACAGCCGCTTATGGTTTTTCCGGATTCCCAGCATGGCCAGCATAGCCAGTGTGAAAAACAGAAGATACAGGGAATCCGCGTCTCCCGCTCTGGCCAGATGGGCTGACAGCGGCCTTTCATTGGCGCAGAAGAAGCCCAGCACCAGAATAGACGCTTCTTTGCTGTACCTCTTTAGGAACAGCGCGCAGGCAATGCCCGCGATCAAATAGGCAAGGGCTGAAGTGAACCGGAGTCCCAGGACACTGTAGCCGAAAAGACGGAAGCCCAGCACAATGCCCCAGTAGCTGATGGAGGGCTTCAGATTCCAGTCGTCCGTCTGATAGTTGTAGGTATGGCGGATATAATCCCCGTTTTGAATCATTTCATAGGCATTGACCCCGTGCCTTGCCTCATCCCAGGAATCCACATACTGCACATCCAGGCACCGGAAACAGAAGAAAGCCAGGGCCAGGCAGGCCGCCGCGAAAAATACCCAGTAATATGTTTCAAAAAGCCGCAGGACCCACCGGTATGCTTTCAGGGGGGCCTCTGCCAGCTTCGCCGTCTTTTTGGTCATCTCAATCTCCTTCCAGATTTCAGGATTTGTTTTCCAGCATGGAGGGCAGCGTGCCGCAGTAGACGCTGTACATGACAGCCGCAAACTGGTCATAGCCTGCCGGGCCCGGATGCAGAGCGTCTCCCTCCTGGAAGTTCTCCGCGCTGTTATGCATCAGGGCCAGGGGAATCAGCTCCACATTTCTCTTTCCTTCAAACTTCTCTGCCATGGCCCGCATCAGATCCATGATCCGCTTGTCACAGCGGTTTTTAAATTCTCCCTGAAGATAAGCCGTACCATCCTGCCGGACCATGGTTCCGATTTTCTCCTGATCCCCCCAGTAGATGGTGTTTACCAGATAAATGGGAATATCCTTATCGTGGCGGCGGATATTGTCCACCATCTGGGCGATGGCATCCACCGTGCCGGAGGGATCGTCGCTCAGTCCGTTGGCGCCCAGAAAAATCTGTATCACATCCGGATCTTTTCCGGTATACAGCTTATAATACTTCCAGTCAAACATTTCCTGAACCGGATCATAAAAAGGCTGAATCCCCTCGCTTACCCCATTGGAGAAAAACTCGGTGGGCTTCAGATAATCCTGCGCCGAAAAACCGCTTCTCCCCTCATGGCTGTAACGGGTCCAGCCTCTGGTTCCCGTAAAGGTAATCTGGTCTCCGGAAAGGTGGTAAATGGTGCGGTACCATTCCTTTCCGTCCGACAGACTGTCCCCCATATTCATGATGGAATACTCTCCCTCCAGCTTTTCCACCACATGAAGAGTGGCAGAAAGGGTGAGCACCTTGTTTACATTGTAATCATAGACGGTCAATGTCAGCGGGTAATCTCCCACCTGTTCTTCCTGTCCGGTGACTGAAAACCGGTCTTCCAGATTTTCACCGATCTGACAGTCCCAGCTGCAGGAATAGCCGTCCCGGATTCCGGACCAGACCACCTGGTCGTCATAAAGCTCTATGGTGCTTCCCACCGCCACATAGATGTCCTCCGGCAGATAGGCCTCCACCTGGGGCTTATATTTGTGTACCTCATTCTGCAGATAGATATTCCAGCCAAGCAGAGCCGCGGCCAGAAGAATCAGTACCGCCAGAAGAGGCTTCATCCATTTTCCCTTCACGCTGTCTCCTTCCCGGATTTCGTAAGATTCGTCTCCTTACAGATAAAGATTGGACGGTGTTTTGTCTCCATATAGGTCTTCGCCAGATACTCTCCGAGAATTCCGATACAGAACAGCTGGATTCCTCCGAGAAAGATGATGATACAGGTCATGGACGGCCAGCCCGACACCGGATCACCAAACAGCAGGGTCCGGACAATGATAAAGCACAGAGCCAGAAAGGCTACCAGGCAGAAAAAGACACCCAGAAAAGCCGCGATGGCCAGAGGCGCTGTGGAAAATCCCACGATTCCGTCGATACTGTAAATCATAAGCTTCCAGAAGGACCATTTGGTCTCTCCGGCGCTCCGCTCCACATTTTCATATTCCAGCCATTTCGTCTCAAATCCGACCCAGCCAAACAGTCCCTTGGAAAACCGGTTGTATTCTCCCAGCCGCAGAAGCTCATCCACAAACTGTCTCGTCATCAGCCGGTAATCCCGCGCGCCGTCCACAATGTCTGTCTTGGAGAGCCGGTGCATCATGGCATAAAACCGTCTTGCGAAAAAGGAACGGATGGGAGGCTCCCCTTTCCGGTTCACCCGTCTTGTGGCCACACAGTCATAGGGCTCCTCCGTGATAATCCGGTACATCTCAGGAAGAAGGGACGGGGGATCCTGCAAATCCACATCCATGAGCGCCACATAATCCCCTTCCGCATAGGAAAGTCCCGCGTACATGGCAGCTTCCTTTCCGAAATTCCGGGAAAAGCTCACATACTTGACCCGCTCATCCTGAGCCGCCAGCTTTTTCATCTCCTCCAGGCTCTTATCCCTCGAGCCGTCATTGACAAAAAGAATCTGAAGCTCTGCCTTCTGCTTCAGTTCCTCTGCTGTCTTTCTGATTTCCTCATAGAAAATAGGAATCGCTTCCTGCTCGTTGTAGCAGGGAACAATCACTGAAATTCTGTCCATATCCCTTTTCGCTTTCTATTCTTATTTCAGCGTTTTGTTAATGCTGTAAAAATCTCTCAGAGCCTGGCACCCGATTCCGAATATCCGTCTCAGGTTGATGGAATTGACCCCGCCCTGACGGGGCCGGAACGTAATGGGCAGATATCTGACTCTGCATTTTTTCTTTGCGTATATCACGGAAATAATCACATTTGACAGATTAAAATCCTTCGGCACCAGGCCTATCTCCCGGCGCAGTGTCTGCGAGTTCATAAGACGGAAGGGGGTATTGGCATCCGGCACGGATACGCCGAAACAGAGACGGATCACCGCCTTTAGCATCTTTGTCACAATGATCCGGCTGATCCCGTCTTCCCTATGGCAGCGCTTCCCGATCACCATGTCGTATTGATCTCTCTGTTTCCAGAATGCCCAGAATTCCTCCGGATTCGTCTGTCCGTCCGAATCTGTCTGAAAAATATAGTCCGCATTCTGCTCCAGAGCGTAATCGTACCCATACAGCACCGCCGCCCCATGGCCTCCGTTTCGTTTTGTCAGAGGAATCAGCTGCGGCCGGGTCCGCGCTGCTTCCTTCGCCAGCGCATAGGTGCTGTCCCTGCTGCCATCATCCACGATGACCATCCGCCCGGCGCTCCCGGTCTTTTCCACCACCGGATACCAGTCCTCGATCACCTGCGCAATATTCGCTTCCTCATTATAAGCCGGCATGATCAGATACAGTGTATCCATACCCGTTCACCTCCGAACCGCTTTCTCTTCCGTATTCCTGGCAGCCGCTCCCGCGCCCGCCTCTTTGCTTGAACTTCCTTCCGTAAAATGGTATACTTCTTTCGTTATTATAAACAAATTGGGGGCATGTTGCAACTATGAAAACAACTGTCTGGAACAAATTTGTCCTCTGGGTTTCCCTGGGACTTCTGCTGTTTTTAAATGCCTATACACTGATTCACGCGGTCACCGGCCCGCTCATCCTTCTGGGAATTCTGGTTCTCCTGCTTCTGCTTCTGTACGCGCGCCGCTTTCTGGGCAGCAGGACAGACCGTTTCGCAGACCGCGCCGCTCTCGCTCTCTGGATTCTGATCCCTGTCCTGCAGACAGGCTTTATCCTGGCGCTTCGCAGCGGACTGCGCTACGATGCCTACTGGATTCTCGATCAGGCTGTGGAGATGCTGGATACCCATCAGTTTTCCTCCTCCATATCCTGCGCGTATTTTACACAGGTCCCCAATAATTACGGCCTGACTGTCATTACCTACTGGTTTCTCAGCATTCTGCGGGCGCTGGGGCTGCCCTCTTCCTGTTTTATGCGGTCTGTTCAGTTTCTGAACATGGCCTTTCTCGATCTGGCTCTTCTCTTTGTCTATCTGTCGGTTCGGAAAATCAGAGGCCGCGCCGCCGGCACGCTTTTTCTGTTTCTCTGTGCCCTGACTCCCTATGTCTATGTCTGGGCGCCTTATTACTATACCTCTACCACTTCCATGACCTTCGCCTGCGCCGCGGTATGGATCTGGCTCTGCGTCTGTGATTCCGCTTCTATGGTCAGAAAATGTCTTCTGGCAGCGCTTCTGGGCCTTTTATGCGTCACCGGCTTTAAAGTGCGCGCTACCTCTTTCATCGCCTATATTGCTA
>CALWAZ010000068.1 GCA_944375725.1 uncultured Merdimonas sp. | reverse complement strand
TGCTGATCGTAACCTTCACCGCCCTGGTGCAGAAAATGATCGCTCTGGTCACCAATTTTGCGGCGGGAACGGCCACTCTTCTGGTGGACGGCCTGCAGCTGGTGGTGGCGGTTCTGCTCATGGTGCTTGGCATCATGGTTGCCTTCAGCTGCTTAAAGAAGCTGTTTACTGCGAAGAAGGCGGAATAAGCCGGACCTGAGCGCCTCTGTAAAAAGGAGAAAAAGTATGACACAGGAAAACAGAACGGAAAACGAAATCAGGGAGGAGGCCGGGACGCAGGGCCCGCCCCTTCCCCCGGTCGATCCGGAACATTTTCCCGAATCGGAGGAGCTGCCGGAGGGCGTCCGGACGGTCAGACTGAAGGATGCTTACGGCTGTCATCTCCGGTTCCTGCCGAATGTGGTATATGCGGACCGTTCCGGGATGGAGCTTCATCTGCAGCTGTTTCTTCCGGAGGATTCCCCGCAGGGAAAACGCTGGCCGCTGATCGTTTTTATACAGGGATCCGCCTGGTTTCGCCAGGATATTTTCGCAAGCCTTCAGGATATCGTCCGCATGGGCGAAAGAGGCTATGCGATGGCGATCGTGGAATACAGACCCAGCGGCACGGCTCCGTTTCCGGCGCAGGTGCAGGACGCCAAAACCGCCATTCGTTTTCTGAAAAAGCATGCCCCCGAATACGGGATCGATGAAAACCGCGTGGCACTCTGGGGAGATTCCAGCGGCGGACACACCGCGCTCCTGGCCGGATTCACCGGAGATGGAGCGCCGGATGCTGACGATTCTGACAGGATAAGCGCATCCGTGCGGTGCATTGTGGACTGGTACGCGCCGACCGACATCGTGATGATGAACTACTATCCGAGCATTCAGGATCACTCCGCCCCGGACAGCCCGGAGGGAAGTCTGATCGGGAAAAAGAACGTGCTGGAAAACCGGGAACTGGCAGACGTTGCTTCTCCCCTGCACTACCTCTCCGCCGACAGGCCGACGCCGCCGCTTCTGATCATGCATGGCGGCAGCGATATGCTCGTGCCGTTTAATCAGAGCTGCAGGCTGTATGACCGGATGAAAGAGCTGGGAAAGGATGTGGAGATGGTAAAACTCCTGGGAGCCGGCCATGGCTATGGCGGCTTCCACAGCAGTCAGGCGCTGGACCTGATAGAAGAATTTTTGAAAAAGCATCTGTAGGCTGCCAAAGTGTGCAGCCCAAAAGTCCGGGCATGATTCGCTTCAGAGACATGATTCGGTTGAGAAAGGAAGGAGGATGCCTCCTCCGTTAATCCAGAGATTGGACTTTTGAGGGGCACCCTCTTTTTGGTTATGGAGAATCAGAAAATCTCGCAGGCTGTCTTCAGCTGCTTCGTCAGGCCATAGAGGAAACTTCTGATTTCCTTTATATCTTTCTTCTCTCCTCTGCGGTAAGCCACGATCCTGGCCGTGGGAGGAAGCGCCATCGGCACCAGCTCTCCCGCTTCCAGAAGATTCGCCACGTATTCTGCCGCCTCCAGAAGCTCTTCGGCAGAAGCCTTCTTATTCATCGCATCCTCTGCCATCCGAATGGCTTTATCCGCATGCCCTTCCTGATTGACATCAGGAAGAAGCGCCGTTTCACCACGGCTTCTGGCCTCCAGATAATCATGGAAAATGATAATGTCCACCATTTCTCCCGTCCTGCTGTATTCCGTATCCTCTATAAAGGTATGCCCCACTCCCAACGCATTGACCGGATCCTTCTGTCTGACAAATGTGATGAAATGACGTACAAATTTCCGGACCATTTCATACCGTCTCTGTCTCTCCTCCTCATCGTCCACGCTCAGGAGAAATCCGTGCCAGCTCGGTTCATTCATCACATCCCAGAACAGCAGGCCGGGATGACTGCCTACCGCCGAGATAATATCGGCGACGTAACGCTCTCCGATTTCCCAGTTTTCTTCAAAGAAACATCCCGGGATTGGAGAAAAAAGCGTCTTCGACACTTCACCCCCTATCCCTCAATCATCCATGCTATACGGATCTAGGCGCAACAGGCGGAAAAAGCTCCCAGTATCCATCTGCGGCTCCGTTATGGCATATAGCAACCTCACGGGAATCGAATCCAGCCCGGAAGTTCCACTACAGGATGAATTTTTCAGGAATCAACGATCAGCAGTCCTCCTGTATAGACGCTGACCAGAAAGCTGACGTTTTCCCTTGTCCGTTCTCTGCCAGCCGCCAATATTGCAAAATAAATGACAGTAAAGCAGACGGAAATGACGCCGTACAGTCCATACATCCAGTTTTCTTCCGGAAGCGTGATCCATGCGTAATACTGTGGAAAAAATAACTCCTCACAAAAAGGTCGAAAAATATTGATATTATCTGAAACCGCAGATAATATCAATATTTTTCGACCTTTTACTGTGTTTCTTTTCCACTGCCCGAGGCTTCCAGAATATTAAACTACACTTCGACCATTCCCACTTCAATCTTAATCACTGAAGGGATGTCTCCCAGCCTACACTGGGCATACAGCTCGTCTCCGTTCAGTTTTCGGCCTTCCTCGAATTTCCCGTTCACGAATGCGCCCTCCCATACACCCAGAAGTTGCGCCTCTCCTTCCTCGCCCAGCGCAGGACGCACCGTTACTACGGCGTTGCAGCCTGCCAGATAGAAGCTCTCTTCTTCTGCCGGAAGCAGAAAGCCAGCGCTTCCTGCCTTTTCTTCCCCTTCCTGGGGATAGGTAAGGATCACATCATAGCGGCCAAAGCGCAGGACGGCTCCCCTGTCGTAAGCACCTCTCCTGGCAAAGCCAAGGCAGGAATCCTGCCTTTCCAGATACAGCTCCCAAAGAGAGACGATGAGTTGGTACGCTCCGTCTATGTAGGAAATCGTGGCCTCTGAGCAGCGATCCCACCTCCAGTCGATCCGTAGCGCGTCTTTTTCCTCCAGCCGCATAGTATCATAACGCTGCGCATTCCACAAATCGTCGATTCCGAACAAGGAATAACCGATCGAATCATACAGGCCCAGCATTCCCAGCACATTGGAAGCCGCCACAGGCTGCCTGACCGTCTCCGGAATGAACAGCGCATTGGCCTGCGCATAAGGATCGCAACAGCCGAAAAAGTCCGGATCGTAGATGTCGGGAGAAAGCAGATCAATCGAAGGCGCGGCCAGCTTCCATACCTGTATCATGCGGGCTGTAGGCCCTCCGGTGGGATAATCTCCAGGCCTGTAAGGAAAAGCCTCCAGCCATACGTTCGCATACATGGGAAGCGGGTACTCCTCTTTCCCCCCAACTGCGATCCGCTCCACAGCCCTAGCGAAATACCAAGCCATGAAATAATCCTCCGCCCTCTCTCCAAATGCCTGCTTCCAGCTGCCCTCCACGCCAAAGGCTTCCGCCAGCTCGGGCGGCACCTCTTTGGCATAAGCCTCTACCGCCGCCTCGCTATAGTCCCGGTTTCCTCCCAAAAAACCTACTTCGTTCTCCACCTGTACCATAATGACGGTGCGCTCTTCTTGGTCATATTCTCTCAAAAAGGCCATAAATGCGGAAAAGGCCCTAGCATCCGCTTCCACAGCGATTTCGCAGAGAGGAGATATGGTAGAAGAGGGCAACCTGTCCCTACCGCGGGCGCGGAAATAGGTTCCGCTCTCCTTCAGTACCCAGGCGGGGGCATAATGGCTGGCACCGTTCTTCCACAGACCGAACCACAGGAAAATCAGGCGGATCCCTTCCTGCCTGGCCCGGTCAATCACCCTGCGCGGGATCGCAAAATCCAGCCGCCCTTGCTCCTTTTCCACCAGTTCCCAGCAGATCGGAACCAGCAGCGTATTCAGCTGCTTGCCCGGAAGCTGCTTCCAGACATATTCCTCCATATAGGCTTCCCCGGAAGCGGTTGAATTATGGATTTCTCCCCCTAATACGAAAAATGGCTTCCCGTCCACCATCAGCCTGGTTTTCCCGTTTATCCCCTTTTCCATGCGCGCAATAGGCTTTTCCCTTCGTTCTTCCTTCTGCATATCTCCCTTCCTTTCCGGCGTTTCATTGCGCCTTAATTTTGCGAGCAAGCGGCAGCGGAAAGCTTCCTCTCACTGCTGCCGCGCTTCCGTCTTAACGGGCCTCGAGCAGGATCCTCTCCAAAACGGCGTTCTCCTCCAGAGCCTCCGCCAGCACCAAGATGCTTCTGTCCTGCCCCAGCAACTTCTCCGGAATCCATACCCGGTCCGGATCGCCGCTACATACGCTGACGCCCGGCATATCGCAGCCTGCAAAAATCCTTCCCAAGACCAAACCGCTACAAACCACTGTCAGCTTCAGCCCTTTCCCCTCAAAGCCCAACCAAAGAGGCCCTTCGTACGCCTTTAGGGGAAGCTGCAGGGTCAGTTCCAGCATCCTGCCATCCGGAACCGGCTGCGGCAACGAAACCACCTCTCCCTTTCCGGGACGAAGCTTTTTCAGCTCTTCTACCCGCCAGAACCCCAAACGGCCTTCCGAAATCTCCGAGGCCGCCGCCAGATACACATGCCCCGGAACCGGATTCAGCCCGGTCTGGTCATATGCCAGCACCACATCCGCCCATTCTCCTGCCCAGGTCCGTGCGGTAATATCCAGCCAGTTCTTTTCCTTCGTCAGCTCCCCGGCCAACTCTCCGTTCAGGTAAACGCGCACGCGCAACTCTCCCCCTTCCAGATACAGGAAACGGGTGTCGCCCTCCTGCGGCATGCGCAATTCCTTCTGCCAGACATGCATCTCCTGAGCCGCCAGAGGAAGCCTGTCGCCGAAATCGCCGATAGCGGGCCATTTCCGGGCAGCCAGTCGCAGCGTAGAGACCGTGCTTTGAGGCATAACATGATAATTCCAATTATACTGAATATCTACCAGCTTAAGTAAGCCCCAGGCTTTTCCGATTCCCCTTAGGCTTCCCATCTCGGCGACCGGATAGCCTATCCCATGGCCGCAGTTATGGCCCCAGCATTCTGTCTTGATTTCTATCTGCTGCGCCCGCATGGGAATATACAGCATGTTCCCCGTCCCATAGAACGCGGGATGGTATCTTCCGTCCGCCTGGATTTTTACGATATCCGAAGCGCCGTAAAGCAGTAGACCACAGCTATTTTCCGGCATGCGGAAGGAATAAAAGGCGCTGCCGTCCCAAGCGCCATATTCCTCCATCCAGGTAATTTTTCCCTCCACGGAATGCTGCGGAGGCAAAAAGGGCCTTCCTAAGATTTCCTTCTCCGAAACCGGCTCCTTTTCCCCGTCCATTCGCTCTGCAAACGCAGGAAGAAAAGCCGTCCTCCTCCTTACCGCCTCTTCCTGAAAGATCGCTTCCACCAAAAGGATACCGCCTTCCAACTCCAGCCTCCGGCTTTCACCCGGCCGGATCAGCCATTCCTTCTCTCTCTCTCCGATCCATATCCCGGTTCCATTGCCATAGACCGTCAGACGGATCTCTCCCTGTTCCGAGATTCTTTCTACTGTCAGGAGCTCCAGCGACGAACACAAAATGCACGCACCAGGCAATCCCCAGGTAGACAGCGGCAGACAAACGGGAAGAATCGCAGTCTCATGCGCCCCTACCCAAACCTCAAGCTGTTTTGTTCCACAGACCAGGCAGGCCAGTTGTTCCGAATCGCCCAGATTGGCCGCGCCAACCAGCCAGCCGCCATGTGCAAGACGCAGGATGCCCGGACGCTCTGCCCATTTTCCTTCTTCCGTCTTAAGATACCACCCTTCCGGATTCTCCCGGCAGGGTGTGCCTGCCGCCAGTTCCTCTCCCAGCGCGGCAATCAGGTTGCCCAAGAGCCTGGCCGACAGATACTCTTCCGTCACATTCCCGTCCGCCTTAATCATCGCCCCATGGTCGTAATCATTGGTCATATAAGAGACGGGGCGCTCCCTGTCATTTCCCCAGGTGCTGATTCCTGTATAGCAGTCATAATTCGCACTTGCTGTCTGACAATAGGGACTCAGCAACCGGATGCCCCCCAGCAGCTCCCGCTTCAGGAACGCATGCTGCCGCATTGTCTCTGTCGTCAGGAACGCCTCTCCCGCCTTTTCCAGCTCCGTGCGAATCCGTTCCATTTTTTCTTCCAAAGCTACATGATCCGGCGTAGAATAGATATTAAAGGCTGGATGGCTTCCCTGCGCTGTCCCGCCGCTGTAATCCACATCCAGCTGAGAGGAAGTACACACCACAAAAGGAATCGTCAGACCATAGGCCTCTGTCATCTGTCGCAGCGCATGAAGATACAGCTTTGGCTCCTGACAGTAATAAATATCCAGCTCGTTCTCAATCTGCACCAGAATAACGCTACCCTCCTGTGTATACTGATATTGGTGCAGGATAGGAAAAATCCTGTCAAACCAGCCCTTTACAGCCTCCAAATATTCCTTATCATACTGCCGCAGCCTTCCTCTGTTTAATCCAAGCCAGGCAGGAAGAGCACCACCGTCCCATTCTGAGCAGATATACGGGCCAGGTCGGGCGATTACAAACAGATCGTTTTCCTTCGCCAGACGGAGAAAATGTCCGATATTCCTCATCCCTTCAAAATCCCATACACCGGGCGTCCTCTCATGGAAATTCCATGGAATATAGACGTCAATCGCCCGGTATCCCGCCGCCTTCAGCTGACGCATCCGCTCTTCCCAGTACATAGGCGGGATCCGAAAATAAAAGAGAGAAGAGGAAAGCAGAGTAACAGGCTTCCCGTCGATCAGCAGATGGCAGTCTTTGATGTCAACCGTTTTCACATTGGCCTCCTATTGTAGATTAAAGACCCCGCAGCAAGCTACGGGGAGTTAAATTTGCAGCGTCCAAAAAATCTGCGCTTTGACGCGAGCATCATACGCACCGTTCGAGCTATGCGCGGCCGCACAGATCTGGACACTCCTTTGGACCGACCCTTATTTAATGGAATCGCTTCCTGTGGAAATACTTAACTCAAACATCTGCCGCTGTCCCAAGAAAAACAGCAGAATCATCGGAATCACCAGAATCATGGCCGCTGCCATCATCAGGTTCCACAAAGGCAACTGTCCGGCATGGCCCACCGCCGAAAGGATCTGCACGCCGATTGCCAGTGGATATTTCTCTGTCTGGTTCAGATAAATCATGGGCTCAAAGAACCAGTTCCAGTTCCCCATGATGGCAAAGATTGCCACAGCCGCCAAGGCAGGCTTGATCAGCGGCACGACAATCTTAATGTAGATCCCCCAATAGGACATCCCGTCGATTTTCGCAGCTTCATCCAGGGAAATCGGCAGCCTCATGATGAACTGGCGCAGCATGAAGATATAGAAGGGAGATCCAAACAGGTTGGGAATAATCAACGGCAACATCGTATTGATCCAGCCGAGATTCCTGAAAATCATAAACTGCGGGATCAGCGTAACCTGAGTGGGAATCATCATGGTACTCAAAAGGATCATGAAAATGACTCCTTTCCCCTTCACGCGGAACCTGGCAAAGCCATAGGCAACCATGGAAGAGGACACCAGCGTGAAGACAGTATTGCACACCGTCAAGATCAGGCTGTTTTTCAGCCAGATGGGCACATCGCTTTCCGTAAAAATACGCACAAAATTCTGGAACTCAAATTCCCGGGGGAAAATCGTGTATGCCGCCTGGTTGGCCGTCGCGTCGCTGGACAGGGCGATGCTGATCATATAGATAAACGGTATCAAAAAGGCTGCGGAAAACAGAAGCAGAATCAGATAGACCACAGCCGTCTGAATGGGAGAACCCTTCTTCTTCATTTTCTTTCCTCCTCATAATAAGTCCACAAAGCGGATGATTTGAAAATCAGCATAGTAAAGATCAGGATAATGATGAGCAGCACCCAAGCGATCGCTGAAGCGTATCCCATCTTATAATCCCGAAAGCCCTTGATATAGAGCAGCTGCACGATGGACAACAGGCTGTTTCCTGGCCCGCCGCCGCTGCCGGTGCTCCCACCTGGCATCAGGGGATTGGTACCGATGACATACACCTGAGTAAACACCTGGAGCGAATTGATAATTCCCATCACCACGTTATAGAAAATAACCGGGGAAAGCATGGGAACAGTAATATAGCGGAATTCTGCCCAGGCACCGGAACCGTCAATCCTCGCCGCCTCATACAGCTCCCCGGGAATTCCCTGCAGTCCGGACAATAAGAGGATGAAAGCAGTTCCCAGACCCCACAGGGACATGATAATCAGGGCTGGTTTCGACCACGTCTCGCTGAAAAACCAGGTCGGCCCCTCAATTCCAAAAAAGCCAAGAGCAGCATTGACAGGCCCCTGCGGAGCAAAAACACGGAAAAACAGCAATGCGCTCACTACCACCGGAACCAGCGTAGGAATATAGAAAATAGTCCTAAATATCCTTCTTCCCTTCAGCGGATAGTTTAACAGTACCGCTACAAACAAAGACAGCAGCGTGCTTAACACTACATAGAAAAACGCATAGAAAAAGGTATTATAAACTGCCTTAAAGAACATTTCCTCTCCCAGCAGCTTTTTATAATTGTCCAATCCCACAAAGCTTCCCGCTTGGAACATATCCCAGTTCGTAAAGCTGTAATAGAAGGAAGCCAGCATAGGAAACGCCGTAAATATGCAGAATCCAATGATCCATGGGCTGATAAAAAACCAGAACCACGCCGTCTCCCTTCCCAGCTTTTTCTTTCTCTTTTTTTTCATTCCTGCCTCCGTTCCTTCCCTTCTATCCACGGAAAGGGGCTGCCAAGCAACCCCTTTCCGTTCTCAATTACCCTTCATTGATCCGTTTCTCGATGTTGTCCAGGGCTGTCTGCGGATCCACCGTCCCATCAAACACACCCGCCAGCTCATCGCTGAAAATCGTATCCCAGGATGACCAGTTTGCGCCTACAGGCGGCGTATATACCATCTCGCTGGAGCGGGAGAACACGTCAATGTCCACATCCGCGTTGGTCCAGCCTGCGTTCTTGAACTCGTCAGAGGCAAGCACCTCCAGATTCGCCGGCGCATCCTCCAGATTCTTAACGATGATCTGCTGCGCCTCCACATCCGTCATGAAATTAATAATATCAAAGGCGATGTCAGGATGTTTGCAGGTCTGAGAAATTGTCATGGCGCTACCGAAAGGCGCAGTCACCTGCTGATCTCCTCCGAACAATTCCACTACGTCATAGTTGAAATCCACATCACTCAGGTTGGAGAAAAACCACAGACCGTTGGGAACCATACCGATCCTTCCCTGAGCAAATACCGTACCCGAATTTGCGCCGGAACCGAAGTTCGCATACTCTTCTCTGGTGGGAACCACGTCATAAACTGTAGTCAGTTCCTGCACAAAGGTAAGTCCCTTCACACTTTCCGGAGAATTGATCACCAAATTGCCCTCTTCATCGATGACTCTTCCGCCGGACTGATAGATCCAGGTCATCCAGTAAGGCCACCAGGTTTCCAAGCCAAAGCCCCAAGTCTCTTCGTCTCCGGTTCCTCCAGTAAGAACCTGCGCAGCTTCCAGCATATCTTCCCACTTCCAGTCCGCAGTAGGATAATCCAGACCGGCTGCGTCAAACATGTCTTTGTTATAGAACAGTACCATGGAGCCGCCTCTGTCGGCGATTCCGTACAGTTTTCCGTCATAGGAATAGGTATCTACTGCGGTCTGGCCTACTCTCGCAGCCACATCAATCCCCGCTTCCGCCACATAGTCGTCCAAAGGAAGCAACAACCCCTTGGATGAAAAGCTGTGAATATCCTCTGCCAGCACCACGATATCCGGGGCCGTCCCGCCCGCGAACATAGTATTCAACTTCTGGATATGGTCTGACGGCATATAATTCATTTCGATCTTCACGCCAGGATGGGTGCTTTCATACAGATCAGCTCTTTCTCTGTAGGTTTTCTCATCCGTCTCGCTCCCCCAGTGAGACATAGTAATCACAACCTCTTCGCCAGTACTTTCCGCTGCCGTGGCGTCCCCTTCCGCTGCTTTGCTTCCCTCTTCAGAGGCCTGCGTTTCGACAGCCTCCGATCCTGCCGTGGTTGCGGTCTCCTGTTGTCCGCTTCCAGAACAGCCGGCAATCAGTCCAAGCAACAGACATCCTGCAAGCCCCATTGCAGCAAAACGCTTTCTCATCATGTAACCTCCTCCATTCTCTGTTTATTTTTTTGAAATCGATTTCATATCGCTTTGAAAAAATTGATAATTTATCCTTTTCCCTGTACTATTAGCCAAAAATAAGATAAATTACCCTGTCCAGCTCAATTTTATGAAATCCATTTCACAACTAGATTATAAGGTAGGCTTTTTCTTCTGTCAATGTATTTTTTGTAAATATGAACAATTTCTTCGTTCTTTTTTCTTCTTTTTGAGATGTTTTAAAAAATTTTCATCTCTTTTTTTACCCCCCCCCGTATTGTTTGCAGGAATCTCTCACAACAAGTTTCGGTTCTACCACCTGATTTTGTTCAATTTTTCTCCCATGCGCAATATCAACAGCAGAGCCGATCAGCCTACTGGCAAACTCCTCCAGATCATAGCTGACAGAAGTCAGCCTGGGACGGCACAGATTACTAACATAAGTATCATCAAAGCTGACAAGAGAAAAATCCTCAGGAATCCCAAGACCTTCTTCCCAAATCGCATGTGCTGCTCCAGCCGCAGTAAAATCATTCACCGCAATGACCGCGGTAGGTCGGCAAGGCAAGGCAAGAAGCTTGCGCATAGCCTCATAACCGCTCTTATCATCGTACCCGGGGCCGTCCACAATCCATTCTTTCCTTGTGGGAAGTCCGTTCTGCATCAGAAGCTGGGCATATTTCAGCCGTTTTTCTACTGTGGAGCGGATTTCTCCCTTTCCTCCGATAAAAGCGATCTCCCGATGTCCCAGATCCCGAAGATATTCCACCGCCAGTTCCGCCGCCTTCTCCTCATCCAGACGTACACGGCAACCCTCAGCCCCACCCAGATATCCGTTTGTCACCACCGGTACGCTCTCTGCAATCCGCTTCACATGCCCCACATACCCCTCATCCGGTGCCAGCTCATCACTTCGACCTCCTACCATCACGATAGTGGCCACACGCTGTTGGCACATTGTATCCAAATACGCATCCTCCAGTTCTCTGTCTCCCAAGGTACTTGTAACGATGAGGGAATATCCCCTCTTTCTCGCTTCCTTTTCACAGGAAGACAGCAATGTAGCGTAAAAAGGATTCACAAAATCCACCAAAATCATTCCGATTACCCTGCTCTTCGTTTCCCGAAGACCTTTGGCAAGAGCATTGGGTTTATAATCATAAGCACGAATCAGTTCTGTGATTCTTTTACGCTTTTCCTCGCTGACCTTTGCATTTCCGGTCAGCATACGGGAAACCGTTGCCGGGGAAACCCCCGCTTCTCTCGCAATATCGTATATCGTTACCATTTTTCCCATACCTGCTCCCATCTGCGTCTTGTGCGTACGGCAGCTGAAAAAGAAAATGTCTTCCTTGTTCAGCCATTATCGAACGTCCAGGCATTTACCTTTCTGTGGAAGAACCGTCTTCCATTCAGAATTGTAATATCATAAAACTATTTGCTTTTTCTGTCAGTATAACGCATTGGACAGGCCGTTGCAATTGCTGTTTGGTATTCTTCTGGATGATACCGGAGCGGAAAAGACACAGGTAGAAAAACGGATGAAAGCATCAGATTCTCCTGACTGACTATGTTCATTCAAAGGAAGAACATATTTGTATGACTACTTCAAGCATTACTCATAACTTTGTATTTTCTGATCCTCAAAGTGTAAAAAAATTATTTCTGTCATTGATGCAGTGGATCGTAATCGTGTGCCAAGATGTCTTCTTTTCGTAAGACAAATAACTGACCCTGAAGAGATTATAGATTTAATGGTCAAAAAATACCGGTAGTGTAAAAAAGTTTGTGTCTTTGGAAAAAAATGACTCCTTTTTGGTAAGAATTACGATATGAAAATTCTTATCGAAAAGGAGTATTTTATGCCGGTAGCTAAGGAACAGCTTCGACAGATTATTGCTGATAACAACTTATCCAGTGTTGCTGATGTCTATTCCCTCCTCAGGGACGGTTTTAAGGACATCCTCCAGGAGCTGATGAAAGCGGAACTCGATGCCTCCCCCGGTTATGAAAAGAATCAGAAAGGCGATACCATTTCTTCCAACAAGAGGAACGGCCATTCCCCCAAAACCCTGAAAAGCCAGTATGGAGAGTTCCAGATTGACGTTCCCGGAGATCGCAACAGGGAATTCGAGCCGAAGCTCATCCCCGAATACCAGCGGGATATCTCCGGCATTGAGGATAAAGTAATCTCCCTCTATGCCAGGCACCAGGGATATCCATGATCAGCTTCAGAACCTTTATGGGATTGAACTGTCCGCTGAAATGGTCAGCAAGATCACAGACCGGCTCCTCCCTGAAATCAAAGAGCGGCAGTCCCGCTCTCTCAATCCCATCTACCCTTTTGTCTTTATGGACTGTATCCATTATAAGGTCAGGGATGAGGGCAGGATCCTCAGCCGGACCGCTTATGTGGTGCCGGGCGTTACAACGGAAGGCTATAAGGGAATCCTCAGTATCACCGTAGGAGCCAATGAAACCTCATAGTTCTGGCTCGGGATGCTCAATGACCTGAAGAACCGCGGCGTGCAGGATGTCCTGTTTTTCTGTGTGGATGGACTGCCGGGATTTAGGGACGCGATTCAGGCCGTATACCCGCAGGCACAGATCCAGCGGTGCGTCATCCACATGCTGTGTAATTCCTTCAAGTATGTGAATTATAATGACCTTAAGAAATTTTCCTCTGATTTCAAAGCGGTCTATAATGCCCCGACAGAGGCAGCAGCCCTGGCAGAGCTGGAGGCAGTGAAGGAAAAATGGGGAAAGAAGTACCCATACGCGGTCAGTAACTGGGAAAACAACTGGGAGG
>CALWAZ010000067.1 GCA_944375725.1 uncultured Merdimonas sp. | reverse complement strand
GGAAAGCAACACTATACGGTACGGATGAAACCTATCTGGAGCAGTTGGCCGATGGCATGGAGGAAGGCACTTTCCCTCAGAATGACCAGGAAGTGGTACTCAGTTCAAATGCCAAACTCGCACTGGATGTGCAGTTAGGCGATCCTGTGACAGTTCAAACACCGGCAGGAAATGTAGATTTTACTATATCCGGCTTTGGTTCAGACGATCAGGAGTATTACGAGGGACAGACATACCTGGTTGCTGTTTATATGACAGAGGCTGCCTTCGTATCACTGATGAACGAAAATGGTGTTTCAGACTATGCCCCTGCCTGCTATGTACAATTTCAAAGCGCGGCAAAAGCCGCCGACGCTATCACTGAAATTCAAGAACAGTACAATTTGCCAGAGGACAGTATTCGTGAAAACACCGCTATTATGGGACTTGCCGGACAAAGCAGCAACGAGTCCATGCAAAACGTCTATGGATTGGCGGCCATTTTGTTTATCATGGTTCTGTTGGCCGGAGTGCTAATGATTTCCGGCAGCATGAACAGTCAGGTGGCCCAGCGCACAAAATTCTTTGGCATGATGCGTTGCATCGGAGCGAGCCGCAAACAGGTAATTCGATTTGTACGGCTGGAGGCGCTCAACTGGTGCAAAACGGCAATCCCGATTGGCCTTATCGCAGGTACAGTCATCACATGGGCCGTCTGTGCGTTACTTCGCTACGGGATTGGCGGTGAATTTGCTGGTACTCCGGTCTTTGCACTCAGCCCGATTGGACTGATAAGCGGCGCAGTGGTGGGCCTTGTAACAGTTCTGCTGGCGGCGCAGGCTCCCGCCAAACGTGCGGCAAAGGTTTCTCCAATGGCGGCTGTTTCCGGCAACAGCGAGACGCCCCCTACGACACGTCACACGGCGAGACTGATTTTGGGAAAAGTCGAATGGACATTAGGCGTTCATCATGCAACCGCTTCTAAGAAAAACTGGTTCCTCATGACGGCCAGCTTTTCTCTGAGCATCATACTGTTTCTTTGCTTCTCTGTGGGACTTGATTTTGCTCGTGAACTGGTGCCGTCCCTGCGGTCATGGCAGCCGGATATTACTTTGAACGGGTATGCAAATGCCCTTCTGCTGGAGCCTGACCTGCTGAATGAAATTCAGGAGATTTCCCATGTGGAAGATGCCTATGGTACTGCATACCTCGAAAATGTCCCTGCCACATCCTCCAGAGAAGGGATCGACCATGTTAATCTCATGTCTTATACAGACTATCTGCTGGATAGCGCAGCAGATAGCGTAGTTGAAGGTGATTTGTCTGCCATCTACGGGAACAACGGACAGGTTATGACGATCAGTAACAAAGACAATCCTTTACAGGTTGGGGATACAATTCAGATTGGCGGAAAGGAAGTTACCATTACCTGCGCTGTTTCCGATGGCGTATATTCCAGTGAATACAGTGTGATCTGTTCTGCCGAAACCTTTGAATGGCTGACAGGAGAAACAAATTACAGCCTGATTGGCATACAGCTGGATGCCGATGCAGACGATGAAACGATCCGTCAAATGAACAATCTGGTTAGCAGCGATGTTATTCTTGATGATTTGCGGCAAAGCAATCAGGAAGATGCGGCAACTTACCTGGCTGCACAGTTTGTGCTATACAGTTTCCTTGCAATTATTGCGATGATTACACTGTTCAATATCATCAACAGCATTTCGATGAGTGTGACAGCCCGCATCAAGCAATATGGCGCAATGCGGGCGGTTGGAATGGATGGCGGCCAGCTTGCGCGCATGATTACAGCGGAAGCTCTCACCTATGCTGTTTCCGGCCTTGTAGTGGGTTGTGCAGCTGGATTGCTTCTGAGCCGATATTTGCACGTCATGCTGCTTACGAGGTATTTTGGTACGGCCTGGAGCCTGCCAATATCGCTGCTCTGTATTATCTTCCTGTTCGATTTTGCGGCTGCTTTCCTGGCAGCTTATGCGCCATCAAAACGAATACGCAATATGGCGATCGCAGAAACGATCAACGAGTTGTAAAGCCCTGTGTTTTAGAGTTATTTGAATCGTGTTCACCTGTCTGCCGGGCGGCGGCAAAAGAAAAAAGCCGTCGTTCAGCAGGCAATTACCATGCCTTATCATTGGCAGAAATGCAGCGGGAACTGGAAAACAGCCAGAATCGATAGGACGAACTGGAGAACATGATCCAACACCTTTATGAAAGATAAGATAAAGGACAGTTGACGGATGAACTGAATGGCATCGAGGACTTCCTGATGAACACGGCCGCATCTGGCCAGTGGCGTATGGTATATCAGTTCCGCAGCCGGTGTGAGGAAGAACCGGAACTTGACTATCCTGATGGTTTGCGCTACATTTACTTTAATACAAAAGGAACAATATTCGCCGGCACGTGGAAAGATGCCGGTATAAGAGCGTTGCGCGAAAAAGGGCATGCTCAGGTATAGCAGATCAGGCCGGCGATTCCACTTAAGACCATGATCAGAATCGGATTGAGCTTCCACTTCCGGGAAAGAAAGAGCATGACCGCGAAGATGACCAGTGCGGCCACATTCAGCATGGGCAGGACAGAGAGAGGGTCCAGATGGTCAGTGTCCCAGAAGGCCAGCATAAGAATGGTGGCTGCGGCTTCTGCCCATAGAGGAAATGGAGCTGGAAAACAGGATGTGGGCAGTGCTCCACAGAGAAAAATATATCACGCGTCCGCTCCAGATTATGCTGGATGACATCTGCGGGACCGGACAGGAAAGGAGACATGGGCAGTGACAGATATTCGCCTTCATTACGTAGAACAGGGAACGGGCTTCCCTCTGGTGCTTCTTCACGGGAACGGGGAAAACTGCGGTTATTTTGAACACCAGCTTTCGTTTTTCGGGGAAAAATACAGAGTTCTGGCGGTGGATACCAGGGGCCATGGAAAGTCTCCCAGAGGAGAAGCGCCCTTTACGATCCGTCAGTTTGCGGATGATCTGGACAGTTTTCTGGAAGAGCTGGAGATTCCGCAGGCCATTATACTTGGATTTTCGGATGGGGCGAATACCGCCATGTGCTTTGCCCTGAAATATCCGGAGAAGCTGAAAGGGCTGATTTTGAACGGAGGAAACCTGAACCCGGGCGGAGTAAAAGCTTCTGTTCAGATTCCCATTGAACTGGGATACAGAATTTCGGGCCTATTTGCGGGTGTTTCAGAGAAAGCCCGGAGAAATCACGAGATGCTGGGGCTGATGGTAAAGGACCCGGCCCTGAAGCCTGAGGAACTGCGGAAGATTCGCGTCCCGGTCCTTGTTATCGCGGGAACAAAGGATATGATTAAAGAGGAGCATACCCGGCTGATTGCAGAGAGTATACCCGGGGCAGAGCTGAAATTTGTGAAAGGGGATCATTTTATCGCGGCGAAGGAACCCGGGGAATTTAACCGGGCAGTGTACGCGTTTCTGGAGGAGCTATGGAAAAACGAGTCAGTCTGAGGGCAGAGGAAGAGGATGAGGGGGCAGAGCTGGGGCATTTTCTGCGGTCCCGCGCCGGGCTGGGGAAGAAGGAAATCAGCCGGGCCAAATTTCTGGAGAACGGCATCTGCGTAAATGGGGAACGCCGGAAAACCACAGCGGTCCTGAAGGCAGGAGATCTGGTGGAGGTGCTGCTGGAAGACGGGAAAAAGACTTCTCCCCAGCTGATTTCCTCAGAGAAAGGGCTGGAAATCCTGTATGAGGATGAGGATGTGATCGCTTTAAACAAGCCTGCGGGCCTGTCAGTCCATCCGCCGGGAAGGGCGGCCTTTTCCGGTGATACGCTGGCCGGCCGGCTTGCTTTTTATCTGCGGCAGAAGCAGCAGGACTGCGTGATACGAATTTTCGGAAGACTGGACAAGGATACCTCCGGCGTGGTTCTGGCTGCCAAAAGCAGGACGGCGGCTGCCAGGCTGGAGCGTCAGAGGGAGGCCGGTATTCTGAAAAAAACCTATCTGGCGGCAGTCCGGGGTGTGCCGGAGCCTGAGGAGGGGGAGATCTGCGCGCCCATAGGGCCGGATCCTCAGGACAGAAGAAGGATGCGGCTCCGGGACGATGGAAAGTATGCCCTGACCCGTTACCGGGTTCTGGAGGTACGCGGGGCAGAGCAAAAGCCTGCGGACAGAGAAGGGAAGAGAAACAGCGGGAACGGGCCTGCGGCTCCTGTGTATGCGCTGGTCCGCCTCCGGCTGGAGACGGGAAGAACCCATCAGATCCGGGTGCATATGGCGTCGATGGGCTGTCCGCTGCTTGGGGATCCTTTGTATGGAATCCCAGCCGCAGAAGGAGAGGCGGCGCTGATAGGCCGGGCGGCGCTCCACGCGGCAGAGCTTGTTTTCCGCCAGCCTTTCTCAGGAAAGGAGCTTCGGATTCAGGCGCGCTTACCGAAAGACATTGCCAGAATCTTCGATTCTGTGATAGAATAGACCGGAAACAGACAAGCAGAGTGAGGAATTATGGGAAAATCATTATATATTGCCGAGAAACCCAGCGTGGCCCAGGAATTTGCCAAAGCGCTGAAGCTGAATACGGCCCGCCGGGACGGCTATCTGGAGGGAGAGGACAGCATCGTAACCTGGTGCGTGGGCCATCTGGTGACCATGAGCTATCCGGAGGTCTACGATGAAAAGTACAAGCGCTGGAGTCTTGACACCCTGCCGTTCCTTCCAAAGGAATTCAAGTACGAAATCATTCCTTCCGTAAAAAAGCAGTTTGAGATCGTCAAGGGCCTTTTAAACCGGCAGGATGTGGAGACCATCTATGTCTGCACCGACTCCGGGCGGGAGGGAGAGTACATTTACCGTCTGGTGGAGCAGATGGCGGGAGTGCGCGGAAAGAAGCGGAAACGGGTCTGGATCGATTCCCAGACAGAGGAAGAGATTTTAAGAGGCATCCGGGAGGCAAAGGACCTTTCAGAGTATGACAATCTGGCCAGTGCGGCCTATCTGCGGGCCAAGGAAGATTATCTGATGGGAATTAATTTTTCCCGGCTTCTGACCCTGAAATATGGAAATACCATTTCCGGGTATCTGAACACAAAGTACACTGTGATTTCCGTGGGCCGGGTCATGACCTGCGTGCTGGGCATGGTGGTCCGCAGGGAGCGGGAAATCCGGGATTTTGTCAAAACGCCCTTTTACCGGGTGCTGGGTGATTTTGGACTTCATGGCAGAAAATTTGAAGGAGAATGGCGGGCTGTATCAGGTTCTGCCTTCTGTGAGCCGCATAAACTGTATAAGGAAAACGGATTCAAAAAGCGGGAGGACGCAGAAAGCCTGGTTCGTTTTCTGGGAGAGGAAAAGCCGGTCCGGGCTGTGCTCTCATCGGTGGAACGGAAAAAGGAAAAGAAGAATCCGCCGCTTTTGTTCAATCTGGCGGAGCTTCAGAATGAGTGTTCCCGCCGGTTTAAGCTAAGCCCGGATGAGACCCTGAAGGTGGTTCAGGAGCTGTATGAAAAAAAGCTGGTCACCTATCCGAGAACAGACGCCAGAGTGCTTTCCACGGCTGTAGCCAAGGAAATCGGCAGGAATCTTTCCGGACTGCGTTCCTATGGGAAGGTATCCCAGTACGCCGCGGAGGTTCTGGCCGGAGCGTCCTGGAAAGGGATCGGAAAAACCCGCTACGTAAATGACAAGCAGATCACCGATCACTATGCCATTATCCCTACAGGCCAGGGACTGGGAGCATTGAAAAGCCTGGCGCCGGTGGCAGAGCAGATATATGAGGTGATTGCCCGGCGGTTCCTGGGAATCTTTTATCCGGCTGCGGAATATCAGAAAGTACAGCTGGTGACAGAGGTAAGAGGAGAGCGGTTTTTCTCCAGCTTTAAGGTGCTTATTCAGGAAGGATATCTGAAGGTGCAGCCTCCCCTTTCTGACAGCGGAAAGAAGAAAGCCGAGGAGGATGAGACAGAGGATGTCCGTGTGGACGCAGAATTTCTGGAGCTTTTAAAAGGACTGCGGAAAGGCTCGCCGGTGGAGGCGCTGGGTTTCCGCATCCGGGAGGGAGAGACCTCGCCGCCCAAGCGCTACAATTCCGGGTCCATGATTCTAGCTATGGAGAACGCAGGCCAGCTCATTGAGGATGAGGAGCTGCGGGCCCAGATCAAGGGCAGCGGGATTGGCACCAGCGCCACCCGCGCGGAGATCCTGAAAAAGCTGGTCAATAATAAGTACATAGCCCTGAATAAGAAGACGCAGATTATCACGCCTACCCTGCTGGGAGAGATGATTTACGATGTGGTGCGGGCTTCTATTTACAGCCTTCTGAATCCGGAGCTGACAGCCAGCTGGGAGAAAGGGCTGACCCAGATGGCGGAAGGAACCATTACTGAAGAAATCTACATGCAGAAGCTGGAAAAATTTATTACCGACAAGACCACAAATGTGCTGAGCGCGGATTACCGGAGGGCTTTACGCCCCTGTTTTGACGCTTCGGCAAAATATTATAAGACCGGGGACAGTGCCCGGAAAAGAACCGCGGGAGCCGGTTCGGAAAAGAAAAATGAGAAAAAGGAGCAGACAAAGAAATGAAAGAACTGGAAGTAAAGGAACTCTACACACTCTCTGAGACACTGGCCGCGCCGCTTCTTTCCAGCGTGACCTATCCCTGGGAAGCTCTGCCAAAGATCGGAGCTTTCATTCTGGAGTTGGGAAAGACCTTAAGGGAAGAGGAGTATGAAAAACGGGGAGAGAATATCTGGATCGCCCGTTCTGCCAAGGTGGCGCCCACAGCCTCCATTACAGGCCCCTGCATCATCGGCAGGGACACAGAAGTGCGCCACTGCGCCTTTATCCGCGGAAACGCCCTGGTGGGAGACGGCGCCGTGGTGGGCAATTCCACAGAGCTTAAAAATGTGATTCTGTTCAATAAGGTGCAGGTTCCCCATTATAATTATGTGGGAGATTCCATTCTGGGCTATAAGGCCCATATGGGAGCAGGTTCCATCACCTCCAATGTAAAATCCGACAAGCTTCTGGTAAAGGTGCATACACCGGAGGGCGATATCGAGACCGGCATCAAGAAATTCGGCGCTATGATTGGAGATGAGGTAGAAGTGGGCTGCGGCTCTGTCCTGAATCCGGGAACAGTCGTGGGAAGAAATACGAATATCTATCCCCTTTCCTCTGTGCGGGGCGTGGTTCCGGCAGACTCCATCTACAAGAAACAGGGAGAGGTAGCAGAAAAGCGATGAACGCAAAAGAATCCATGCCGTTTTCGGGAAGCGCCCTGAAATGGATCGCCATTCTGATCATGGCAGCAGATCACATCGGAGCCAGTCTGCTGGAGGTCTTTGTGATCAATTATTACGGAAATTCTCCGCTGGCCGGCCAGATTGACAACCTGTATTTCTGGATAAATCTGGATTCGGTGCTGCGTGCCGTTGGCCGGACTGCTTTCCCGATTTTCTGCTTCCTTCTGGTGGAGGGAGCTGTGCACACACACAATCCGAAGAAATATCTTCTGCGCCTGGCGGCTTTTGCGGCGGTATCAGAGATTCCCTTTGATCTGGCCCTGCACAACCAGCTGTTCTGCTGGAGCTCCCAGAATGTGTTTTTTACGCTGCTTGCGGGACTTCTTGTGATTCTGGTCTTTCAGCGGTATCCGGCGGAGCCCTGGAAAGGCGCGCTGGCCCTGGCGGTGCTGGGAACGGCGGCAGAGCTGTGCGGCACAGACTACGGAGCAATAGGAGTGGCTGTGATCGCGGCCATGTATCTGCTGCGGGACCGCTTCCTGGCAGCCGCGGCAGTGTCCCTGGTTCTGCTGGTGCTGCTGTCCAGGCTTGAGATTTACAGCATTCCCGCCTTCCTGTGCATGGCTCTCTATAACGGAAAGAGAGGCCGCCAGCCGAAATACTTTTTCTATGTGTTCTATCCCGCCCATCTGCTGCTTTTATGGGCGCTGGGGCGTTTTGTCCTGCCTGCTCTGCTTTGAGCAGCATGAGAACCGGCTCTGCTTCGGAAGGCAGAGAGACTTAAAAGGAAAATGTTTCCTTGACAAACGGGCCGGGGTCCGGTAAAATAAATGAGGTTTTGGGCTTATATAAATTCATAATAGGGTGAATGTTTCTACCAGCTGCCGTAACAGTTGACTATAAGTTTCCCGTCAGGGAGAAACTGTATACTGTTTCGGCAGCTGGCTTTTTTATGCGCAAGGAGGTATTTAAATGAAGAAAACAGATGTATTGATTATCGGAGCGGGCCCCGCGGGGATTTTTACGGCCCTGGAGCTTCTGAAGAACGGAAGCGGGAAGCATATCATGATAGTGGAAAAAGGAAAGCCTGTGGAAAAGCGTTCCTGCCCGAAGGCAAAGACAAAGCGGTGCGTGAACTGCAGGCCCTACTGCAATATTACGACAGGGTTTTCAGGAGCAGGAGCGTTTTCGGACGGAAAGCTGTCCTTAAGCTATGAGGTGGGAGGCGACCTTCCGAGCCTGATAGGGGAGGAGCTGGCACAGGAAACCATCAACTATACGGATAAGATTTATCTGGAGTTCGGCGCGGACACGAAGGTGGAAGGAGTCGGAAACGAGAAAGAGGTCAAGGATATCCGGAAGCGTGCCATCCAGGCGGGGCTGAAGCTGGTGGACTGTCCGATCCGCCATCTGGGGACCGAGAAAGCCCAGGAAATCTATTACCGGATCGAGCAGTATCTGCTGGAAAAGAGAGTGGAGATTCTCTTCGACTGCCACTGCCGGGATCTGATTGTGGAGGACGGCGTCTGCAAAGGGGCTGTTCTGGAGGATTCCGGAAAGCATACCGGGGAGCAGACCATATACGCGGAGCATGTGATTGTGGCCACAGGCCGCAAGGGGGCGGACTGGCTGGAGAAGCTCTGTGAACAGCATGATATTGCCCATGTGCCCGGCACCGTGGATATCGGCGTGCGGGTAGAGGTGCGCAATGAGATCATGGAGGACGTAAATAATATCCTCTATGAGTCAAAGCTCATCGGGTATCCCCTGCCCTTTAAAAACAAGGTCCGCACCTTCTGCCAGAATCCGGGCGGCTTCGTCAGCCAGGAGAATTATGACAACGATCTGGCAGTGGTAAACGGCCATTCCTACAAGGACCTGAAGTCCCAGAACACGAACCTGGCCATTCTGTGCTCCCACAACTTTACGTATCCCTTCAACCAGCCCATCGCCTATGCCCAGAAGGTGGGAGAGCTGACAAACATGCTGGGCGACGGAAAGATTCTGGTTCAGCGCTACGGGGATATTCTGGGCGGAAAGCGCACCTGGCAGAAGGAGCTTTCCCAGTCAAACGTCCGTCCCACCCTGCCGGACGCGGTGGCGGGAGACATTACAGCGGCCATGCCTTACCGGGCCATGACCAATATCATCAATTTCATCCAGGCTGTGGATCATGTGGTTCCGGGCTTCGCGGCCAACGAGACGCTGCTGTATTCACCGGAGCTGAAATTCTACAGCAACCGTATTAAAATGACACCGGATTTTACGACAAGTATCAAGGGTCTGTACTGCCTGGGGGATTCCAGCGGATGGACCAGAGGGCTGATGATGGCCTCTGTTATGGGCGTGCTGATGGGCAGAAAGCTTTCCCGCCTGTAAAAAAAGTACTGGACGAATTCCAGATATTATGAGAAAATATAATCAAATGCGACAAGCCGGGAACTAAGCCACCCCGGCATCGCTGATTAACTTAATTTGAAAGGAGTTTTATAATGATTTATTCACATGAAGTTGAAACAATGTGTCCGGTAGCTCAGGGCGTAAATCATGGCGCTGCTCCGATTCCGGAAGAAGCAAAGTGGGTA
>CALWAZ010000066.1 GCA_944375725.1 uncultured Merdimonas sp. | reverse complement strand
ATATTGAGGAGGCTGTTATGAAAATTGTAGTATTGGCCGGCGGAACCAGCACGGAGCGGGATGTGTCCTTAAGCTCCGGAAGCAAGATCTACCGCGCCTTAAAAACAAAAGGCCATCAGGTGATTCTCCTGGATGTCTATCTGGGATATGAAAGCCCGGAACCTGTCACGGAAAAGCTGTTTGACCTGGACGTGGACTGGGCAAAGGATATCCAGGCTGTCTCTGCGGAGCATCCGGATCTCTCCCATCTGAAGGAGCTGCGCCATGACGGAGGAAAGAGCATGTTCGGCCCCAATGTACTGGCTCTGTGCGACATGGCAGACATTGTATTCCTGGGCCTGCACGGCGCGAACGGCGAGGACGGCCGTATCCAGGCTGCCTTTGACCTGATGGGAATTCCCTATACGGGAACCGGATACTTAAGCAGCGCCCTGGCCATGGATAAACATCTTTCCAAGCAGTTCTTCCGGAACGCGGGTATTCCCACTCCCGCCGGTATTACTCTCAAATGCGGCGAGAAAGCGGATCCGGCTTTCATTCCCTATCCCTGCATGGTGAAGACTGCCTGCGGCGGCTCCAGTGTGGGCACCTACCGGGTGGACCGGCCGGAAGATCTGCAGAAGGCTCTGGATGACGCCTATACCTTCGGAGACGACGTGATCGTAGAACAGTTTATCTCGGGACGTGAGTTTTCCGTGGGGGTCATTGACGGAAAGGCTCTTCCCGTCATCGAGATCGCTCCCCTGGAAGGATTTTATGATTACAAAAACAAATATCAGCCCGGAAGCACCATTGAGACCTGCCCGGCAGATCTTTCTCCCGAGCTTACAGAAGAGATGCAGCGCTATGCGGAGATGGCCTTTGAAGCCCTGAATATGCGCTCCTATGCCCGTATGGATTTTATGATGGATACCTCTGACAATTCCATCTACTGTCTGGAAGCCAACACTCTGCCCGGCATGACGCCTACCAGCCTGCTGCCCCAGGAGGCCGCGGTGCTTGGCATGTCCTTTGAGGATCTCTGCGAGAAGCTGATTGAGGTTTCCCTGCGCCAGAACTGACCGGAAAGGGGATTGCTTATGAAAGAAATGTCTTTAATCCAGATCGCCCGCGCCTGCGGGGGCACTTATCTGGGAGATGAGAATCAGAAACATACAGAAGCGGCCGGCGTCGTCATCGACAGCCGCCTGGTGGAGCCCGGCTTCCTTTTTGTGGCGGTAAAGGGGGCCCGGGTGGACGGACACAGCTTTATCCCCACTGCCTTTGCCAAGGGAGCTGCCGCAGTGCTCTGTGAGCAGGTGCCGGACCATCCTGCCGGTCCCTGCATTCAGGTAGACTCCTGTCTGGAGGCCATCAAAAAGCTGGCGGAATATTACCGGAGCACCCTGACGATTCCTGTCATCGGAATTTCCGGAAGCGTGGGCAAGACCAGCACGAAGGAAATGATCGCGGCCATTTTAAGCCAACGTTACCGGGTGCTGAAGACAGAGGGCAATTTTAACAACGAGATCGGCCTTCCGCTGACCATCTTCCGCATCCGCCCGGAGCATGAAGCCGCGGTGCTGGAAATGGGCATCAGCGATTTCGGCGAGATGACCCGTCTGGCGCGCATGGCCCGGCCCACCATCTGCGTGCTGACCAATATCGGACTCTGTCATCTGGAAAATCTGAAGGACCGGGACGGCATGCTGCGGGCCAAGACCGAAATGTTTGACCAGGCCCAGCCCGGCGCCCAGATCATTTTAAACGGCGATGACGACAAGCTGATCACCTTAAAGGACACCCGTTCTCCCAGGCCGCTTTTCTTCGGCCTGAATCCGGAGCTTGATCTGCACGCGGAACAGATTGAAAATCTGGGGCTTGCGGGAACCCGCTGTACCTTTGTGACCAAAGCCGGATCTTTTGAGGCGCAGATTCCCATTCCCGGCCGCCATATGGTTTACAACGCCCTGGCCGGAACGGCTGTGGGACTTGCCCTGGGACTGACCACAGAGGAAATCCGGGCGGGCATCGAAAGCCTCACCGCCTTAAGCGGCCGGAATCATCTGATTCATACGGAAAAATGGGATATTCTGGACGACTGCTACAACGCGAACCCTGTTTCCATGGCTGCCTCTCTGGATGTGCTCTCCTGTGCTCTGGGCCGCAAGGTCGCTATCTTAGGCGATATGGGCGAGCTGGGAGAAAATGAAAAACTGCTCCATTATAACGTGGGCTGCCACGCGGCAGACGCAGGTGTGGACGCCGTCTTCCTGGTGGGCGAGCTTTCAAAAGAAACCGCCCGGGGAGTGGAAGCAAAAAATCCTTCCATTACCTGCCGCCATTTTGACACCAGGGAGGAGCTGATAAATACGCTTCCTCTGCTTCTGTCAAAAGGAGATTCCATTCTTGTAAAGGCTTCTCATTTTATGGAATTCCCCGAGATCGTGGAATGGCTGAAGAAAAATGGAAATACCTGAAAATATATTTGAAACAGGCGCCGGATATCCGGCGCCCTGTTTTTTATTTTGCTTTTTATTCTGTTTTTGTGCTCATCCGGGCCGGGCCTTCAGCTCACAAAGCCATCCTGGACGATTCCTTCGATGACTTCCGTGGGAATCACAAATTCCACGGTGCCCATATATCCCGGAGCCACCTCATATTCATCAAACACTATCACAAGCTTTCCGTCATCATTTACGTAAAAGGTGGTATCCTCGCTGATAGACTGGAAGTCTGTCTCCGGCATATCGCTGTCCAGGAAATACATCTTGCTTTCGTCTGCCGCCATCTGCTCCTTCATCTGCTTCTTGATATTATCGGAAATGGGAGTGATAAAGTCCGCGTCTTCCTTGAAGAGCCCCTTCAGATTGATCATCTTCCCTGTCTGCTTGTCAATATGATAGATCCTGACGCTCTCGGCTCCGCTGGCCATGATTGTCAGCTGATTAAAGCGGATGGAAAACAGCCTGTCAGAGTCTGTAATGATCTCATAATCCAGCTCCACGCGCTCATGTGCCTCTCCTCCATACGCAGCCACGTCTGCCTCGTACTGGGCAATGATCTCATTGGTATAATCTTCTATGGTCTTATTGATCTGCTCTGTCGTCTCCTGGTTTACCGTTCCGTCTTCGTTTGTAACGCTGACCTCCGGTATCTTCACATCCGCGGACATATTACTGTCCTCCGTGGTGTTTTTATATTCCCGGAAGGTGACTACCTCCGCAATGGCTCCAATCACCGGGATCTTCATCATCGCGTTGGCGATGGAGGCTCCCGAATTGGCCATAATCGTAATAGCCAGCATAGCCGCCACAACCGCTCCGCCTGCCGCTTTTACAAAGCTGATTACCTTGGATCTCTTTTTCATACGCACCACTTCCTCTCTATCTTCTTTCCCTTTCTGTATTCCTTCCTCTACCCGCCGGAGCAGTTCCTCCGGAATGGGAATCTCTTTATATTCCTGTTCCATCTTCTTCAGCTTCTCATCCTTCATAAAGCATCTCTCCTTCCGCCAGTCTGACCTTAAGCTTCTTCAGACTCCGATACAGCACCGTCTTCACAGTGTTTGTATTTTCATTCAGAATTCTTGCGATATCCTCCAGCTTCTGATCCTCAAAAAATCTGAGAACCACCACGGCCTTTTCTCTCTCATCCAGAATGTTAAGCGCTTCCAGGGTGTCAAAGTCCTGATACGTATCCTCACGCCCCGTCTCCTGCATTTCTTCTGTGGCCACCTCTTTACTGTTTTTCCGTATAAAGTCTACCGCCGTATTCATGACAATCCGCCACAGCCAGGTGCGGATATACGCCTCCTGACGTACCCGTCCCGAATACTTGATAGCCTTATATACACTTTCCTGGACAATGTCCAGAGCGTCTTCTTCATTTTTCACATAGGTATAAGCCAGACGGTACATGGCCTCATAGGAATCCAGAATCTGTTCTTCTACCTTCTTCTGTAAATCGTCCGCATTCATCCTTTCCTCCTCCTTTGCTTTTCTATCTATTAGACGCAGGGTATGAGCAAAAAGTTTTCTCCTGCGCCGGAGAATTGAAAACGGCGGGGCGGAGCCGTCTTCCTGCTCCGCCCCGCCGGGTCTTTCCTTTTCCTGTTGTCTTTTCTTTCAGCCTTCCGTCTTCCCGGCCGGCTTTATCTGATGCTTATCCGCGTATCCGGTCAGAATCAGTGTCAGGGCGCCGTCCCCCGTCACGTTGCAGGCCGTTCCAAAACTGTCCTGAAGAGCAAAAATCGTAAGCATCAGTCCTGTTCCCGCCGCGTCAAACAGAAGCACTCCCGTAATCAATCCCAGAGAGGCCATCACGGTTCCTCCCGGTACGCCCGGCGCTCCGATGGCAAAGATTCCAAGCAGCAGGCAGAACAGAACCATCGTGCTTACGGGAGGAATCTCCCCATACAGAATACGGGATACAGTCATTACAAAAAACACCTCGGTCAGAACCGAGCCGCACAGATGGATATTGGCAAACAGCGGAATCCCGAAATCCACCATATCCTGGCGCAGAACCCTGGATTTTCCGGCACAGCGCAGCGCCACCGCCAGCGTAGCCGCTGAGGACATGGTTCCTACCGCAGTAATATAGGCAGGCCCGTAATGCTTTACCACCTCCAGCGGATTCTTCCCGGAATAGATGCCTGCCGCCAGATACAGAAACGCCATCCACAGAAAATGTCCCACAATCACGATCAGAATCACCTGGATAAAGACCGGAAGCTGCTTTGTGATCGTTCCCTCATAGGCAAGCGCGCAGAACGTAGACGCAATGAAAAACGGCAGAATCGGAATCACAACCCTGCTCACAACCGCAAGGACGACCGCCTGAAATTCATCCAGAAGCTCTTCCATCCGTCTGGACTTGGTCCAGGTGACTCCAAGGCCGGCCAGAAGGGAAAAGGCCAGGGCACTCATCACATCCATGACAGCCGGTATCTTCAGATCGAAGACCACCTCGGGAAGCTCCCGCAGTCCTTCCACCTGCGGCGCAATGGACAGATGCGGAATCAGCGCGTATCCTGCTGCCATCGACGCAAGAGCTGCCCCGACAGAAGACGCGTAGGCAAGCAGCAGAGCCACTATCAGCATCCGTGAAGCATTGCTCCCCAGCTTTGTGATGGAAGGCGCGATAAAACCAATGACAATCAGAGGCACGCAGAAATTGATGACTTCTCCCAGCAGCTGCCGGATCGTTACCACCACATTCATGACTGCCTCATTTGCCGCAAGTCCCAGAAGCATTCCGGCAGCCACTCCGACCAGCAGTTTAAACGGAAGGCTTTTCAAGATTTTCTTCATACCATTTCTCCCTTTTTCATTCATTCCTGTAATATGCTCACAGTATACCGGAAATATACCTCTGTGGCAAGGGTCAGGCAAGCTTCTCTCCCACTATCCGCATCTGCTCTTCCGTAAGCTCCCAGGAAAACCCGATTTCCACAATACGGTCCGGGTAACAGAGCAGGTACTGATTTGAGAAGCCGCTTTCATCCGGATAAGTAAGCTCATACACCTCCCGGGCTTTCCATAGTTCCGGATCGCGCGCTTCGTAGACAGCCTTGTGTCCCTCCGGGAGCTCCGCGTCTCCTGTCTCATCCCGGTCCCGGAAGAGCTGAGCCCTGCAGATATCATAAAGAAAAGGAACCTTCACCAGCGTCACCCTGTAATTCATTTGGGGAAGCCCTCCCCTGTCCTCCGCTCCGTTTTTGGGGAATGCCTGCAGCTCAAACTGCTCCAGCAGCAGAGACTCTTCCCCGGTACTGCTCTGAATGTAATCCGAAGCAGAAATGTCCGTCAGATCGGAAAGCGCCAGAGGCGGAGCCGCAAGATAGCCGTGCATGGATGCTTCCGTCCTTCCCTCATGCTCTGCCTGCCTGGCATCCTGGGCCATCCGCAGGCCTGCCCAGGTCACACCGGTCAGGAAAAGGATTGTCACTGCAAAGACCAGAAGCATGGTCAATGTAATGTTTATCCCTGCTGAAGCCTTTCTCCTCTTCAGACAGCCTTTGAAGATTCCGCTAAAGAAAAGAACACCAATCATATATCCGCTGATTACCACACCCAGAATCCGTTTCCAATACGGCCCGGTAGAAATCCAGCCGGCCAGCCAGTACAAAAACATCAGAATAATAGAAGCCAGAATCAGCTTTGTGAGCCATACGTGGCTGGCCGTCTCCAGAAACTCTCCCCTGGCTGCCGCTTTCTCCGCCTTGCGGTACCAGCGGAAGTACCCTCCCAGCTCCACGGCGGAGAGCAGCAGAATCATCAGCCAGCACCAGGCTCCCAGCAGGCCGGAGCCGCTGGACAGCAGGCCTATGGGATCCGTCCGCAGCGTGTGGATCAGCAGGATCGTATTCATCAGACCCAGCGCTCCCAAAATGAAACAGGGGAGCAGCACGCTTCTCCGGGCGGTTCTGCGCAGCGTCTCCAGCTCCAGCCGGGGATCCGTTTCAATGGGAACCGGATTTGGATTTTCGTTGTAAAAGATCTGCATCTGAGTGGTAACAGCCGCCAGCTTCCAGCCTGTGTGCTCACAGAAATCCAGAAACATCTGCTGCTTTTCTGAGGGCTCCGGGTCAAGCTCAGAAACTTTTGGAAAATAAGTGACAGAAAACTTCAATTCCCGGGGAGCGATTCTCCGGTAATACCAGACATTGTTCCAGACCTTCTCCAGAAGCCAGCCCTTCCCTGCCATTTTTTCCAGATGCTTTTCCAATCCTGTGTGATCATAAAAAGAGTACGGCTCCAGTCTCCGCTTCGTTTTCTTCATATAGATCCCTCCTCTCCTTCCCAATCCTCCCCGAAAATCAGGCGGTAGTCCCGTGCCTGGGCGCAGATGCGCTTATATTCCTTCTCCAGCATTTTCCGTCCCTTCTCCGTGAGAATATAACTTCTGCGGCGGCCGGTGACCTTCGTCTCCCGGATCATATCCGCCTCCAGAAACTGTTCCAGAAGTGTGTACAGAGTGCCTGAGCCGATGCTGACCCTCTGTCCCGTCATAGCCGGAACCCGGTCCAGAATATCTATGCCGCAGCATTCCTCTTTCAGGCAGAGCAGCGCGTAAAACATCTGTTCTGTCAATGTTTGAAATTTTACCCGTGCCATCTTCTCCCTCCCGTCTTCCGCTTATTCTCGATTATCGAGTTATCTTATCTTTATTATAATCTCGAATATCGAGATTGTCAACGGTCTCTGTCCTGCGCTTTCAAAATCCCGGCGCCGCGGCATCCAGGCATGAACCCCCGGCAGCTTTCATATAATCAAGCAGAATCCTGTCTGGAGGGAGCGGGCCTATGGGAATCCTGACTCAAGCGATCGAAACTGTCAACAACTGTCTCTGGGGGCTTCCCATGATCCTGCTGCTGTCAGGGACTCATCTTTTCACTACCTGGAAGACGGGCTTTATTCAGCGGAAAATCCCGCTGGCCATCCGCCTTTCCCTGTCCCGCGGCAAATCCTCCGCAGGCGATATCAGCCCTTTCGCAGCCCTCTCCACCTCGCTGGCTTCCACGCTGGGCACCGGAAACATCATCGGAGTGGGAACTGCCATTGCCCTGGGCGGGCCGGGAGCAGTCTTCTGGTGCTGGCTGACCGGAGTCTTCGGCATCGCCACCTCCTACGCGGAATCCCTGATCGCCATCCGGTACCGGGTGCGGACCGGTGACGGCACCATGCTGGGCGGGGCCATGTATGCTCTGGAGCGCGGGCTTCACCTGAAGCCTCTCGCTGTCCTTTTCGCTCTTTTCGGCGTGCTTACTTCCTTCGGAATCGGCTGCGGCGTCCAGGTAAACGCCATTTCCGCCGTGGTGTCTCCTCTGGTCCGGCAGGCCGCGGAAGCCTCTCCCCGGCTGTCTGCTTTTCTGGAGGGCTGTCCGGAGCTTCCTGCTCTGGCAGTAGGGCTGGCAGCCGGGCTTATTACCTGCGCTGTCATTTTCGGAGGCGTGCGCGCTGTCTCAAAGGTCTGTGAACGCCTGGTTCCCTTTATGGCTCTGTTCTATCTTCTGGGCTGCCTGGCAGTTCTGTTTATGAACCGGGCGTTTCTCGGAAAAGCCCTTGCCCTGATTATCCGGAGTGCTTTTACAAAAACCGGAGCTCTGGCCGGAGGCATGACCGGATCCGGCATCATGCTGGCTGCCCGCTACGGCGTTTCCCGGGGACTCTTTTCCAATGAAGCGGGTATGGGCTCCGCGCCTATCATCGCGGCCGCGGCCCGCACCCCCAATCCTGTCCGGCAGGCTCTGATTGCCTCCACCGCCACCTTTTGGGACACCGTGGTGGTCTGTCTGATCACAGGGCTCGTTCTGGTCAGCAGCCTTCTCTCCGGCAGTCCCGCGGTCAGCGGCACAGCCTCCGCGGCCGGGGGCCTATCCGGCGGGGAGCTGACCAGCGCGGCCTTTGCCCAGATCCCCGTCATAGGCCGGCCCATTCTGGTCTTTGGCATCATTACCTTTGCCTATGCCACCATCCTGGGCTGGTCTTACTACGGCGAGCGCTGTCTGGAATATCTCTGCGGAAAACGGGCTCTTTTCCCTTACCGTTTTCTGTGGATCCTTGTGCTGGTATTCGCGCCGGTCATCCGGCTGGAGCTGGTGTGGAGCATCTCGGATACCCTGAACGCGCTTATGGCTCTGCCAAATCTCATTGCCATCTTTCTCCTTTCCAATGTGATCGAAAAAGACACCCGGTACTATCTGAAGCACCTGGAGGAAGAGAACTGAGCCTCAGGCCTCCTCGTTAAGATTTCGTTAAGAAAGTCTGCGTGCGCTTTGTCTTTTTCCCTAACCCTGCTAAAATAATATTGATTTGATTGCGGAAATACTCATGATTTCCGGCAGAAAAAGACTTGCATGAACGGAAAAGGGGAATAATCATGAATAATATTATCTTATGGATCGTGGCAATCGTAGGCGGCGTGACAGGGCTTCTGACTACCCTGTATCTGACCATCAGCTTTCCGGCAGTGATCATCTGGAAGATTTACCGCCGCATTGTACACGGAATTCCGGTGACAAAATAAAAGACAGCAATTTCATCTCTTTCAAAATGCCTGTCCTCCATTTATAATGATGGAAAAGGACAGGCATTTTTATATTTGTTTTATAAAGGAGGACTTTTCATGTATGACGTTACCGTGATCGGCGCCGCCATCCTCGATGTGCTGGCGCATCCCGTATCAGGCACGGATCTGACCTGCCGCTCCTGGCCCGCGGAAGGCATTTCCATGGCTCCCGGCGGCGACGCCGCCAATGAAGCCACGGCCCTGGCCCGCCTGGGCAGGAAGGTTCATCTCATCACAAAACTTGGCGATGATATGGCAGGCCGCCTGCTCCTGTCCCATTTCCGGGAAAACAAAGTCTCCACGGAGGGGTCCGTCATCGAAAAGGGGCTGGACACGGGAATCAACATCGTTCTGGTGGACCGGAACGCGGAGCGCTCCTTCATCACCAATAAAAACGGCAGCCTGCGGAGGCTTGGGCCTTCGGATATCTCTCCCGGGGCCCTGCGCCAGAGCCCCATCGTATCCTTCGCCAGCATCTTCGTATCTCCGCTTTTTGATGTGCCCGCCATGGAGGCCCTTTTCTCCTCCATAAAGGAAAACGGCCAGCTTCTCTGTGCCGACATGACCCGGCGCAAAAACGGAGAGACTCTGGAGGATCTGAAGCCCATTCTTCCTTATATCGATTATCTCTTTCCCAATCATGAGGAAGCAAAGGCTGTCTCAGGGAAAGAAGATCCGGAAGAAATCGCCGATGCCTTCCTCGCCCACGGCCTCTCCTGTATCGTCATCAAGCTGGGAAGCAGAGGCTGCTACCTGAAAAACAGCCAGGTGTCCGCCTTTGTTCCCGCATACCCGGACACCCGCTGCATCGATACCACCGGAGCCGGTGACAATTTCGCCGCAGGCTTCCTCCATGCGCTCTCCGAGGGCTGGGAGCCGGTGGAATGTGCCCGCTTTGCCAACGCCGCGGCCTCTGTGGCTGTGGAAACCATCGGCGCCTGCACCGGTGTGCGTTCCCCGGAGCAGATCCTGGAACGGTACCGGAGGATGCCAGAAGCTGTCTGTTCCGAAAAGCACAGACACTTTTAGTTCACTGGGAAGATGGAACTGATATTTTTTCCGGCTGCGGCACAGGACTTTTAGACGACATTTCTTCCCTGGCCTGGCTGGAGCATGAACTCCTGCTGCTTCGAATGCAGCTTGGCTTATAAACAGAAAAAAGCCGTTTCCTGATATCTCAGTGTCCACCCCAGGGTGCTTTCTCTTGCTGCTTCGCAGCAATTCACCTTGCGGCTTTCCGCGGATGGCTGTGGGAGCCCGGCGGACTTGCATTTTAGTCCGTCCGGGAGCACACAGGCGTCCGTGGAACGTCCGAACACAGGATACAGGAAACGGCTCCCCGTTCCTATATCAATATATAATTCTTTCCTTATTCAACTACAGTCACGGAAGTAATGTGGGGATTTACGCCCTCATACCAGTACAGGAAGCCCTGCATGTCAATGGTCTGGCCTACCTGAAGGGCCTCTACCGCATTGTACACATCTGTAGTATTGTCACACAGATAGGACTCTACGGTGAAGGTATAGGTCTGTCCGTTGTAGGAAGCGTTGAAGTACAGATCGTCTCCGTCAGAACCGGAACCGTCATAGCTGTACAGGAACGCCGCGTCGCTTCCCTCTGCAGCCGGCTCTACAGTCAGGCCTGTGAAAGATACGAACTCGTTCTGGTGATCGATCAGCTCATCTGTTCCCAGTAGCTCAGTCACATCTGTGGGCTCTGCGATATACTCATCTCCGTCTTCTACAAACTCAAAGGTTCCGTCCATAATCTCGACTTCACCGGACCACTCAGACTTGTATCCGGTTACACGGATCTTGGTTCCCGGAGTCAGCTTCGCAGCGTCTTCCTCGGAGCATGCCAGCTCATAGAAGAAATAACCGCCGTCCTCGCTCTGAGCGTAAACGGTGATCTTGCCCTGTCCTTCATCCTCCCACCAGGACTGGGTAGCCTGTACGTAAGACTCTACCGTTACCTGGGAGTCCAGATCAGCAGCCATGTACTCTTCATGGGTCATAACCTCAGCCGGAGCTGCTTCCTCCGCAGTATCCGCAGCAGCGCTGTCCTCTGCCTCAGTGCTCTCCTCCGGGGCAGCGGTATTCTCTGTGGTCTCTGTCTCTGTGGTGGTGTCAGCCTGTCCTCCCGCGCAGCCTGCCAGGGCCAGCGTCATGGAAAGAACCAGAGCCACACATAAACTCTTTTTCATAATAGTTCTCCTTTTAAATTTGTGTATTAAACAGTGACAGTTTTATTATAATCAAAAAACTCCGAAAGTCAATAATTCCTCTGTTTCCGCCTTATGATCCCTGCTGTCCTTACGGCTCCTGCGGAGCCATAAGGGATTACTGTCCTCCGCGGCCGCGGCGCTCTCTTAAACGCTGCAGGAACAGATAAAGCAGAATCAGAACCCAGGCTGCGGCCAGCGCTCCCAGAAGCACCTTGGCCGTCACAGGCAGCGGTCCCAGATCCACTTCTCCTCCGGCAGGGCCTCCGTACTCATTCAGCCGGTACAGAGCCTGCATTTCCCCGTACAGATTTTCCATATAGGCCTCATCCACAGTCTCTTTTCTCCTGGTGGACTTGGTCACTTCCTCGATAAGCTGGCCGGCCGCGTCCCGCAGAGAAGTGGAGCCGTTGAATACCGGAGTGGTAAAGGTATCGTCCATATGATTGAGCAGAATTTCCGCCGCTTTGATCTTTACTTCATAATGCGTGTCATTATCCTCGCCCGCCCGGGAAAGGTAATCCTGGTACTCCTCCGAATTCTGGGCCTTGGTGGTAACCGGCACATACCCCTCTGTCTCTGAGTAGGCAATCTGAACCTGATTGCTCAGCAGATACTGGGTAAAGAGCCAGGACGCCAGCACCTCCTGGGGATCTTCCTTATTGAAAATGCAGATGGAAGGGCCCTGGGAAATCATCTGGGGATGCTCCGGGTCAAACTGGGGAATCTCCATCACCTCGATATCGAAATCCACAATGGATTCCTCCGCGATATCTACCAGAGGCGCGTCGCTTCCCATCCAGGTGGCACCTGCCGTAGAGTCGATGGCAAAGACACACTGGCCCGCGTTCAGGAAATTGGCGGGATAGCCGGAAATCTTAAAGGTAGAAAAGGCCCCGCTGGCCGTATGGTCCGCTATGGTATAAAGGATCTCCTTTGTGGTGTCATTGAAGATCTGCACCTCGCCGGTCTGGGTGGAATACCCTGCCCCCTTCTGCTTCAGCATCTGGATCATCATATTGTCCGTGGACTTGTAGATAAAGGGAATCAGCACGTCTCCGCCGTTCAGCTTGAAGGTTCCGTCCGGATTCTTTTCCGCGGCCGCCTCAGATACCTCCCAGACGAAATCCCAGGTCAGCGTCTCCGGCAGTGTATAACCCAGCTGTTCCACATAGGTTTTGTTGATATAGCAGGCTTCTGTGGAACGCATATAAGGAACCGCGTAATAATGTCCTTCGATGGAACACTCCTCCAGAAACTTGGGAACAATCTCTTCCTGAGTGGGAGCGTCAAAAAGGATTTCGCTTCCTCCCAGCCCGTATTTCTCATCTGTAAACAGCCCGTCCAGCGGTACGACCACATTATCGCCTGTCATATAGGTGGCGATATGATCCGGATAGGTAATGCACACATTGGGGGTGGTCCCTGTAGAAATATTGGTAATGACATCATTGTAAATGTCACCGTAATCCGTATACAGTCTCAGGTTTACCGTGATATTCGGATACAGCTCCTGAAAATCCGCGATAGCCTGCTTGTAAATCTCCGTCTGGTTGATGTTTGTATCATTCTTCGCCCAGAAGGTGATCTCGTAATCTCTGGAGGTATCAAAGCTCTCCGGCACCGCAAAGGCTGTCTGCTCCCGTTTCCCGTGGCAGCCCGCCAGGAAAAGCAGGCACAATGCCGCCAGAGCCAGAATTCCTTTTGTCTTTCTGGATTTTCTCATCCCTTCATACCTCCTCTTGACACGCCTTCCATGATCTTCTTCCGGAATACCAGAAACAGAATGATCAGAGGTACGGAAATCACCACCACGGCCGCCATCATAGCCGGAATGTTCTCACGGCCGAAGCCGTTTTCCCGGATCTCCTGGATTCCGTTGGACACCAGATAATAAGCCGGGTCATCGGTGATCAGCCGGGGCCATACATAGGAATTCCAGCACTCAATGATTTTCAGAATGGTCACTGTGATGATCGTGGGCCGGCAGATGGGAATCATGACCTTCAGAAGGAACTTCAGGTCTGAAGTGCCGTCCACCTTGGCCGCCCGGTAAAGTTCATCAGGCACCTGCTCAAAATTCTCCTTCAGCAGATAAATATAAAAGACCGAGGTCACCGACGGAAGCACCAGTCCGGCAAAGGTATTTCTCATATCCAGATTTGTGATTGTCACAAAATTCGTGATGACCACCAGCTCCGCGGGAATCATCATCATGGAAAGAAAGGCTGTAAACAGCAGATTCTTTCCCCGGAAATCCAGTCTCGCGAAAGCGTAGGCAGCCAGCACGCTGACTACCACCATCAGCACCGTGGTCAGCACCGCGAAAATCACTGTATTCAGCAGATACCCCACCAGAGGCACAGAGGTGAAGGCGTCTATATAGTTCTGAATGGTGGGTGACAGGGTAAAGAAGGACGGGATATGCTCCGCGTTGTAGGCGCCGTAGCTCTTCACCGAGGTCAGCAGCATCCAGTAAAAAGGAAAGAGCACAATCAGCGCCCAGAGGCTTAAGGCCGTATAGGTCAGAATTTTCCGTATTTTATTCCGCCTGGCAGCGGTTTTTTCCTGTTTTTCGTATTCAGCTTGTTGTCCCATTTTCAATTCCTCTCAAAAAACCTGTCCTGGTTCTAGATTCTTACCTTTTTTCTGCTGGCCAGAAGATTGACGCAGGTGATGGTAAGAACAATGGCAAAAAGAATCACCGCAGCCGCGGAGGCATAAGACGGGTATCCGCCGCTGTCCCCGTACAGCATATCGTACACGTAGCCCACGATGGTATTCATGCCCGCCGCGTTCAGATCGGTTCCAAACAGTGCCACCGCGTCGCTGTAGGCCTTGAAGGCTCCGATAAAGCCTGTGATCACCAGATAGAAAATCATCGGGGAAATCATCGGAAGCGTAATCTTCGTAAACACCCGGAGCCTGGGCGTGCCGTCCACTCTGGCCGCCCGGTAGTAATCCGGATTCACCGATGACAGGGCGCTTGTCAGCACCAGAATCTTAAAGGGCATGACGATCCAGATGGTGTAAAAGCACAGGACAAACATCTTGGCCCAGTAGGGGCCGTCGATAAAATCCACCGGCCCTCTGCCGAACCAGCCAAGTATCAGATTCACCAGCCCGTCCGTGTACTCTGTCTTCTGAAACAGGATCATGAACACCAGTCCCACCGCCAGCGTATTGGTCACATAGGGCAGAAAATAAATCGTCTGAAACAGATCCCGCAAGGGCCGGATGGAGCTTAAGCCCGCGGAAATCAGCAGCGCCAGCCCTGTGGACACCGGAACTGTGATAATCACGAGAATAAAGGTATTCTTCACGGCCTGCAGAAAGAAGGGATCGTGAAGCACATAGGAAAAGTTGTAGAGCCCCGTGCCAAAATAGGTCTGGGACGCGAAATTGTAGCCTTCCTCCACCGAATAGATAAACACGTCAATCAGCGGGTATACCAGGAAAAACGCAAGAAACAGTGTGGCCGGCAGCAGATAGAGCCAGGCCTTCTTATTATTGGTATTCATAACACAGCACTCCCTTTAAAACACAATCCGTTCCTCAGTCTCCTTCCGGAACAGAAATACCTTTCCCGGCTTCAGCGCGAATCTCACGGAAGGGGAAGCGGTATCTACTTTTGTCTCCGCGTTTATAATGGAGCGGATGTTCTGTCCGGCGCAGGCCTTATGGCTGGAAATGATACTGATGTCCCGGCCCATGATTTCCACTCTTTCAAGCTGGCAGGTCAGAGGGCCGTCTTCCTTCAGGATAAATCCTTCCGGACGGATTCCCACGAAAACCTCCTGGTCCGGCACTCCTTCTGTGGAAAGCACTGCCTCGTCTCCGATATAGAGCATACCGCCCCGGACATTTCCCTCAAACACATTGATGGGCGGCGTGCCCAGAAACTTCGCCACAAACAGGCTGGCCGGATTGTCATAGACCTCCTGGGGCTTTCCGATCTGCATCAGCACTCCGGAGCGCATGACCGCGATCCGGTCAGAAATACTCATGGCCTCGTCCTGATCGTGGGTGACAAAAACGGTGGTAATGCCTGTCTTCTTCTGAATTTTCCGGATTTCCTCCCGGGTCTGAAGCCGCAGACGGGCATCCAGGTTCGACAGCGGCTCATCCAGCAGAAGGACCCGGGGCATCTTCACCAGCGCCCGGGCGATGGCCACCCGCTGCTGCTGGCCGCCGGACAGCTCCTTGGGCTTCCGGTCCATCAGCTCCTCAATCTGTACCAGGCGGGCTGTCTCCATAGCCCGGTTTACCATTTCCTCCTTGGAGGGCCTGTCCTTTCCTTTCAGGTTCTCCAGCGGAAACAGAATATTCTGCTTCACGGTCATATGGGGATAGAGGGCGTAATTCTGGAATACCATGCCCACTCCCCGAAGCTCCGGCGGCAGCTCTGTGATATTCTCTTCCCCGAAATAAATGCTCCCGGCGGTGGGTTTCTCCAGTCCGCAGAGCAGATTCAGCGTCGTACTCTTTCCGCAGCCGGAGGGGCCTAAAAGAGCGATCAGTTCTCCATCCGGGATCTCACAGGAAATATGATCGACTGCTGTCACATCGTTCCGGTCCTTTTTTCCTCTTCCCGGAAATGTCTTTGTAAGATTTTCCAATACTATTTTCATTTCTGTTCTCCATGCCTCGGACTTTCTCCCCTGGCGCTCTGTGCGGGATCCCGGGTCAGAAAGCCCTGTCTTGTAAAGCCGCCGGCATCAGCATTCAGGCAGGGGTTCTGTCCGGCCCGCCGGCGCCACTTATGATTATAAACGATTTTTCCAGGATTCTCAAGGTATGAGGGGAAAAGCTCCCCCTTATTTCATACTCCGATGATGACCGGCTCCCCCTGCCAGAGGACTCTGCCGTTTCTCACTTCAGTCTGAGTTCCATCCACATAATTGCGGTAGATTCCATTCGGAAGTTCTGCCTCCACTTCCACTGCGCCGGCCCCTGTGTCAGCTTCTGTTCCGGCCGCCTGACCGGCCTTTGTCCCGGCTTTCAGGCCGAAGATTCCCACCAGCCTCTCTTTTCCCAGCTCATAAGTTCCCGTAAGAATATCCCGGCTGTCATCCGCCTTCAGAAAATAGCTGCCTTCCGCCAGGATCGGAAGCTTTTTCACCCGAGCCAGTCTCTTCAGAAACGCTGTCAGATCCTGTCCTGTCTCCCAGGATACCGTATCCTTTTCAAACAGGCTGGGCCGGTGCGGGTCTTCCGCCTCCTGGCCCGCGTAGATCAGCGCCGCTCCCCTCTCAAAATAGAGAAACGCGGTCCAGTTCCGAAGAGCCTGTTCCTGCGGAATAACAGCTTTCGCCCTGTCCTGATCGTGGTTTTCCAAAAACCGCATTTTCACGTAGTTGTCCGGATACACAATTTCCTGCATATTCAGCTGGGCCGCGTAGGCGCTCAACGGAATCTCTCCTTTAAGATAGGCCCGGAACGCAGGATACACGTCATAATCATAGCAGATATCAAAGGCCTGATAGCATTCCGAGTCTGTAAGGACAGAGACTCCCTGCTTCCGAAGTTCTCTCACAAACGGAGGATCCGAGGACTCCGCCAGCCAGATGCAGTCCGGATTCACCTTCGCTGTTTCCTCCCTGGCCTTTTTCCAGAAATCCAAAGGCACCAGAGGCGCCACATCACAGCGGAAGCCATCCACCAGCTCCGCCCAGTATTTCAGCGTCTCAATCTGATACTCCCAGAGCTCCCGGTTTCCGTAATCCAGATCTACAATGTCAGACCAGTCT
>CALWAZ010000065.1 GCA_944375725.1 uncultured Merdimonas sp. | reverse complement strand
TGGGCGCAAACCACAGGGGCAGTTCAAAATACATCAGCACCGCCGCGATGGCCGAAAACACACCCACGATAGCGACCCGGCGCACGCCGGTATTGCTGCGGGGCATGGCATTCTTTTTACGAAGCCCCTTTTCCGTTATGCCCGCTATCACAAAAATCGCCACCACAATCAGCAGGCACACAGCCAGAAACTCCAGATTTTCCATTACACTTTGAAACAGATTTGACATACTTTCTTTCTCCCTTCAGTAATTAAAATAGTGTCTGCGGCCTGGGCCGCGGGATACAGAAAGGATAATTCTTCATCTGCGCCCCTGCCGCCGGAAGCCTTCATTCCGGCATTTCCTCCTCACAGCAGAGGCACAAAAAAACCTGAGCATGGATCATGCTCAGGACAAAAGCAAAGCTGATAAAGCTCCGTTTTCTTCTCTCATCCAGACTTTAACTGTCGGTACCGGAATTTTCACTGCAGCTGTCTCTTCCTGCTGCCGCTTTTCACCGGTTCAGCCGCCCAAAGGCGGGTCGCGGACTTTTACCGCCGGTCGGGAATTTCACCCTGCCCTGAAGAATTAACCATATTCTAAATGGGATTATAAACCCGTAAGGGGAGAGATGCAAGGGATTTTTCACCCGCAAAGCATCTTTGCGTGACTTTTCAGTCCTTTCGTTATACACTTTACTTAAGAAAAAGCTGAGAATTCAGGAGGGAGGAAGGCATATGGCAAATATAGGAAAAAACATTCGAAAGCTGAGGAGCAGCAGACATATGACTCAGGATGACCTGGCAGAGAAGCTGTTCGTAAGCCGGCAGACTGTCTCCAATTACGAGACTGGAAAATCAAATCCGGATATTGATATGCTCCTGAAGATTGCAGAGGTTTTGGATGCGGATGTGAATGTGCTGATTTTCGGCGCTCCGGATCCGTCCGGGCGGAGCAGAGATATCCGGCGGCTTATTACTGCCGGAGCGTTCCTGACGGCAGCGGCCGTCCTGTATCTGCGTCTGGTGCCGTGGGCCAGAAAGCTTCTGATGACTGTCTATATCTCCAGCCCCTTCCTTTGTCTGCGCTTTCTTCTGCTCCCGGTTCTGCTTCTTCTGGCAGGCTGGGTTTTCATGCAGTTCGCCAAGGTTTTCATGAAAGCCAGAGTACTGTCTGGAAAGTGGACAGCTGCCGTCTTTTATGTGACAGTCTTCCTGGTTGTGCTGTATTTCGTCAGCGTGCTTCCCTTTCTCATAGAAGACGTGCACGCAGCCCTCTGTTATCTGGCTGCCCGCAGGGATCCTGCAATATCCAGCTTCTCCAGCGCGGATGTGCCCCATCTTTTCCCGGAATTCATCCGGAATTACAGCGGGCTGGCCGTAGGCCGCATATATACTCTGCGCTCATCTTTTCTTTTATATATCCTGTGGATAGTGGGAGGAATCATACTCTGGAACGGCCCCGCACATCGGAAAAAGAAAGAGCTTCATGCCGGTCCCGAACGATAGGCAAAAAACAGAAAGAGAAAGCTGCCGGCAGGCAGCTTCTCCTTCTGTTTTTTCTGATTTTCTTAAAATCCATTTTCCCGTTAAACTGTCCGTCCTCTACGGATTCAGCTCGGCAATCCGGGACACCGCCACATAAATTTCAGACACCTTATACCAGGTGGGATAATCTACAATGCCGGTGGCGGGCAGGCCGAAGATCGACTGGAAGGTACGCACAGAAGCAGCCGTAGCCGGACCGTAGATTCCGTCCTCCGAAATCTTTGGTATGGCGGGATAAGCCTGGGCAATCCGGTTGAGCTGTTCCTGAAGCTGAAGAACCTTCTGGCCCCTGGAGCCCTCTGTCAGATTGGTGCCGGGCCAGGAATAGGGCACTCCGGAAATCTCTTCTGCTGTATTGATATACATGGATTCCCCGTAATAATTCCGCAGAATCTGAATCGCGCTGTAGCCCTGTTCGCCAAGAGCCTGGCTTCCCCACTGGCTCATCCAGTTGGGGCAGGTTACTCTGCGGCCGTCACAGTACTGGGTCAGAATGGGCTGCTTGACGTTTGGCCGGGACAGATAGTTTCCAAACATTTCATCCACGACTCTGGAAATGGTTTCATAGATGTTTCTGTTGTGAATCCATTTATGATCAAAGGCTGTGGAAGAAGTGATCGTGAAGTCATAGCCCTTGTTTCTATACCATTCGGTATATACCCGGTTCAGGGTAAACGACATAATGGCCAGGACATTGGCCCGGATTGCCGCGTCCGTCCAGGTGGCGTAGATCTCGCTGCTGGCCACGTTCTTAATATAATCCCGGTATCTGACCCAGTAATTTGCCGCCGTATTGTCTGTGGGAACCCCGTCATGAACAATCACGTACTCCGGAACTACCACCCGGCTCAGAACAATCTCTCCCGTCTCCGTGGTAGGCTTGATCTCCGCCTCTGCAATCTTTGGAGGATAATCTCCGAACAGCGTGTGGGCCGGAATCACAAAACGCTCATAGGCCTCCCCCTGCTCAGGCACCATCTGTATTTCCTGAAGAGCCGTCACGTCCGGCAGGATCTCGGCTCCCACCACCTCCACCGGCTCAAAACCGGGAGCGGTGACCGAAAGCGTATATTCCGAGTAGGGCTGCTGCTCGCTGGGCTCCACACTGTATTCCAGCGGCGGAGCCGCAAGCTCTATCTCTTCTGTCTGTCCGGAGCTGTCTGTCGTCAGCTCCTCCAGCTGCCTGTCTGGCTCTCCCGTATAAGAAACAGCTATCTTAGCACCGGAAATCGGAGTATTTCCCGAGGCTGTGGTGACATGGACCCGCAGGCGGCCCTGGTCATCTCCGCCTGCCTGCATGGCCCTTATGTAAAAACCGCGCATACGTTTTCCTTTTTCTTTCCATTCTTTTTTACAGTATACGCAGAGATAACGGGAATAGAATGGAAACCACAAAATAATTTTGCGTTTCCGCTCTTCTCATGTTTATGCGGACCGGTATGCGCTCTTTACAGAATATCGATATGCTCCCCGGCCAGTGCTTTGTTCATACTCCGCACCGCGCAGAACTTTCCGCACATGCTGCAGGTGTCGCTGTGATCATCCTCCGGAAGCCGGTCATTCCGAATCGCCCGGGCCCTCTCCGGATCAATGGCGCAGGCAAACTGGGCTTCCCAGTCCAGGGCGCGGCGGGCGTCAGCCATTTTGTCGTCCAGCTCTCTGGCACCCGGAATTCCTTTGGCAATATCGGCGGCATGGGCCGCTATCTTAGACGCCACAATTCCCTGGCGCACATCCTCCAGATTGGGCAGAGCCAGATGCTCCGCAGGTGTCACATAGCAGAGAAAGGCCGCGCCGCTCATGGCTGCCACGGCTCCGCCAATCGCCGCCGTAATGTGATCGTAGCCCGGAGCAATATCAGTGACAAGAGGGCCCAGCACATAAAAGGGCGCTCCCATGCAGATGCTCTTCTGCACCTCCATATTGGCGGCTACCTGGTTCAGCGGCACATGGCCCGGGCCTTCTACCATAACCTGCACATTGTGATCCCAGGCTCTCTTGGTCAGCTCGCCCAGGCGCACCAGCTCTTCGATCTGGCAGACATCTGTGGCGTCAGCCAGACAGCCGGGACGGCAGGCATCGCCCAGAGAAATGGTCACGTCATATTCTTCACAGATATCAAGGATTTCATCAAAGTATTCATAAAAAGGATTTTCTTCTCCCGTCATGCTCATCCAGGCAAAGACAAGGCTGCCTCCCCGGCTCACAATATTCATTTTTCTTTTGTGTTTCCGGATCTGCTCAATGGTCTTACGGGTGATGCCGCAGTGAAGCGTCACAAAGTCCACGCCGTCCTGGGCGTGCATGCGGATCACTTCAATAAAATCCTTTGCGCTTAAGGTGTCCAGATCTCTCCGGTAATGAATCACACTGTCATAAACCGGCACAGTTCCGATCATAACCGGGCACTCCTTCACCAGCTTCCGCCGAAAAGGACGGGTATCTCCGTGGCTGGACAGATCCATAATAGCCTCAGCACCCATATTGACCGCGCTCATGACCTTTTCCATTTCCACATTGTAGTCCTTCACATCCCTGGAAACCCCCAGATTTACATTGATTTTTGTGCGGAGCATGCTGCCCACGCCTTCCGGGCTCAGGCAGGTATGGTTTTTATTTGCGCAGATTACAGCTTTTCCTTCCGCTACCAGACGCCTCAGCTCCTCCACCTGCATATGTTCTTTCTCTGCCACTGTCTGCAATTCCCTTGTGATAATGCCCTTTCTCGCGGCATCCATCTGTGTGGTATATTCCCCCATTGTTTTTCTCCTTTTTGCTTGTTTTTACTGTATGGTGTCCTGTTTCAGCATATACATATGATTCAAAGGTCCATTTCCTCTGCCCAAATCAAGACCTGCTTTCAGCGCGCCTGTCAGATATTCCTTTGCCTGGCAGACCGCATCCGGAAGCAGAAGTCCTCTGGCCAGTCCTCCCGCAATGGCACTGGACAGCGTACAGCCTGTGCCATGGGTGTTCCGCGTATCCACCCGCTCTCCCCTCAGCCACAGAGGCCCCTTCTCCGTATAAAGCAGATCGTCCGCCGTCCCAGGCAGATGTCCGCCTTTACAGAGAACGCCGCAGTTCCACTTCTTATACAGAATCTTCGCGGCCTGCTCCATTTCCTCCGGACTTCGCACTCTCCGTCCGGTCAGGGCCTCTGTCTCAGGCAGATTGGGCGTGATCAGCTCCGCAATGGGAAACAGCTCCTCCATAAGCGCCGAAACCGCCTCCTGCTGCATCAGCCGGGATCCGCTGGTCGCTGCCATGACCGGATCTACCACAATATGCCGGGCCCCGTAAAAGCGCAGACGCTCCGCCGCTGTCCGGATAAGGCTTGAACCGGGAAGTATTCCGATCTTCACCGCGTCCGGAACAATGTCCTGAAACACACAGTCTATCTGCTTTGCCAGAAATTCCGGTGAAACCTCCAAAATTCCGTATACTCCCGTCGTGTTCTGGGCTGTCAGCGCGGTAACAGCGCTCATGGCATATACCCCCTGAACAGTCAGCGTCTTGATGTCTGCCTGAATGCCCGCTCCTCCGCTGGAATCACTTCCGGCGATTATCAGCACCTTTTTCATCTTCCACCTCTTCTACCCTTTCCTTGTCTCCTCATCCCATAATCTCAAAAGCTCCCTGGCCGCGGCCGTCTTATCCTCCGCGCCAAAAAGAGCGCTCACAACCGCCGCGCCGCATACTCCGGTCTTCCGCAGAAGCGGCAGATTTTCCCGGCTGATTCCACCGATGGCCACTGCCGGGATCTGTACTGCCGCGCAGATCCGGGAAAGCTCCTCCAGAGAAAGGCCTGTCGTATTCGTCTTTGTCCTGCTTCCAAATACGGCGCCGCAGCCCAGATAATCGGCTCCCTCTTCCTGGGCGGCCAGAGCCTCCTCCACGCTGTGGGCGCTGCTTCCGATAATATACCCGCTGCCCAGAATCTCTCTGGCCTGAGCAATCCCCATATCGGAAAGCCCCACATGGACTCCGTCCGCCTGCACTTTCTTTGCGATATCCGGCCTGTCATTGATAATCAGCGGAACCTGAAAGCGGGCGCAGATCTCCTTCAGAGCAAAGGCTTCCTCCAGAAATTCCCGGTCTCCCAGGCGCTTTTCTCTCAGCTGTACGCAGGTAACCCCCGCTTTCAGCAGCTCTTCCACCACGCCGGCCAGGCTTTCTCCTTCCTTCAGCCAGCTCCGATCGGTCACAGCGTAAAGCCGGAGCGTCTCTCTTTTTACCTTCATTCCTCTTCCTCCCGCAAGCTTCGGTAAAAGCATTGTTCCACCGCGTCAAAAAGCCGTACCTGAAAGCTCCCGATTCCTTCGTGTTTTCCCCGGTCCATGGCTTCTGCAGCCAGAGCCGCGCTCCGGCGCCAGAGCCGGCCGGCTGTGAGAGCTGCCTCATAAGGAGAAATCCGCGCGCCGCAGAGCAGGGCGCACAGTGCCGAAAGCATACAGCCGCCTCCTGTGAGCCTTGCTGTCTGACTGTCTCCGCCCTGCAGCATTTCCACGTTCTTTCCATCGGATACGGCGTCCATTCTTCCGCTGACCAAAGCCGTACAGTGATACGCCTCTGCCAGCCGCCTGGCCAGCTCCCGGTGCTCTTCCTGATCCAGCCTGGCTCCGCTTTCCACCCCTCCTGACTTTCCGTTCCAGATATGAAGCATCGCCTTTGCCTCCTCCTGATTGCACCGAATCAGCGTAAGGCTGACCCGGTCCGTCAGCTGTTCCAGTTCCCGGAGCCGAAAGCGGCTGGCCCCGGCTCCCACCGGGTCCAGAATAACCGGAATTTCAAGCTCATTGGCCCTTTCTCCGGCCAGAATACAGGCCCGGAATTTTTTCCGGTCCGGAACTCCCGTGTTCAGAAGCACCGCCTGGCAGATAGCCGCGATTTCCCGCACCTCTTCCGGATCCTGAGCCATAATGGCGCTTCCACCTGCTGCCAGCAAAACATTGGCCACCTCCTGCATGGTGACAGGATTCGTCAGGCAGTGGACTTTTGGCCTGGCGCTGTTCAAAAGGCGCAGCTGTTCCCTTTCTTCCATCTTACCGGACCTGCTTTCCCTGACTGGGGAAAAGCTGTGAAAGGACGCCCCCCTTTTCGAGGATTGTCACAAGGAGGAAGGCCAGAATACTTCCCGCTATTGTGGAAATCAGGAAGGGAACCACATAAATGAAAATTCCGGCCGGCGCAGACCCCATCACATATTTTGCCACCGGATAGGCCGCGATACCTCCCAGAACTCCTGTGCCAAAGGTCTCTGCAAGACAGGTCAGCTTGAGATTCTTCGTATATCTGCAGACCAGTCCGCACAGAAGGGCTCCCACCATGCTTCCGGGAAAGGCCATCAGGCTTCCCAGACCGGTCAGATTACGCAGAAGGCTTGCGCAGAAGGCTATTCCCACACTCCAGCCCGGCCCCAGAGCTACCGCAGCCAGAATATTTACCATATGCTGGACCGGAGCGCATTTGCTGCCTGCCACCGGAAATCCGATGGTACTGCCCACTACAGCCACCGCTGTCAGTACACCTGCCAAAGCCAGTTTTCTTGTTACGTTTTTTTGTCTTGTCTCCATCTGTTCTCCTTTCCAACCTTTGGAATGTCAGGGGAAGCTTCTTCTTCCATGCAGTCTGCTGCAAAGAAAAAGAGACACCCCGCAGAGGTGTCTCCCGAAAAAACAAGGAAGCGCGCAGGCGCTTCCTCTTTACTCAAAGTATCTCCCTACGTTGGCATTATCCAAATCAGGTTTGTGGGTCGAGACTGCTCAGTCTCCTCTCAGCCGGCTCATGCCAGCTCCCCGTTTTCATATTTATTTGCGACAATCCTATTATAAGCCTGAAATCTGTTTTTGGCAAGCTTATTTCATAAACCGGTCTATGGCCGATGTCAGTTCTTCAATGGCCTCATGATCTCCGGTCTCCACCGCGTCTACCAGGCAGTGCTCAATATGGTCCTTCAGGATTACCTTTGCCGTATTATTGATGGCTGCCTTCACCGCCGAAAGCTGAACCAGCACTTCGCTGCAGTCACGCCCGTCTTCTACCATACGCTTGATGGATTCCATATGGCCAATCGCCCGGGACAGACGGTTCAGCACCGCTTTCGTATTCGTATGGGTATGGGTGTGGTTATGCCCATGGGTATGCTCATACACAGTTCCATCCGGAGCTGTGTGGGTGTGTCTTTCTACACTCATAGATTTCCCGCCACTTTCCGTGTCCTGTCTTGTGCCGGAAGGCACCGGACTATTATTTCCTAATATCATGTTTTCCGACATTATACCATATCCTCCGGATATGGCCCCTCCGGGGGATGCCATTCGGCTTGGTATAATGTTTTCCGACATTATACCATATCCTCCGGATATGGCCCCTCCGGGGGATGCCATTCGGCTTGGTATAATGTTTTTCGACATTATACCATAGAGTGAAGCAGATGACAATCCGCCCCGCGGGGATGTTTTCCATATTTATAAGTCCTGCGGGGACATTTCTGTCCCGCGCATTACCACAGAGAATTCTTCAGCAGCTCCTGCTTCATCGAATTTGCCATATTCCTGTCTTCACCTAATGAAACCAGAACCCGGTAAAATCATATTTAAACGTTCTGTAATTCTGCATGTCGCACTCATAGGAAAATTCCCGGATCAGCGTACCGTCCGCGTCGTATTCGCCGAATACCTTGGACACGCCGCTGTTTACAATCCAGTTTCCGTTCTCACCGCAGACCGAAGCGTTTGACACGATGCTGGAATAGGGCACGTCAAAGGAGAAATCCAGGGCAAAGGTACCCGCGTTCTCATCTATCCTGTAAATATAGAGCTGGCTCTTTTCTCCGCCCAGGCCGTAAAGCTCCGTCTCCACGCTGTCCGCCACATCCAGTTCAAAGTCATCGCGGCTGCTTAAAGACCAGTAGTTGTTGTTATACAGGACCAGAGCATAGACCCCGTCTTCCTCTCCATCCCGGAGATACTCCACGCAGTGCTGGCCATACTGGGGCACAAACTCTCCCTCCTGCTCCAGGCATAGATCCGCGTAAGGCGTATCCTCCCAGAACCGGGAATCGCCGGCCAGCCAGACCACCTCCGGATCCTGGTGCACGTGTTCCAGCTTGATAATGGTGGAAGTCTCTCTGGATGACACAATCAGGCTGTCGTCCTCTTCCATATACTGCAGGCTGTTCAGATGAATCCAGTCCCATTCTCCCGCCTGCCAGAAAAAGTCATCTGTGGCCGAAATAGGCCGGGTCATCTCATAATATCCCGACATAGTCTTTGTAAAATCTATCAGATGGGTCACTTCTCCGCTTTCCATATCAATGGAGAGAAGCTGATCTTCCACGTTTTCCGCTCCTTCCAGCTCGGCCAGCGCCAGGATTTCCCCCTCCTGCCCGAAGCCGATATCATGATGAAGCGCGTAGTTCCCCAGATCATAGATCTGCTCCGCCTGGCCCAGGCCGTTGATACGGGCCAGCTTTCCGTTGGATACACAGGTAATAATATCCCCGTCATCAAACAGAATCCGATCCGGGCCATAGCCTTCCAGCACCATCTCGTAGCGGAGAATTCCGTCATTATCGAAAAAGAAACCATAGCCCAGATATCCGTTTACGCGCATCATGGAGTACAGACCTTCTGACTGTTCCGCCCCGGAGCTGCCATCCGTATAATCCAGCCGGGTCGCATAACCGGACTGGGTCTCGGGCATATCCACCTCAAAATGGACAATCTGCCGCACATTTCCCCAGGAGCCGGTAAGCGTCAGCGTCACCTCATTTTTCATGCCCGGCACCAGGCCGACAATCTGAAATTCATGGGTTCTGGTATAAGCCTTTCCGCCCGCTTCCGCGGCTTTGGCAGTAAAATCCGGGATCGTCTCATCCTCCACACAAATGGTGTAGCTGACCTCCGTCTCCAGATCCGTCTTAAAATACAGGTAGAGGCCGTTGCTGCCGGTTCCATAGGGATTCAGAACTGCCAGAGGCGTGTCCGCCGTCCAGCTCATGCCGCCCGTTTTCAGATCCTCCAGAGCGCCCTCAAGCCGCTCCTGCACAGCCGCGTCATAGTAGGTGAACCCTTCCTCCTCGATATCCATGGGCACCAGATGCAGCGCGCGGATTCCATCTCCCAGCTCCGCTTCGGCATACTCTATCTGCTGTTCCTGATTCTGTTGAATCACCTCGCCCACGTCTGTGGTCCAGTCTGTACGCACGACCGTCTCCTGCGCGGCGAAGGACTTCGCCACGTACATGACAATGACCGGCACTGCGGCAATCAGAAGCAGAACAATAACCAGCGCAATCAACAGTTTCTTTTTGCGTTTTTTCCCCTTCATTCCTTTTTCCTTTCCTGACATACAGTAATTTCAGTAAAACAAATCTGTATGTTCTTTCTGTGAAAATTTTGTAAAATCTATATAAAATATTTTTCACATTCGAAATTGAAAAAGTCCGTATCGGTTTTATTTTACCTCGCTTCTATCTCATACGCAAGTCCTGTTTCCCGCATAAGCTCCA
>CALWAZ010000064.1 GCA_944375725.1 uncultured Merdimonas sp. | reverse complement strand
GACGATAAGCGCAAGGTGGTTGATATACTCATATCACAAATTGACGCTACCAGTGAGAGTGTTACAATCCACTGGAAAATCTAAAACCTTTTCACTTGGCATTATGCCCTTGTAAAAAATAGTTTACAGAATCGTATTATATTTCCAAATATCAGGCTTGACAATGGATTTTTTTCTTAAAGTATGGTACAATCTTCCCATCCATTTATCAAAGACACGGCAGCCCGTTAAAGCTGCCCCTCAAAGGAGAACCGGTATGGCAGAGACGCGGATACAGATGGGTGAAAATTTTCAGGAGCTGGCTGTCCATGGAAGCAGAGACTTCCCAATTCAGTATTATGTGGACGATCTGCACCGTTTTCCCGGCCGCCAGTTTCCCCTTCACTGGCACAGCGAAGCAGAATTTTTCCTGGCCCTGGGAGGCCCCGTCCAGGCGCAGATAGGGCGCATGGAGCTTTGGCTGAATGAAGGAGACGCTATCTTTGTGAACAGCAATGTTCTGCACAGTTTCTCCCAGATTCAGGAAAAAGACCGGTGCCGCTGCCCCAATATTGTATTTTCCGGCGAACTGATCGCCCCAGTGGACAGCCTGATCTACCGCAGATATATCGGACCGCTTTTATCCGATCTGAAGCATCCTTTTGTGCTCCTGCATTCCGGCTGTTCCTGGCAGAAAGAGGCCCTGTCCCGCCTGGAGCTTGTCTTTTCCCTGCTTCAAAAATGCAGAGAAGACAAAGGCGGAGTTCCCGCGGCTCAGCTTTCTTTTCCGCGCGTTTCCGCGGAAAGCTCCTGCCCCGAGATGCTGGTACAGTCTGAGCTTTGCCGCGTCTGGCAGCTTCTGTATTCCCACCTGGATGAGATTCCGCCCGTAAAAACAGAAAAAGGCGAACCGGTTCTGCAGATAAGGATGCAGAAAATGCTGTCCTTTATCCGCAGCCGCTACGCCTCTTCTCTTACTCTGGACGATATTGCCGCTTCCGCCAGCGTCAGCCGCAGTGAAGCCTCCAGATGCTTTCAGGCCTATCTGAACCAGTCTCCCGTGGCCTATCTTCTGAGCTACCGGCTGGAAAAGGCAAAGCAGCTCCTTGCCTCCGGCTCCGGCACCATAGAAGAGATCAGCCGGCTGTGCGGCTTTCAGTCCTCCGGTTACTTCTGCAGAATGTTCCGGAAACACACGGGACTGACTCCGGGACAGTACCGGAAGGCCTTTCTCTGAATCAGGCCTCTTTCTTCTGTTCCCGCAGGATTTTGCGGTAATAGGAGACTCTCCGGAACTGATCCTCAAAGTAAGAATTGATCTCCGCGCCAAGGAGAATGATATACATACAGAAATAGAGCCAGAGCATCACCAGCACAATCGTGGTCAGGCTCCCGTACATATTGGAGATTCCGGGGGAAATCTCCACATAAATCGAAAACGCAATCGAAAACAGATACCAGCATACCGCGGAAAACAGAGCGCCCGGAGCCTGGCTGGCCAGACGCGCCCGGCGGTTCGGCACAAACCGGTACAGAATCATAAACACTCCCGTCAGGAAGCAGACGCCCACCACGCCCTTCAGCCGCACGATAATACCAGTCACCACAGCGACAAAGGGAAGATGGTCCACCGCCGCCTGATGAATGGAATTTCCGAATACCAGAACCACCAGCGAAAGAATGATGGCAAGCACAAAGATAACCGTATAAAGAGCTGACCTCAGGCGCAGTATAATGTAATTACGCTTTTCCTCCACATTGTAGATCGTATTCATTCCCCGCATCATGGCCAAAAAGCCTTTTCCCGCGGACCAGGCAGCCACAATAGCGGATACGGATACTGTCACGGCAGTCTTGCTGTATACCTCGTTAATCAGTCCCAGAATAAACGCGTCCATGCTGTCCGGAAAAAACATCTGCGCCGCCTCATAGATATCCGCCGGCGTGATGGAAGTATACCGGACCAAAGTCACCAGCAGAATAATGAACGGAAAAAAAGAAAGCATAATGAAATATGCGGTCTGCGCTGCATAGGCGCCCACATGATCATCACGCATGGCTTCCATAAAACCAGATACCATTCTCACTGCTTTCTTTAAAAATTTCATAACACTCTCCTTCTTCTGAGTGTATATCTTACCATAAATCCGCCATTTCCGTCAATTCCGCTCCCGTATAATAAAAGCTCAAAATTTGTCTGAAATCCATGCCCTGCTTCGCCATGGCATTGGCGCCGTTCTGGCTCAGCCCCACTCCATGCCCATAGCCGCCTCCCTCAAAACGCCAGCCTGCCAGCCCTCCTTCTTCATTGAAGACCGGCGTAATCACCACACAGGCGCTGGGAAGCAGCGCGGTTCCGGCGGTGTACGTTCCGTCATTCCGGCAGATCTGGCAGCCCTGGAGATTCAAAAGCGCTCTCACATTGTATTCTGTCATCACCAGCACCGTATGCCTGCTGCCCCGGATCTGAAGCTTCACCACGGCTCCGCCCTCGTTGCGCTCCAGCACCTCTATGCCCTGAAGCCTTCCGATACTCTCAATCTCCCTGCTTACAAATGTATCTCCCTCTTTTGTAAGAACCGCCTCGGGATTTGCCTCATACCGGGCCTTCAGCGCCCCGTTGATATTCTCTGTCATTCTGTCCAGATCAATCTGCGCCTCCCAGCGGTACCAGCTGATCCCTGCGTCATAGCAGCTTTCATCCCTTTTCTCCAGAAAAGCCGCAAAATCCTCTTCCCTGCTCAGGTCTACCGGTTTTCCTTCCGGGTTTACGGTCTTTGCGGCGAGATAAGGGGTAAGGGCGGCATCACCCTCCCACCAGATTTCCTCCGTGCCGGTGGCGCCGCAGGAGGTGGAAAAATAATAGGCTGTAATAGGAAATCCCTGGCTGCACAGAATCAGTCCTGCCGTATCAGCCACAGCCTGGCTGGTGCTTTCCGCCGCGCCCGTATTGTTGTATACCTGATAGCTCACGCTGTCATCCACATGGGCCTCACAGGCCGGAAAATCATAGGACTGCAGCTGCTTGCAGGCATAGGTCCGGGCGCAGACCGCCTGAGCTTTCAGCGCTTCCGGGCTGTATCCGGAGGGCATTTCACTGGGCACCACATAGTTCAGATAAGTCTCAAAGGGCAGTTCATTGACCAGATAAAAGCCCTCTTCCGCCGGCCACACCTCCAGCACTCCTTCATAGACCGGCGTTCCGCTGTTCCTTAACACAGACTCTGCCGCAATGCCGGCGCTGTCTCCCTGGGCGGTCCGCACAGCCATGCACTCCGGCGTCTCCCCAAGAGGCTCTCCGTTCAGGAACAGAGTATCCTCCTCCCTGGTAAAGGACAGAGAATTTCCACTGTCTATCGTCTCCCCATTTTCCTTATCGTATACCGTAAGATCCTGCCCGGACACCGAGGAAAGCAGAATCTCCTCATGCCGCTCCTGCTCATAGCCGTCTGTCTTCAGCAGAACCCGTATATTTCCGCTGTATTCCAGAGCAGGGGCCTCCTCTTCCTGCTGCTCCTGCTCCTCTTCTTCCCGCCCTTCCGTTTCCTCCCGGGCACTATCCGCTTCCCCTGCTTCTTCTGTCCTGTCCGTCTCCTCCGGCATTCTTTCCCGCTCCTGGTCCCCCTGTTTTTCGTAAAACAGAAGCGCTCCCAGGATCAGCAGGCCAGCGGCCAGCAGTAAAAGCTTCGCCTTCAGGATTCTTTCCCGCCCGTTACCTTTTCCATATCTTCGGTTTTCCATCGCTCATCATCCCCAAAACAGCTCCGGCGTTTCCATGTCCGCCATGATTCATGCCATTTTTATTTATATGAGCGGCACGTCCATGCCAGAACCGGGAGAAGCGCACAAAAAAGCAGCCGCAAGCGGCTGCTTTTATCTGCAGTACACCCAAAATGCCGTCTCCGCGATTTTGACGCCTAGCCAGAGCTAGGTGGGCGACCTCAACAGCCCTTCTGCCTTCCACTGCAAACGGAGGCCTGACATCCAGACTGAGATATTGGAATCCCATAAACGTAAATGTAGGTTCAAAATAGCGGTTTGACGCACACCCCAGGATTTACTTTCTGGTGTTATTATACTCTATATCTTCTCATTTGACAACCAGAAAAAATTGCATGGTTTTTTTGTTAATATCTTTTGATCTTCCTGGAGGTGTTTTTCTCGAATTCTGTCTCCCGCACTTTCAGGCTGTACACCTTTTTGTAAGCCGGAGCTTCCTGGTTGTACGCGTCGATGATATCCTGAAGGGCGGCCCGGATATCCTTGATACGCTTCTTTTTCGCGTAATCGTAATCCGGGAAAATCTCTGCCTCGATGACGCCTTCATGCTCCCGCACCAGAATCTCCTGGACCAGACGGTTCTCGCCGATTTTGTTTTCCAGCTCCTCCGGAGACACATTTTCGCCATTCTTCGTGATGATCAGATTTTTCTTGCGGCCGGTCAGATAGACAAAGCCCTCCTCATCCGCGTAACCCAGATCCCCGGTCTTAAGCCAGCCGTCCTCCAGCGTCTGGGCAGTCTCCTCAGGCATTTTGTAATAGCCCATCATGACGCTGCTGCCCCGTACCCAGAGCTCCTCGTCCACGGTCTTGGCCTCACAGTTGGGAAGCAGCTGTCCCACAGATTCCTTCCGGATATTCCAGCTGACCATGTTGCTGATGACCGGAGAGCACTCTGTCATTCCGTATCCCTGAAGGATTGTGATGCCGTACCGGTTGAACAGATCGATCATGGATGGCGGCAGATAGGCGCCTCCGCTGCAGATGGTATGGAACTGTTTTCCAAACACCTGCCATTTCACAAGGCTGTCCGGAAGCCCGGATACCTCCTCCAGCTTTTTCGCCATGGTCTCAATCATCAGAGGCACCATCAGAATCATATTGGGCTGGAACAGCTTGATATTCTTTGCCACCCGCAGCAGAGAATCATTGATGCAGATCACAGCTCCCAGGGAAACGCCTTTCAGGATATCCATGCTCAGGCAGTAGGCATGGTGGATGGGCAGCACAGACAGAATCACCGTACGGGGCGGTATCTTCATGTCCAGGCAGGTCGCGTTCTCCGCCAGATTCCTCTGGGTCAGCATGACACCCTTGCTCTTTCCTGTGGTTCCCGAGGTAAACAGAATCGTACAGAGCTTATCCGGCTCCGGCTCAAAATCACAGGGGCCCTCGTGTTCCTTCAGGAGCTGCCGGAAAGATAAGGCTTCCTCATCTGTCTCTTCCTTCTGCATGGAAATCAGGTGCTTCAGCTTCGGACAGGTTCCCCGGGCCAGCTCTCCCACATCTCTGCGGATGTCATCCAGAACCAGAGCCGAGATATCTGCCCGGTCTATCAGCTCACAGAGCTCCTTTGCCGGCAGAGAGGCGTCCAGAGGCACTGCCACGCTTCCGCAGTCTACCGTGCCGAAATAGGCAGTCAGCCAGGTATAGGAAGTGGCTCCGATGATTCCCACATGACCTCCCTGTTCTCCAAGAGCCTCCAGCACTCTGGAAAAGCTTTCACTGTCCCGGCGGAGCTGTGTGTAGGACCTGGCCTCAATCTTATTTTTCCCGATTTTATACCGGACAGCGTCCTCCGGCCCATATTCCTTTTCTGTATTTACCAGTATCTGGCGAATGGTTGAACACAACATAACCTTCTTATTCCTCCGCTTTCAGTTTCTCCAGATAATCCGCGGCTTCCTGAACCGTGCGGATATTGGCGGCCTCATGCTCGTCGATCTCCACGTCCAGCTCGTCCTCCAGTTCTCCCAGCATGCTCATGAAATCAAAGGAGGTAAATCCCAGATCCTCCATAAACCGGGAGTCGGGATGTACATTTTCCGGCTCCACCTCCACATAGTTGCAGATAATATTCACTAATTTTTCAAACATCATTTTTCCTCCCGTTTCTATCCTGCCTTTCTTGTCTATACCAGCTTCATAATATCTCCGATGCTCAGGTCCGGATTCTCCACGCCCTTGAACAGAATTCTGCACAGATAATAGTACAGGTATTCCAGCTTTTCTCTGGATACTGCCTTTACCTGATGCTCGAAATTGAAGTCCAGTCCGTTGTCCTCCGGGCGGTGCATAACCGTCAGGTACATGGCCTGTGTGGTGGCTCCGTTGGGATACCATTTTGTCTTGTACTGAATGTCTCCCAGTTTGTCCAGTCCCTTTTCCTTCAGCGTCAGCGGCTGGTAGGTCAGAGACATGGGCTCATAAGTCTGGCCCTGGGGATTCGGATACAGCTTGCTGCGGTAGGCAAAGTAGGCCACCGGATCATAATTGGCATGGCGGAAATACTCATTCTGCAGATCCCGGATCATGTAGATTCCATCCAAAAACGTATGATCCGGAGAAATAATCGTGCGGAACGGGAAGGAATGGATCCGGGTGCCGCCGGATTTCTTCTCCTTCAGCGTCGCTCTTCTGGCAATGGCTGTATTGATGGACACATCGTCATTGCCGTTCATCTTCTGGAAATAGGTGCGCAGTCCCATCAGCAGAAGGGTCGCCAGAGATACATGGTATTTCTCGCAGAAATCCATCAGCCGCTTTGTGGGCTCCGCTTCCAGATGAAAGATATCCAGGGCGGAATCCACCGAATCCGATACATTGATGGCCGCTCTCGCGTTCGGATTGCCGCTGCGCTTCCGCTCGGCTTCCAGAGCTCCAGGACCGTCGATGCCATTATAGATAGGCTCAGAGGACTCGATCAGCTTCTGGAAATACTCCGCGTCCTTCGCCTGGGCTTTGCTCCCTGCTTCATAGGCCAGATCTCTCTGAACCTGCTCGATGTAGGAAGCCATATCCTTCGGATAGGGCACGCCCTCATATTTTGCATTGCAGTAAAGCTCAATAATATCTTTCATAAAACAGATCAGGGACTGGGCATCCATGGTCATATGATCTACGAGAAGATAGATTCCCTGGAATCCATCGGGAGTCTTAATCATGACAATCCGGTTCATGGGAGAATCATCCCGCTTGAAGGGCACTCTCGTCCATTCTTTCATGATTTCTTCCGCTTCTTCCATGGTCCTGCCGGTGAAGTCCACGAACTCAATGTCGCGTTCTTCTTTATCTACCACATACTGGTAATAGGTGCCTTCCTTGTCATGGGCGAACCGGAGCCGCATGGAATCGCAGCGCTCATAGGCTTTGTAAATGGCCCGTTTCAGTTCTTCAAAGTCCAGGTCCACGCCGATGGTCAGGCTGGTTCCAATATTCAGCACTTCCTTCTTGGGGCAGAAGTTCTGATAAAAAAAGTGAAATTTCTGTGCGGCAGTCAGCGGGTACACCGGGTATCCCTTTCTTTGTCTCATCATTTTATAATTCCTCCGATAAACTCATCCAGCGCCTTTTCGTAACGCTCGGGCGCTTTATAATAGCTCTCCGCGTGGGCGGCGCCTTCTATGATCAGTTTCTTTTTGGGTGAAGCGCAGTTCTCATAAATTTCTTCACACATGCTGCACGGCACAAAGCTGTCGGCGCTTCCGTGGATCAGCAGGATCGGCACCTCTGCCTTACGCACCTCCCTGGCCGCGTTGCAGTCATCCAGTCCGTATCCGGCTTTTCGGCGGTTTACAAAGCTGGCAATCTGGATCATGGGGAAAGCCGGCAGATGATACATGGAATGAAGCACATGGGTAAATACTTCCTTCGGCGAGGTAAAGCCACAGTCCGAAACGATTCCCTTGACCTGAGGCGGCAGCGCGAGGCCGCTGGCCATCAGCACGGTGGCTCCTCCCATGGAGGTTCCGTGAAGCAGTATCTCCACATCCTCTCCGCACTTTTCAATCACCCAGTGAATCCAGCCCAGCAGATCATAACGATCCAGGCATCCAAAGCCCACGTATTCGCCCTCGCTCTGGCCATGGGCCCTGGCGTCCGGCAGCAGCATTCCGAATCCATGTTTCAGATAATAATCGGAAAGTCCTATGTAATCGCTCATCCCCTGGCTGGTATAGCCGTGAAGACAGATTGCGACTTTTTTGCTGTCGTGATTGGGAAAATAAACAGCATGCAGCCGGAGTCCGTCTTCTGACAGATTCCACAGCTCCTCGTGAGGCTGTGCCATCATGTATTCCTTCCGCTTCTGCATGAGCTCCCCATATCTGCTCCAGTCAGTTCCGGACATTTTTATGGTCCGCTCCACGCTCAGACGGTTTCTCTTCATGGTTCTCCGGTAAAAATAGGCAGAGCCGCCGGCTTCAGCCGCCGTCAGCAGTCCCAGCAGGACCGCGGCTCCCTTTACCAGTTTCAGTTTCATTTTCCGGCCCTTCTTTCCTGTTTTGTTTCTATTTTCTCTTACTGTCAATCAGCTCTTTAAAACGCAGAGCTTTGTCAATATTTCCTTCCACCTTCAGCTTCATCAGCCCCACTGCCGCAATCGGATCCAGTTCGCCTTCCGCTATCTTCATAAAGGTATCAGCGCTTCCGGTAAACATGGCATCTCTGTCAAAATACTCATAGGGCTCCACGTAAAGCTTTCCGTCTTTTACTTCCACATAGAAGATGCCTTCCGCTTCCCCCGTAATATTGAACTGGTAAGCAAGATGCTCATGAATGTCGCTCACATCCGCTCCCATGAAACGGCTTTTAATCTCCGCAAAAAAATCCGCGTATTTCATCGTTTTCCTTCCTCACTTCAGACTTTTTTATTTTCGACCATTGGTCGAATCGATTACACGGATACCTTACCACTTTTTCGACCAGCGGTCAATCCGCCCTTTCTCTAAAAAAACCTTATTTTTACAATCTTTTCTGTCTATTTTTACTGTTGCAGGCGCTTCTTTCCCATGCTATACTGAATAATCGTAATATGGATAGATATCGACACCCAGGAGCATACGGAAGAGGTGAAAGATTTGCAGAATCAGACAAAACAGAATCAGATCCTGGACGCGCTCCAGACTCTTCTGGAAGACAAGACCATACAAAATATCTCTGTCAGCGAGATCGCACAGGCAGCCGGAATCGGAAAGGGAAGCATTTATTATTACTTTCCATCCAAGGACTCCATTGTGGACGCGCTGGTGGAGCGCAGCTATGAAAAGCCTCTGGAGACAGCCAAAAAGCTGGCCAGACAGACCAGCATCTCTCCTTTTACCCGGATGGCTCTGATCTTTCAGGCCTGCCGCAATTCCTCCTCTGCGTTCCGCAGCCAGGAGGATTCCGCCCAGTCCGACGCCAAGGATGAGGCTTTCATCCGCCAGAAATATATGAAGCATCTGATCTCGGAGATGAAACCGGTCCTGACAGATATCATTCAGCAGGGGATCGAAGAAGGCCAGATTCATTTCGATCATCCGGCCGCTCTGGCAGAAATCGTGCTGATTGTACTGACCGTAAAGCTGGATAATTCCCTGGTACCCTCCGAGCCTGAAGAGACGGAGGAGACTATCCGGGGACTGATTTCTCTGCTGGAAAAGGGAACCGGAAACCCGGTAGGCTCCCTGAATTTTCTGATGATTTGAGAAAGCAGGCGCTATCAAGAAAGGAGGCCCCGGCCGGCTGATATATGTTTCAGCCGGCCGGGGCCTCCTTTCTTTCTGTCTGGAGCTTTCAGAAACGCTTTTCCTCTCCAGACGTTTTATATTTTTACCGTCTCTTTTCTGTACACAGCCAAGGCTGCCGCGGCAGTCAGCCATTCGGTCACCCAGAACCCATGCCAGACTCCCTCCGCTCCCAGAAACCGGCTGAGGATATAGGCTGCCGGAACCATGAGAATCAGATAACGCAGAAGAGAAATCACAAGGGACGGGAATCCTTTTCCAAGACCCTCCAGCGCTCCCCCTGCCGTCACAGATATGGAGGAAACCAGGAAGCCCAGGCTGATGATACGCAGGGCCTCCGCTCCCATCCGGATAGTCTCCGGATTTACAGTAAACAGCCCGAAAAGCCGGTCCGGTATCAGGAAACAGATGACTGTTCCGAAAGCCATAATCACTGCCGACATGGAAAGAGCTGTCCGGAAAATCTTTTTCACTCTCCGGTGCTCTCCCGCCCCGTAATTGTATCCAATCAGAGGACGGATGCCCTGCACGATTCCGTTTGCGGTCAGATACAGAAACGTCTGCAGCTTATAATACACGCCCAATACCAGCACATACGCGTCTGAAAAGGAGGAAAGAATTCCATTCAGTGCCGATATGAGAAGCGACGGCAGCGCCAGATTCAACGCCGCCGGTATTCCCACCGCATACAGCTTTCCACTGACTTCATTTTTCAGGCTCAGGGAATGGCTGCTGATTCTGACCGGAAGCGTACCGCGCAGATACACCACCAGATAAATCACCAGAGTCACTACCTGTCCGATTCCCGTAGCCAGCGCCGCTCCTTCGATTCCCATCACCGGCGCCGGTCCCAGGCCGAAAATCAGCACAGGATCCAGGATAATATTGGTGACACAGCCTGCCAGCACGCTGACCATAGCCACCTTCATCTGGCCCACAGCCTGAAAAATCTTTTCAAAAGTCATTCCAAAAGCAATGACCACTGAAAAAAGAAACGCAATTCTGGAATAGCGGACCGCATAATCAATAATGACCTCATCTGAGGAGAAAAGCCGCAGAAACAGAGGCATCACAGCAATACAGACCACCGTCAGCACGACTCCGTGCACTCCATTCCAGAAGGCTCCCAGGGTCGCGGCACGGTCAGCTCTGTCCTGATCCTGCGCTCCCAGATAATAGGCAATGGCCGCATTGATGCCGATTCCAAATCCGATAGTCACCGCGTTGATCAGGTTCTGAACCGGATATACCAGCGACAGCGCTGTCATAGCCTCCTCGCTGATCTTTGCCACAAAATAACTGTCCACAATGTTGTAAAGGGAGCTTACCAGCATGGAGAGAACCATGGGCAGCGACATGGACAGTACCAGACCGAATACCGGTTTTTCTTTCATGAATGTTTCGTTCATATGCGTTTCTCCTTTGCAGGCAGGTTTGCCCTATAGAATCTTCGAAAAGTCCCTGCCTTTGCATAAATGCAGGCAGGTCCTTTTCGAATCTTCTGCATTTTTATTATGAGACATGCAGCCTGAGAAAGCCCTGCTTCCTCAGGCTCACGGGCATTCGCCCTATAGAATCTTCGAAAAGTCCCTGCCTTTGCATAAATGTAGGCAGGTTCTTTTCGAATCTTCTGCATGTCTCATTGCTTTCGCGCAAAAAAATAACCACACAGCTGCGGTATGCAGCTGTGTGGCGAAAAGCGGAATTTTATGAAATTCCGGAAAAATCCACGCCCTTACGGGTTTTATGGAAGAAGTGCTTAGATCTGCGGGCCGGCAGCTACCAGTGCCTTTCCAGCCTCGTTGCTCTCGTACTTCGCGAAGTTCTTGATGAAGCGTCCAGCCAGATCCTTTGCCTTTGCGTCCCACTCGGAAGCGTCAGCGTAGGTGTCGCGCGGATCCAGGATTGCGTGATCTACGCCCGGCAGCTCGGTCGGGATCTCTACGTTGAAGTACGGCAGCTTCTTGGTCGGAGCCTTCAGGATAGAGCCATCCAGGATAGCGTCGATGATTCCACGGGTATCCTTAATGGAGATACGCTTTCCGGTTCCGTTCCATCCGGTATTTACCAGGTAAGCCTTTGCTCCGCTCTCCTTCATTCTCTTAACAAGCTCCTCTGCGTACTTGGTCGGATGCAGCTCCAGGAATGCCTGGCCGAAGCATGCGGAGAAGGTCGGTGTGGGCTCGGTGATTCCACGCTCTGTTCCGGCAAGCTTTGCTGTAAATCCGGACAGGAAGTAGTACTCGGTCTGCTCCGGTGTCAGAACAGATACCGGCGGAAGTACGCCGAACGCGTCAGCGGACAGGAAGATGACGTTCTTCGCTGCCGGAGCTGCGGATACCGGACGAACAATCTTCTCGATATGGTCGATCGGATAGGATACACGGGTGTTCTCGGTTACGCTCTTGTCAGCGAAATCGATCTTTCCGTTCTCATCCAGAGTAACGTTCTCCAGAAGAGCGTTTCGCTTAATAGCGTTGTAAATATCCGGCTCAGACTCTTTGTCCAGATTGATGACCTTTGCGTAGCAGCCGCCCTCGAAGTTGAATACTCCGTTGTCATCCCAGCCGTGCTCATCATCACCGATCAGCAGACGCTTCGGGTCTGTGGACAGAGTAGTCTTTCCTGTTCCGGAAAGTCCGAAGAAGATAGCAGTGTTCTCGCCGTTCATATCTGTGTTTGCAGAGCAGTGCATGGAAGCGATGCCCTTCAGCGGCAGATAGTAGTTCATCATGGAGAACATACCCTTCTTCATCTCTCCGCCGTACCAGGTGTTCAGGATAACCTGCTCGCGGCTGGTGATGTTGAATACAACTGCCGTCTCGGAGTTCAGTCCCAGCTCCTTGTAGTTCTCAACCTTCGCCTTGGAAGCGTTGTA